>PAZU01000013.1 GCA_002715725.1 Methanobacteriota archaeon | reverse complement strand
TTTAGATCAAGATTTAGATAATTTATTTGCTTCTTTTCATTTAGCATTACAACAAAGAAAACCTGATCCTACTAAAAATACAAGAACACAAATACATGAAATAGTAACTGATATTAGTAGAAAGTATTATGAAAAATCAGATATGAAAGATGTAATATTGCTTCCTGAAGCACAAAATGTAGAAGTTAATAATGTTTACTTGTTTTCTAGATTTTCACCTTTATTTAATGCTCAAGTTAAAATGTTAAGAGCAGCACTAATTCAAGGAAGATTAGGTGGATATAATTCTCCTCGTGCAGGCATAGATAAAGATTACGATTTTTATGATTACATAGATAGAGGAAATCTTCAAGCAGGATACGATCCAAATAGAAGTATATTTGAAGACCAAGATGATGCCAAACTTAAAGTTTCAAAGAATAAAGCATATTATACTTCTTTAGGTGAAAGTAGAGCTACTGATGAAAGATTAAGAGAATTAGGTCATAGACCTGCAACTAGAGACGAATTGATAGCTTATAAAAATTATCTTTTAAATAAAAGAAAAAACATGATAAACTTGGAATCTGATCCTACAATACCAGATCCAGAAGATGTTGGATATACAAGATTTATCAATTCTTTGTATTCTCCGGAAGGACAACTTAAAGATCTTCCTACACTTATAGATAGTCAAGATTTTTATGGACTAGGAATGCGTATGGAAGAAGAGCCTAGTCAAATGGGATATAGAACTGAACTAAATGATTTAGATTTAGATGAGATTACTAGAATATCAGATATTGAATTAGATAGCATAGAATTTAAAGAGTTTGGTGTTCCCACAGGTGGAGCAGAAAGTGTTATACCTCCTACTGTAGCTGCATTAGCAACTCCTAATTTAAGTAAAAAATATTTTCAAGGATATGAAAATGTAATTGGAACTCCAGAACTTGAAAAAACTATGGAAAAGTATCATCAATTATTTCCTGGTTATCCTGGTTCATATACAGCCCCATCAAAATCAGGATTAGTAAATAGAAATCAGTTTGAACTACAGGGCATACATGAAGATAATTTATTTAGTCAATTAAAACAAAGATATTTACGTTATACTAATCCTATTAAGGGAAATTATTCTGTTCATAGAACTTCTCAATTTAGAGCTAAAGATGGTGAAGTAGATAGTGGAGATCCTATATTCAGAAATCTTGCAGATCAAAAATACTATGTTGCTCATCCTGGTGAAAAGGAATGGGGTGAAGAACAAATAAAAAACTTTCTTGTGGGTACAAAGGTGAGTGAGTATCAAGATCCATTTTATTACAATATAGAACAAGGAGAATTGGAGTCTTTTCAAGAAGCTTTAATACAAGCAAAAAATGTTTATGATAATGCATTAATTCTTAGTGGAAAATCGTTTGCAAATGTTGATGTGCCAGAACCTTTACAGTACATCAATAGATATGGTCTTGAAAGTGAATATCACGTTAGATACGGACAAAATGCAAAAGAAATTACTTTAACTATAGATCCTACAATTTACATGAAACGCACAGAAGAAAAATTTGATAAAGAATATGCACAGCTTACAGCTAAACAGTCTAAAGCTTTAGTTAATTTTAAAAATATAGAAAAAGAATTTAATGAGTTAAGAGAGTCTTATAATCTTGGAGAAGATTACACTTTTGAGGAAGTTGCTAGGTATGGTGTATCAAATGATGATCCATATAAAAAATCTTATGGAATTGATGGTGAACCACTAGCTTATCCATTTACTGCTGCTCCTGATGATCTTAAAAAATTATCTTTAAAGGTGTTTGAAAAATATAGAGAGAGTAAAAAATTAATAGATACAATGGTTCAAGCTGGAAATGTTAAGCAAGATATAAGTACAATTCCTGGATATGGTGGACATAATCGCCCTTATCCAAAAGATCACGAAATGCTTTTTTCATCGTTGTTGGCTCAAGGCTATTATAATGGTAGGCTAATTACTAATGTCATGGAGGGTCAAGGTGATCTTGTTCAAGCTTTAGCTCCTACAAAAGATGATAAAGGAAGACAGCAAGGTGGATATAAAGAAAAAAGTTTTAATATTGATAATGTTATGAAAATAATCTTTGAGGGAAATAAAGATAAAAGTGGTTCTGTTATTAAATGGAGGCCCGGTATGCCATTTGTAAATGATAACAAATCAGCGTTAAGATTAATGTTAAAAAGAATGTTACAACATGCAATGAATGATGGTTCAGATTATTTTGGTATACCATCAGGTGAAAGAGTTTTTAATAGATGGCAAACAAGTGGTGAAAGAAATATTGGTAAAATAACTTATTATAATCAAGAATGGGCTAGACAGTTAGTTAATATTGTAAAAGAATTAGATCCTAATGCTAAAGTTATTCAAGTACCTGATGTTGCAGATACAAGTAATTTTGATAAACAATTAACAAATACAGATAGTTTAAGTGCAGATCAATTTGCAGCTTTAAAAAGAAAATTACAAAATCAAAAAGGCATGATACAAAAAGGATCAATAGATACCCAAAAGAAAAAATATGCTCAAGATCTTATAGATGAAGTATTTGATAATCATGTAGAAACTACGCTAAATGATGTGTATAATGCTGTATTATACGATGATGCTATTGATGAACTTGCTTTAATGTCTGTTATTGGCGATAAATTATACGACAAAATGTTTACTTCAGGAATTTCAAATGTATCTAAATACGAAAGAAACTTAGCAATTGCACGTTTAGATGCTTTTTTTCGTTTTGGGGCATTTGATCATCCTGATAATAAACCATTTACTGTTGATGATGTATCTAATCAGTTTGCAGAGCAATTATCTTCATTTAGACAAAAGTATTTAAAAATGAGAAAAGAAGGATCTTTTAGATATGAGCAATATGCAGGAACTAATAGTTCTATGCTACAACCTACGTTATCTAAATTTTTTAATGACCCAAATATGGATCGTCTTGAAGAGTCAGGTATAATTATTGACTATTTGGATACAACATCAAATGAGGGATACGAGAATCTTTACAAGTTTTTTGATGCATTAAAATTAGGTGGTGGAAGTTTACTTAATGTTCCTAGTAGTCTAAGCAAAACAAGGTTTAGAAAAAAAGCAACAGAATATTTTAAAAATAGAACTTCTAATGATGTCTTTGATGAAAGTGGTGAATTTTTCAACTTAGGAAACATAAAACAAGAAGCAGTTGATAAGGCTAATATACCTATAAATGATCCTATATCATATTTTGATAATGTGTATGAGATAGTAGCAAAAGAACAGGAATTGGAATTAAATGATGCTTTTAAAACAGATATAATGGAATGGAACTCAACTAAACAAGAGTATGAAGTTTCTAGAAAACTAGATCCCAATTCAAATAACATAAATAAAAAAATGTTATATAGAGATGTNCCTTTAAAAACGATAGTATTTTTAACTGAAAAGATGAAACAAGCTATGAGAGGTGGACAATCATTGTTTACAATACCGGGTATGATAGGTATTGGTGCAATGATGCAAGAACAAGGAACAGAAAATGGCAACACAAGATGAACAAATGAATATGCTAATGCAACAAGGGGGAATGCAAAATGATGGCATGACTCGTGATCCTGTAAGTGGCAATGAAGTACCTCCCGGATCATTAGCTAAAGAAGTTCGTGATGATATACCTGCTCAATTGAGTGAGGGTGAATATGTAATACCAGCAGATGCTGTACAATTTCATGGATTAAAGTTTTATGAAGCAACAGTACAAGAAGCCAAGATGGGATTAGCAGATATGAATGCTAGAGGTAGGATAGGTGGAGAGCCTATACCACAAGAGCAAACACCTCAAGCGTTGCCATTTGACATATCTGAATTACAGACAGATGCTCCTACACCACCTATGATGCCACAACAAGCCAATAGAGGTGGATTAATTAGAAGTTTTGATAATGGTGGATTTACAGGTGTATCGAATAATCCACAGTTAGACTATAGTAATACTGATGAATATTTTGGTTCAGGACAAAGTAGTGGGCAAGGTGCATCATTAGCTCGGTATATTGCGTCTGGATGTAAACAAATAGAAGTGTTAGTATCAGGTAATAGAGTGCCTATTTCAGCTAATTCAACAACAGTTGATGATGTGAATTATGTAGATATAACAAGTGATGCAGGCTTAAATATACTAAAAGGTTGTAGTGAGCTATCGTTAAATCCTGATGAAGAAAAAGTTGTTATTGATCGTATTGGACAAGATGAATACGATAAATGGAAAGATGGAGAGTCTAGACCTACAGATTCAGGAGAAACAGAAGATGAACCTGAACCACCTAGAGATGATGATGATGATGACAAGCGAGGTCCAGCACCTGATGATTTTATAAAGGGTTGGGGCATGGATAAAATGACAGACTATTATGGTGATATGAGCCAATATTATGATGGCACAGAGGATACATTAATAGGTGGCATATTAAAAGGCATAACTAAACCTATTGTTAAACTTAATCATAAACATATCGTAGGTAGATCTATGGTAATTCTAGAGGGAGGTGTAGATCCTAAAACAGGCAAAGATCTTTCACAAGCTCAAATANATACATTGAATGGCATCTTAAAGATGAATCCTGATGGAATGATTCAAGGTACATTTAAAATAGGTGGTAGAACTATTACGTGGAATCCTGAAACAGGTACATATGAATCAGACAGTTTTAATCCTACAATAATAAGTGATGGTGGCGGTGGTGGTGAGCCATATGTAAAACCAATATCGGATCAACTAAAATATGAATCTAAATCGGATCAAACTGCAGGTACAATTTTGAATCCTGGTGCTATGACTAGGTATACTACAGGAGCAATGGCANATAGGTATGGAAAAGACAAAGCAAAATCAGGTGCAAGTGGATTTACCGATATAACTGCGACAACACCAAAAACGAGTGGTTTGGAAGCAGACTCTTCAGGAAAGATATCTTTACAAGGATCTGCAAGTAGACAATCTGATAATGAAGATAGAAGACAGGCAAAAGCACAACAAAAAGAAGTTATAAATAGAACAAAGGACTTAGTAACAGATCAAGCTGCTATTGATAGAAAGAAAGCAGAGTCAGATGCATCTGATGATCCATTTGAGGCTTCAACAGGACAAAAACGAGCAACAGGTGGTTTAATTACTAGACCTAAAAGAAAAAGAACCACAAAGAAGAAGTAACCAATATAGCTACTCTAATATATAGACCCTATAGGAGGAAATAATGCCAGAATTAGCAGAAGTAGAAAAACCAAAAGTTGCAGGATATGTAAATCCTAGACCAAAAAATAAAAACAAGGAAAGGATTGAAGAAGCTGAAAAAGAATTGGAACAACTGTCTTCTCAAGCACAAGGAGATGGGGTTTCAGAAACAACTGAAAAGGTCACGAGTTCAGAAGTTCCTGAAACTGATAGCAAAGATGAGATCCTCAATAAAGAGGAGCAGACATTTAAAAAACGATATGGAGATCTACGAAGACATCTAGCTGACAAAGAAAAAAGTTGGACAGATAGAATCGAAAAGCTTGAGAAACAATTAGATCTAGCAACTAAGAACGAATTAGTTTTACCTAAATCAGAAGATGAAATTGATGCATGGGCAAAAAAATATCCTGATGTTGCAGGTATTGTTGAAACTATTGCAAGTAAAAAAGCAAAAGAGGCATCACAAGATTTAGATAAAAGAGTCAAAGAGATAGAAGGAATGAGAGAATCAGCTAGAGTCGAAAAAGCAGAGGCTGAATTACTAGCACTTCATCCTGACTTTAATGAGATTAGACAACAAGATGAATTTCACGATTGGGCAGAAAATCAGCCTAAGTGGATTCAAGATGCTCTATACGAAAACGCAACTGATGCAAAAGCAGCATCTAGAGTAATTGATTTGTATAAAGCAGATAAAGGAATATCAACAAAATCAAATGTTGATTTGTCAGCCGCTAAGGCTGTCGCACCAAAAAGAGGAAGATCGACACCTCAAGCCGATGCAACTGCATCCTACCTTAAAGAGTCGGTAGTAAACAAAATGTCTACACGAGAGTATGAAAAGAACCAAGATAAAATCATGGAAGCTATTCGTACAGGACAATTTGTGTATGACATATCAGGTGGTGCAAGATAACCACTTAATAGTAATACAAAAGCGAACCACTCATACAATTAAGCCAATACATGTATTCACCTTAAAAGTATGACCTCTCTTTGAGTGTTAGTATTCTAGAGCCAAATATAAGGAGATGTGATATGGCTTTTCCAAAAGAAGCTGGTCATGGTAATTTACCTAATGGTAATTTTTCTGCGATCATTTACTCCAAACAAGTACAGCTTGCCTTTCGTAAGTCTACTGTAGTTGGAGATATCACTAATTCTGATTATTTCGGGGAAATTGCTAATCAAGGGGATACAGTAAAGATTATCAAAGAACCAGAAATTTCGGTTAGTGAATATAAGCGTGGCACACAAGTGTCAGCACAAGATCTAGACGATGAGGACTTCAGCCTTGTTATCGACAAAGCAAACTACTATGCTTTNAAGATGGATGACATTGAAGAAGCTCATAGTCATGTAAACTTTATGCAACTTGCAACAGACAGAGCTGCATATAGATTATCTGATAACTATGACCAAGAAGTATTGGCATACTTGTCAGGTTACTCACAGCCATCCAAACATGCTGTTGGTAATGCTGTGAACTCAAGTGTTAATGGAACAAAAGCAGTTTCAACTGCCGGTTCAGATGAACTTCTTACTTCTATGAAGTTAAGAAAAGATTCATTTAGTGCAATCACCACAGGTGGTGCAGCTGATCATTCTATTCCATTAGCAAATGTCTTGCCAGGTCAAGCAAGTGCAATTACCGCAACTGTGACACCTATGCAAGTCATTAATAGAATGTCAAGACTTTTGAATCAACAGCAAGTTGATANNCAAGGTCGTTGGCTAGTNGTTGATCCAATTTTTATGGAGCTACTACAGGATGAAAATTCAAAGCTAATTAATGCTGATTATTCTGAAGCAGGTCTTAAAAATGGACTTACTATAAACAATCTAGGTGGATTCAGAGTACACGTTTCAAGCAACTTACCAGCAGTAGGTGGTGGAGCAGGTACATCTGGTGATTCAAACCAAAACACAGATTTTGGTGTGATTGTTGCAGGACATGATTCTGCTGTTGCTACTGCTGAACAAATCAGCAAGACAGAAACTTATCGTGATCCTGACTCATTTGCAGACATTGTAAGAGGTATGCACCTCTACGGCCGTAAGATATTACGTCCTGAAGCAATTGTTACTGCTAAATATAACGTAGCGTAAGGGGGTTTATCATGGCTAATATAACAGCAGCTCTTGCACCTGCAATGGGATATGGAGGAAATCCAGGTCGCAGAATGTATATGGTGCAAAATGAAATTGACCTTACAGCTAACAGTATTAATCCTAATGGTGACACAGTACAAGCATTAACCTTGCCTGCTGGTCATCTAGTTGTTGCTGCAGGTTTTGAAGTTGTCGCAAGTGCAACTATGAATACAGGCACAGATGCAACAGCTGCATTAGGATTTACAGGTGGTGATACTGATGAATTTGTAACAGCCTTTGACATTGATGGTGCATCTGATGGAGCTTATGCTCCTCAAGTTGCCATTACAGGAATGACTGTTTCTGCATCTGACGATACTATTGATTTATTATTGGCAGGTTCAGGAGCATCTTTTTCTGCAGGTAAACTACGTGTTTACGCAATGTTAATGGATGTAAGCAATACAGGTACATCTAAGCAAGCTAATGAAGTCGATAGGGATTACTTAGCATAATGCACTTGAGAGGGGGCAGGGAAACTTGCCCTCTTTCTTTTAATAATGGGAGATTAGAATGGGAATTACAACTGCACTATGTAATACTTTTAAACAAGAGTTATTGCAAGGCATACATGCATTTGGAACTGATACATTTAAACTAGCCTTAATAAAGTCTGGTGAATCTGGTACGTATGGACCAGCTACTACAAACTATTCTGATGTCACAGGTAATAGTGATGAGATAGGAAATACAGGTAGTTATTCAGCAGGTGGTGCAACGCTGGCAAATGTTGCAGTAACAGGTGGATCAGGTGCATCAACCGCCTTTGTTGATTTTGATAATGTACAATTTACAAGTGCTACTATAGACGCAAATGGAGCAATTATTTATAATTCATCTGACAGTAATAAAGCTGTTGCAATTATAGATTTTGGTTCAACGCAATCATCAGATGCAGGTACATTTACAGTTACTATGCCAGCACCAGGAACAGGCACAGCTATTATAAGGATTGCTTAATGGGTCTAGCTTTTGCAAATCGAGTAAAAGTTAATATTACTTCTACAGGAACAACAAATCCACTTGTACTAGGAACTGCTTTTACAGGCTTTCAAACTTTTGCTGAAGCAGGTATTACAGATGGACAAAAGGTAAAATACGTTATTGAAGATGGTGCTAATTTTGAAATAGGCACAGGACAATATACTGCTAGTGGAACTACTTTATCAAGAGTAGTAGAGCAAAGTAAAGAGAGTAATAGCGTGGGAACAAGTATAATTAATATGTCGGCTGATGCTACATTATCAGTAACAGCAACAGGTGGCAACATAGAGAATGCTATTGTTAAGAACATAGTATTAAATCAATTTGAGAATTTAGAAACCTTTACAGGTACAGATAGGTGGTATGCACCTAAAAATTTAAATATACAAAAGATTACTGCACGATTAGGAACTGTTGCAGATGGTACAGTAACAGTAGCCGTACGAGCAAGAGATGTGACAGCAAGCTCAACATCAACCACAACAATTAATATTTCTGCAGGGCAATCAAAAACAACATCAAATGTATCTATAGATTTAGATGTTGATGATTTTTTAACTGTAGATATTANTGCGGTAGGTTCAGCTTCAGCACCTGGATCAAATTTAAATGTAATCTTTGAGTATACGGAGGATTAAATGGCACTTACAGAAGAAGAACAAAAAANAATTNAAGAAGATTTTAAAACTNAAGACAATATAGTTAAGGTATATGAAATAGTAAAAAATGCAGATGTTGATGATTTAAAAGAAGTAANTGAAATACCTATTGAAAAATATTTTCCTACTGTTCATAAAGATAGACCTGAATCAGCTGGGTCTTGGTCTGGTTTAGATCTTCTTCCACAAAAAAATAAATTATTAGTTATATTTGCACTACTAGAAGAACAAAGTGTATTTTTAGTTGATCCTAATAATCACGTAACAGATGTAACCCCGGAGGATTGGTAATGTTTTGTAGATTTGTCGCCAAAACAGGAATGTCATATAGTGATGCTGTCGTGGGAGCTATGATGGTTGACGTTAGAAAAGTCTTAGATGGCACATATACTGCTGTATCGAGTTTAAATGCAAGTTATTGGGAGAGGGAATCTAGTTTTATAATTGGTGGTGGTACAGGTGGATTAGGTGCTATAAAAGCAGCAGATGGAACTACATCAATATATCAAAACATTGCTTCTGCTGATACCAATAGTGCAAGTATTGTTATGGACAAATATCACCATGATTATAAATCAGGTTTTCAACCAAAAAGACATTTAAAATTTAGTGGATTACAAGGTGGATTTATGAGAACTGTAGTTAATTCTAGTAATACAGGTACAACTTATGAAGCATTTGGTTTAAGTTTTACATCTCACTATAATAATAGTAGTAGTAGTAANTNTNNGTCAAGATTATNTANTTCCACANTANNAAATATAGAAGTTTTTGCTAGTAAGTATTGGATCATTTTTGTTGTTAATTATACTTCAACTACTGCAGGATATATAGGCAATGTAGTATGGGCATTTTTAGATTTTGAATCAGATAAACAACAAGAATATTGTTACACACATAGTACATGGGCAGGNGGTCAATCTACATATCCGGGTTTTAGTTGGGTAGTAAAGAATAACAGAAGAGATTCGGTTGATATAGATACTTATGATACTTTTGCACAAAGTATGGTAGGCTATGCAGCTCAAAGTAACCAAAAACTAGGTGTTCAGTGTCCAGGTAGATTGAGTTTTAGTACTAATGGACTGTATTCAAGAACACCTTATTTTGCAGATAACCAACGGGGCATGGTAACTTTGCCTTTATATCCACAAGTAATAAATAAAATAATGCAGTCAGACAGTACAGTATTAAATAATCCTTTATATCAAGTTATGGCATATACATATGGTTGGACTGATACCAATAGCGATAAGACGGGATATATGAATCCAGGAGTAATGGCAAAAGTTCCATTCTTGTATAGAACAGCGGATCATGCAGATTATCAAGGATCTCCTGTTACTGTAGGAAGTGACACTTACAGAGTAATAAGGTGGCATAAATCTGGCTATAATGCAGGCAATGATTACGATACACATGATGATAATGAAGCAGGTGGTTTAGCTTGTTATGTAGTACCACAAACAATAGGAGGAGTTTAAATGTTAACAAGATTTAGTTGCAATAGCAGTAATTATGGGCAGTTAGGTTTTATAAATGCTATTATTGCTACAGCTACAGCAAGTGCAAACAGTACACCATCTACACCAACAGGTTGTAATAGTTTTGAAGTACTAGGAAATACTGTTGCAGGGGGTTGGACAAAAATAGATCCTGCAGATGGTAGTGAGAATAATACAACTACTTTAACTCTTTGTGCTGCTTCACCAAAAGCTTTTACTGACGGAACTAAAAAAGCTGTACGATTTTATATGCCTTACGCACAAGGATATTCTAGTATACGAGCTACTATGATTCAAACTCAAGTGGGTAGAGCAACTTCTGCAAATGCATGGATAGATGGTACTACAATAGGATATGCTTCAACTACAACTTCTAATATATATAGTAGTTTTGCAGCAAAAAGACGCCCGTGGTATGATAACACAGCAATGGGGGGTGGTACAAGTTCTGAACAGCATGGAGATTTTTTATGTGCAGCTACAGCAGAATATTTATGGTTATTCTGGGGCCCGACATATGCAACATCAGGTGGTTATAATATTAATGGAGCATGGTACACTACTTTTGGAATCTGTGATCATACACAAGGTTACAATTGGGAATACGCTCCTAATTCTCTACATTGCCCGTGGTATGGTATTGGTATTCATCAAAGAACTAACACTAATTATTCTGGCACAACTAATACTTATAGTTCAAGAGATGGAAAGTATATGTTTGGGCATGCAAGTTTTCATAGGCATGTTGACTTTACTGCATCAGGAAATAATACTTTAATGTCAAGAAATTCTGAAAGTTTAAATAATGGTGGTGGATTTACTGTCCAAGAATATAGTAATGCTACATATCAATCACCTTATTACAAAACATATGATAACACAGGCTATGGCACTTCTGCTACTTATCACGATGCAAATAGTGATTTTTTTACTTACGTTACTGATTTAAGGCATCATTTTCCTAATATGAGAGATTATGATAATAGTGGCAATCCTGTTCAATCTATTAATCCTTTAATAGTAGGACAGCCATCAGCAGGAAGACCTTACAGAGAAGTCAAAGGTATAAAACAAATAGGATGGGCAACAGAAGCTATACAAGGTCAGAATGCTCTTCCTTATCATATGACAGATATACAAAGTAACGATAACACTCCTAAAAACTATAGATGTTTTTTATCAGGTGGTAAAATGTTATGGGCATTTGAAAAGGTGTAAATTATGACAGCATATAATTCTGGTGCTTTTAATTTTCCTTCAAGAATAGCAACACAACAATCACCTTATCATCTTTTAAATAATCCAACTGTGCCATTAAGTTTTATTGCTTCTTTAGGACAGGGTATTAGATCAACTTTTACAACTGTATTACCTAGAACAGGCACATCAATTAATTCTTATTATAGACCACCTCTTGCGGCTTTACCTGAAGTAGCAGGATCAAGAAAACAAAGTTGGGGAACTTTTGGATAGATGCTAGGACATTCACCTCTCGCTACACAACCTTATGGTGCAGGTCATCAGCATTTAAATGCAACTGTTAATCTATCTGCATTTAGTCCTTTAGCATTATCTTTAGGCACAACAGGAATAGAGATATCTAAAAATGTAGATGCTCCATCTTTATTAGCTACATTATCTGTAGGAACATTATTATTTGAAGGCGATGCAAATGTAGTACTAACTAATGCAGTAGCTACATACGACACGAATACATACGATCATGCATCTTCTACATACTCTCAAGCATCCTTTATACCAACAGGGCAACTGCAATTAGGTTTAATCAGTACTTCAGGAACTGCAAGTTTAACTCTTCCTAGTTTTGCATTAAGTTTATCAGATGGTTTAGATGCAGTAACAACAGTAGGAACTGCTAATGTTACACTTACAACAAATGTAGCAAGTTTAAGTTTAGGCACAGTATCTGTAGAAGGTACAGCTAATCTTGTTTTACCAACATTTGAGTTAACAACAAGTTTTAATAAGCCTAGTATAATTGGTACAGCTAATGTTTCAATAGGTAGTTTTGCGTTACAATTAACATCTCCATTAGATGATGTAATTATTACTACCATTAATCAAGATGACTATGCAAAAGATAGAACAGTATTTGTGTCCTATAGAGGACATAATATTAATAGTTCAAATAATGTATCAAGTCAATTACGAACTATAGTAGTACCTACAAGACAACATATTGTTAAAGCAACAAATATTGTTGATGATCAAAATAGAACTATTATTATTCCACCTAGAAGTCATATAGTTAGAACAACAAAAATAGCAGCGTAAAGGATATAAAATGTCATTTAAATTTCCATCAAAAGATCCTGATGAAACATTAGACTACAGTATGGATTGGTCTAGATTCTTAGGCTATGACCATGCAACTAATTCAGGGTCAACTATTGTAGCAAATTTATGGTTTATTGATAATGAAAGTGGTGTAAAAACACAAATTAGTACTACAGAAAATACAACAGTAAATGGAATTACTACAATTTTTGGTGGCATATTAAGAGATAGTACAAATACTGTATGTACAATACGATTAAGTAGTGGAACAAATAATGTTACTTACAAAATAACTAGTCAGATAACAGATAGCACAGGACTAGTATCTGAACGTGTGGCAAAATTACGTATTAAGGAAAACTAATATGGCATATAATTATTTAGATTTAGTTAATGAGATCAATAGAAGATTGAATGAAGTAGAGCTTTCTACTACTAATTTTTTATCAGCTAAAGGTTTTTATGAATCAGCAAGGGATGCGGTTAATTCATCTATTAGACATATCAATCACGAAGAGTTTAGTTGGCCGTGGAATCATAGAGAACAAGAAGAGGTTCTTTCAGCAGGTATAGTTAGATATCCATATCCTGAAGATGCTAAACTTATAAACATGGATAGTTTTCGTATTAAGAAGAATACAACACTTAATGTAGAAACTAAAAAGTTAAAAGCATTAGATTATCAAGAATATCTAGAAACATATGTAGATCACGAATATAATACTAGTACAGGCATTAGAACTGTGCCTAGACATGTAGTTAGAACACCTAGTCAAGAATTTGTATTTATACCTAGTCCTGATAAAGCATATGAAGTTGTTTATGAATATTATCAGAATCCTGTTGTTTTGGAGCAAGCTAGTGATGTACCGACAATACCACAAGAGTTTAGACATGTTATTGTCGATGGTGCAATGTTTTATGCTTATCAGTTTAGAGGAGATACACAGTCTGCACAAGTATCACAACAAAGATTTGAGCAAGGTATTAAGTACATGAGAAGTCTTTATATTAATAGATATGACTATTTAAGATCTTCTATGATTGTACATACAAGTGGGGTAAACAACGTATTGAGGGTATCGTAAATGGCGACTGATTGGCAAACATTTCCTGTAGAGTTTAAAGGTGGTCTAATATCTAATTTAAGTCCTTTGCAACATGGTACAAATGCAATAGGTAGTGCTACAATTTTACAGAACTTTGAACCATCTTTATCAGGTGGTTACAGCAAAATAAAAGGGTATCAAAAATTTAATTCAGCTCTAGTGCCTATAAAAGATGCATCAGGCAACGTGATAGGTAGTCCTAATGATAATCAAAAGCGTATTCAGTTAGTTGCATGTGTAAGCAATGGATACACGGCTTTAGTTGCAAGAAATGATAAATATTATGTTGTTGATAGTAGTAACATAACGCAAGCTCATGCGGATAATGCAACGAATGTAGCACAAAGAAGTACTACATCAGGTGGTAAGATACGATTTGTTAATTACAATTTTGGTGCAGGTGAAAAGACTATTATAGTAGATGGTGTTAATTCAATTGCATATTACGATGGATCACAATCTATAGGTAGTCGTGTAACATTTTCTGATCAAACAAATGCAGCTTTTTCAGGAACTATAGGTACGAAGTTTGCAGTAGCATTTAAGAATCATATAATTTTAGCTAAAACAAACAAAGTGATTATAGGCTCGATTGGTGTTGATAATGATTTTAATAATGCAGGTGCTGGTGTAATAGAGATAAATGTAAAGGATACAGTAACAGGTTTAATTGTATTTAGAGAACAGATTATTGTGTTTACAAAAAATACAATACAGAAAATAACAGGAACAAGTGTTTCAGATTTTAAGCTTTCAGCTATTACAGATGATATTGGTTGTATTAGAGAAGATACAATTCAAGAGGTAGGTGGTGACGTTTTATTCGTAGCACCAGATGGTATTAGATCATTAGCAGCTACAGATAAGATTGGTGATTTTGGATTAGATGTTGCATCAAAGCCAATAAAGAAAGATGTAGACAGTCTATTAGGCACTAACTTTGATTCTTTAATTTTGCGTGAAAAAGGACAGTATAGATTATTTGCATATAATCAAGGATATACTTCAGGCGAATCAGAAGGTCTACTAGCTACAAAATTTATCGATCAAGGTGGTACAGGTTTAAATTGGGCAACACTACGAGGTATAAAATCATTTACATCTGATTCTAGATATTATGGTGCTTTTAATTCGGTTGGAGAATTAATATTATTTGCAAATGAAGATGGCTATATTTATCAATTAGAAATTACAAATGGTTTTGATAGCACTAAAATTAAAAGTATTTATGAATCACCATATATGCCAATACAAGATCCAACTATAAGAAAAACATTTTATAAGTGTGGTCTATATTTAGATCCAGAAGGTGCTATAACGGCACAATTGCAAATTAAGTATGATCAAGAAGGATCAGGTGTTGTACAGCCAAATGCTATAGATGTAGTAACTACAGGTGTTGGTTCTGTTTTATATAACTCATCTTCATCCACATATGATTCAGATACATATAGTACAGAACTTAATAAATTATACAATAATAACATTATAGGTTCAGGTAAAACAATTGCAATACGAATAGAAGAAGAGTCAACTAACCCACCATTTAGACTAGACACGGCTGTTCTAGAATACAGCACAGAAACAAGACAATAGAAAGGAACATAGATAATGGGAAATACATATCAGGTTAGAACAGTCACGCAGAATGGGGTGGGATTGCCTACATCTGGTGGCATTATCAAAGAAGAGCATATTAATGATGAGCTTACAACTATTATAGCAGCATTTAATGCTACAACAGGGCATTCTCATAATGGTACAGATAGTGCTAGAGTTTCAGTTATAGGACCNGCAGGNCAATACAGTACAGATGCAAATGCTTTTTTTGCTACTAGTTCAGCATCAGTAGGACTAGGTAAAACAGGAAATGTGTGGAAAGATTTACACATTGATAATGTAGTTATTGATGGTAGCACTATATCAACTATAGGAACTAATACAGATTTAACTATAACTCCTGTAGGTACAGGTAGTGTTATTATTGCAGAGGGCGATTTAAAAATTGGTTCTACTGCTGTTACATCAACTGCAGCTGAATTAAACATCTTAGATGGTAAAAGTTTTCTTGATGAAGATGATATGGCATCTGATAGTGCAACAGGCATTGCATCACAGCAATCTATAAAAGCTTATGTAGATTCACAAGTTACTGCACAAGACTTAGATGGTACTGCTGATTCAGGAACATTTGCTATTGATTTAGATAGTCAAGCATTAGCAGTAACAGGTGGTACAGGTATAGATACATCTGCTACAGGGCAAGCAGTTACAGTTGCAATAGATAATACAGTAGCAACATTAGCAGGTACACAATCACTTACTAACAAAACATTAACTGCACCTGTATTTGGTGGTATATCTACTACTGCATCAGGCAACTTACAAGTTAAACCTGCAACAAATATTCTAGAAGTTCAAGGTAATGGAAGTGACACAGAGGGTCAGATACAATTAAATTGTCATGCTAATAGTCATGGGCAAATATTAAAATCACAACCTCATAGTGAAGCTGTAACGAATACTATGCTATTACCTAAAGGAGCTAATAGCACATTAGTATCTCTTGTATCTACTGATACACTTACTAATAAAACATTAACAAGTCCTAAAATTAATGAGAATGTTGTAATGTCCTCTACTGCTACTGAACTAAATATTTTAGATGGTGCAACTGTTACAACTACTGAGTTAAACTTAATTGATGGTGATACAGCTAGAGGTACAGATGCATTAGCAGATGGCGATGGGATATTAATAAATGATAATGGCACTATGAAGATGACAAATGTTCAAACTGTTAGAACATACATGACAACTAATGCTGCCACAACAGGTAAAGCCATTGCGATGGCTATGGTTTTTGGTTAAAGGAGAAAAAATATGGCTAATCCAAATGTAGTACAAGTAGCAACGATAAGTGGGTCTTCTATAGGGTCTAATATGACAGGATCTGCACAAACATTTTTTACTGTAGCAAGTGGAAAATTAGTAAAAATTAATAGCATTACATGTGCAAATGTACATAATACAAATGCAGGAACACTAGATTTATTTGTAGANAAGGCTGAAAGAGATACAACAGCAGGTGGAAGTGAATTTACANCTAACATAACTGTAGATGGAAACTTNTATATCTGTAAAAATATATCNGTAGCTCAAGGTTCTACCTTAGTAATTCTTGAAACACCTATNTATTTAATGGAAGGTGATGCATTTGAAGGTCAAGCAAGTGCAGCAAGTACTTTAGANTTATATATTTCNTACGAAGTTATTNCANAATAGGAGAATAATTTGAGAGTTATAGGTGCAAAAACAGTAGATGGTTCTNTTACAGCAACAGCTAGTGGTACTATAGGAAATAACAAGCCTGTTTTACTAAATGCTGATGGTACTGTAAGTGCTATTAGTGGATCAATTAATCCTACACAAGTGGTGGGTAGTAACACTAATCCATTTGGTACTAGTACTCCTTCAGGGGATATCAAATCAATTTGTTTTGTGCCTGATACAAATCAAATTGTTGTAGCATCTGCTGATAGTAGTACAAATAATCAAGGAACAGTAAAAGTTGGTACAGTTGATCCTTCTAATAATACAATAACATGGGGTTCTAACCATACTCTTTTTTCTAGTAGTGCTTATAGTAAAACTAAAATACATTGTATGTATAATGAAATACATGACCATGTTGAGATTCTGTGGAGAGAAAGTAGTACTACAAAAATTGCTAAAGGTACATTAGGTGGTTCAGGTACAAATGCTACATGTTCAAATTTTAGTACTCCTTATATGATAGAAGGCAATTCTCCAGATCATATAACATCATCTATAGACCAATCTACAGGTGTTGGTCTACTTATGTTTTATGATGGTGGTAATGCAAATAGTAGAATAAAAGCATGGAGATGGAATGGAAGTGCGTTTGTAACTTCAGGAGTGACCGAAGTTCCATATTCACATCAAGGTGGAAATGGTGCAGAAGCTAGAAATCCTGCATCTGTATATGCTGCTAATACTCCAAACAGCCATCCTATGATCGTATTTGTATATAATGATGATGATAATGGACAAGATGGAACACTCCTAGCATGTTCAACAACTTGGAATGGATCATCACCTTCATTTACAATAGGTACTGCTCGTGTCTTTGAATCTCAAGGTACAGAGTGGCATGGTATGTCGTACTCTCCATCAAGAAATAGAATTGTTGTAGTTGCTGCTAGTTCTGGCATACATTCTGGTAATGGTGGTTTAAAAGTGTATGAGTTTACCCCACCTGCATCGACAGTACCCAATAATGGTCTTAATGGTAATTATTTTAGCCAAATTGGAACTCAAAACATATTGTATAATATATATACAAGTACATTTCCTAACATTGTATATGACGAAGAATCTAATACAAATATTATAATATACTGTGATACATCTGATGCTGGTAAAACAAAGATGATTATAAGCACAAGAGAATATATAGCATATGGTGGCAATCAATCAGAATATGCAAATAGACATGATCTTTCAGTTTTTTCAGGAAATCAAGCACAAAATTTTACAATGGTTTATGATCCAAATGCAAAATTAAGTGTTTTAGTAAACGCAGATACAACGTCATCATACTTGAAAGCTTACACTATAAAACCTAAATTTGCACAAACAAACAATGCAACCATTAAAGGTTGTATAGGATTTGCTGATGGTGGATACACAAATGGGCAAACAGTAACTGTTAAAGTTGCTAACTCAATAATAGATGGGCAAAGTCTTACACCCGGAAAGTTTTATTATGTACGAGAAGATGGATCATTAAGCACAGTTTCAGGCAATCCTGTTATAGAAGCAGGTATAGCAATATCAACAACAGAATTGTTAATTACAAGTAATGAAGAGAGGATAGATTAATGCAAGTAATAGTAGAAAGAGCAACTCAGATATCAAAGTTTTCATATGAAGATTCAAAATTAATTAGTGCAACGCACACAAATATTAATATAGGAGATCCTGTTGAATTAGTAATTTGGGATTTAAATTGTGACAATACAAATATTTATAAGAATGTAGAAGATGTTCCTTCCGATTGGGTGGGAGAAAAATATCTTTATGACGGATCTAAATGGTCAAATAATCCTAATTGGGTAGATCCATCAAAAAAGGATGAGTAGTATATGAGAGTTATTGGCAACGATACAAGTATTCCAAGACAGACAGTAAAAGTAGCTAGTGGTACTGTTACTAGTGGTTCTCCTGTTATTGTAAATGCAGATGGAACAGTTAGTAGTGTAGCAACATCTTCTGTATCTCAATCTAATGGCAGTCAAGTAGAATTAATAAATGATGGCAACAGTGGTTCAAATGGACGTAGAATTTGTTATAATCCACATTATAAAAGATCTTTAGCTGTTTATAGAAAAGAAGCTGATAACTATTTATATGGTTGTATAATTACAGTTACAAATGGTACAACGGTATCTAAAGGAACTGAACATGTTTTATTTTCTGATCATCAAGTAAGAGAAGATACAGTTAATCTTATTTATGATGCATACTCTAAGTGTTGGATTTTAGGTTGGACAAAATCTACTTCTAGTCACGATTATGGATATGTAAGGGCAATAAAATATAATGAAGCAACTGCTGATATATTTATTAATACAGCAATTGGATTAATGGATGGCAACTCTATGCATATGTATAAAATAGCAAGTAATAATGCAGGTCAAATTGTTTCTGTATATGAAAATACAGGAAATGGAAATGGATATGCACAAGCAAAAGGAATAAATCCAGATGGATCATTTAGTGGTTCAGGTACTGCTGTAACTTTTCAAGGTGGTAATCCTACTGAAGG
>PAZU01000012.1 GCA_002715725.1 Methanobacteriota archaeon | reverse complement strand
TGGGACACCATTCACTTGAATGGTGGGAAAACCCTGCACGGAGATATTCTACAATACCCGTTTGAAAAAATAGATTGTTTAGTAAATCACACAGGTGTTCTTGGATTAATTACTGGCCCTAAGAGTAACTTGTCAACTGGCCAGGTTATAGACGATCAATCTGGACCATTAGTAGCGGTTGTCGGCGAAGATGGTTCTAGAATAATCCCCTTCGCGCATATATCAAAAATAGAATTTAGCAACCCCCGGGCTGAGTGGGGTTGAGTCTATTCGTTGTACTGCGAGTCTGTTGCTCTAAGTTAATTCCTATGCACATCGGGTTTAAGATAATGCATTTCGCAATTCCATTGCATCGATTCGGTTATCTCCGTTAGTATCGAATGCGGTGATTATCATAGAAACCTGGCCCGGAGTTAACGCTTCTCCGGCTATTTTCTTGATACCTTTGTATAATTCCGGCCCGTTTATTGTTCCATCTCCATCTGTATCAATTTCTTTGAATAGGTCTTCGACTGACTTGCCCGCGTCGCTCATCGCGTCTTTCAGTTTCTCTAGCGCTTCATTGCTTGCCATGACTGTTGCATCTCGAGTTAGGACAAAACGGTTTCCTACAATCTAATGGTTTAGATTTGAAAGGTTTGAAACCGGATAGTAGGGCAGGCCGCTATATGGCAGATATGTGGATCGAAGCGATTGGGCTCTTTGCCGGTATACTAGGTATAATTGCCTGGATTCCACAAATTCGAGAAGTTTGGGTTAAAAAACGTCACGAAGGTATCTCTCTTGCAACATTTAGTGTAGTAACAATAGCTCTAGGATTATGGTTACTCTATGGTGTCCTAATCGAATCTGTATCGATGATCATTGCTAACATCATGACACTCAGTGTCATTTTCGCTGTAATAATTGGCGTTGTGCGCCTGCGAAAGGCCGAAGCGAATCAATAAGCAGACTTGGTTGTAGTAATAATCGCTGCAGCAATCTTGTAGGGGTCGCCATTAGATGATGGTCTACGATCTTCCAGTCTTCCAATCCAGCCGTCATCTTTGGTTGTAACTGGGATTCTAATAGATGCCCCTCTGTCAGAAACTCCGAATGAGAATTCATGTATAGATTGGGTCTCGTGAAGACCTGTTAAGCGCTGTTCGTTATGTGCACCATAGACATCAATGTGTTTCTTGATGTTCCTTCCGAACGCCTCACAGATTTTTGTCATCAGTTCTTCGCCGCCTTCTTCTCGCATTCTTGTATCGGAGAAGTTAGCATGCATTCCGCTACCGTTCCAATCGGTTGCACCGAGTGGTTTAGGGTGCCATTCGATATGCAATCCATACTTCTCTGCATTGCGCTCAGCTATGTAACGGGAGACCCAAATTTGATCTCCTGCGTCCTTTGCTCCTTTTGCGAAAATCTGGTATTCCCATTGGCCGCAAGCAACTTCAGCGTTGATTCCTTCAACGTTAAGTCCTGCTTCAAGACATTGGTCTAAGTGGTCTTCAATACAATCTCTACCGTATGCGTTCTTTGCACCTACGGAGCAATAAAATTGACCTTGGGGGGTCTGGTCTCTAGGGAAACCAAACGGCAGGTTGGTTTCGGGGTCCCATAGGAAATATTCCTGCTCAAACCCAAACCAAAAATCATCATCGTCTTCTTCAATAGTTGCACGTCCATTAGTAGAGTGTGGGGTTCCGTCGGCATTCAATACTTCACACATTACCAAGTAACCTGAGTTTCGGTCAGGGTCGGGGTAAATAGCTACAGGTTTTAGTACACAGTCAGAAGAACTTCCGTCTGCCTGGTTTGTTGAGGAACCGTCGAAATTCCATAGTGGGCACTCGTCTAGGGTGCCTCCAAAATCTCTCCTTACCATTGTCTTACTTCTCATGCTCTGTGTTGGCTCTTTTCCATCAAGCCAGATATACTCTAGTTTTGCCCACATGGGTATCAAAACGCCCGTTATGAGTACGGTATATTATACAATCGCTCATATTTTACTATGTTTTTTGCTACAAATTCCCATGGTTTTGTAAAAAAATTAGGTGTTTGCATAATTCAATGGCTGATAATATCGCGGTTGATTATTCAAATGCGCGCGCTAATCGCGCGTGATTGGGAATTTGAACAACTGTAAAAATTTCAGTTGTTAGCGGCTTCTTCACTCTGCGGAGTTACGAAAACTGTGCTACCGTCACGATCGATGTGAGGGAGGGAAAATACGCCTCCATTGACTGAGACTGGGCAAGAGTTCCCACAGGCGGGAGCGAGGTAGTCTTCACCTGTTTCTGTAAGTACGAGTTTTATTCCGTGGCCTGCAGGCAAAATTACGTCCAGCGCTTGGAATTCCATCAGCATAACTAGATTTTGACCTGGGAAGACTGTTTGAGGGTCGTATCCTCCAGCGTGGTAACGAATATCCATTGTAGCATGACCTAGTCTTAGGCCGGTTTCAGCATCCTGTAGTTCTGCGAAAACCTGCCCGCCATCAAAAGATGCTGTTACATCTAAATGTAGAGTTGGTAAACCGGCGATGTGCATATCTTGTTCAAATCCGGCACACATGATTGTTACCGATTGGGTTCCTCCCCCGATAACCGATGTCCCCCCAACACTGCTTCCTTGCTGGTCACAAGTAGAGAGGTCGACTGATTCCCAAACAGCATCTTGCGGCGGCCATAATTCTTCTATTCTCCACTGGCCATCATTCCTCTGGATTTGGGCGTGATTATCTGGTTTTGGACCTACTCCTTTGAGATAATATTCAAACCATTCAAACAAATCTTGCCCCCAGTCCCACCGAGTCATATTGTGAATTGCTTCGCCCCCGTATCCTGAATCCTGATTGTTGTGTTTTGTCCACTGGTCTGGGTAATTGTGCTCCCATTGACCAAGCATCCCTCTAACATCATAACCTGCTGCTGAATAATCGAGATACCAATTTACACCACTTGGTCCGCCGAATACTTGGTGAGGATCTACATTCCAATCTTGCATTCCTTGAATCCAATAGATTGACCCGTTCCAGTTTTGGAATGCTTTGTCGATATGGCTTCTTTCATCGTAGTAGTTTTCCATGTAAGGGTCTAGCTCTCCCATACCATAAGTCACCGGCCCAGCAAAAATCCCTTCAATAATATCAGGACATATGTTATCCAAATCATCGCCGTTGTAATCTACAGTGCTGCCAAAATAATTCATATGCATGACTTGGCTCCTGGCCTCCGCACTACCGTTCTTGTACAACAAGGGGTGCAAGGCAGTAGTTCCAGAAATTGGCACTATTGTTTTCAGATGGTCGCTAGCAAGTGCTGCTGCTTCCCATTGTGTTGCACCCTCGTATGATTTACCATACAAACCTACATTTCCGTTCGACCAGTTTTGCTGGCCTAGCCATTCAACTGCATGATGAATACCCAAGCCTTCTCCTGCTCCGCGATAATCAAAACAGCCACTAGATTCCTCAGTTCCAAATACCGAAACTTGGGCTAATGCATATCCGTGTGGAACGAAATTATCGAAGATAAATTCACCACGCCCTGCTGCAACAACATTTGTTGCTCCTGATTCAGAACCTGGCTGGCCATAGGAGTAATATGGACTAACGATTGCAATTACTGGAACTTTTTCGCCTTCCAGTGTGTTAGAAGGAAGCCAGTATGAAAGATGAACATTGGATGTTGGTGGACCGGTCTCCCAGATGTCCGAAGTGTCTACTTCGATCATAGCCTCTTGAACATCAAGTGCCGTATGTGGCCCTTGTTCAAGGACCATTGCATAAGTTCCATTCCAATCCCAATCAAGATANTGTCTCTCTAAAATATCAGGATAATATGACTCGGTTTCCTGTTTTTCGATGATTTCTTCATCGCCAAAACAACCTGCAAGTGGCCCGATTAGGACCAAAACGCATAGCAAGATGGCGATTCGCATCATTGGGTGCGTAGCACCCATGCGGCAAGAAGATGACCCTGTAATGTATGGGTGGTTTATGCCGGTCCTAGTTACTGGAGCTAGTGGATTCATCGGGGCCCACGTAGTATGTGAATTATTGACGAGAGGTTATTCGGTTAGAGCAATGTTGCGCGACCCCACGCTGGCTAAAATGCTGCCAGATGATGAAAATTTAGAGGTGGTTAAAGCGGACTTATTCGATGTTGATTCGCTAAGAAAAGCTGTAGAGGGGTGTGATGATGTTATTCATTGCGCTGCGTCTCTATATGTGGGAGCAAAAGATGTCAAAAGGGAGGTTGTTGATCCTTCTGTTGTTGGAGTTAGAAATTTATGTAGTGTAATGGAAGGTGTCAAGAGAATTATTCACACTTCATCGGTTGCTGCAATCCGTGCAACTAAATTTCAAAATGGCAAGGTTTTCTCGAACGAAGATTGGTGTGAAGATGCTTCTGAGACATCTAATGCTTATGGTTTTGCCAAAGCGGAAGCGGAGCGAATTATGCGTGCGTGGGCCAAAGATAGAGATGTTCGTTTAGTAACTATACATCCTTCAATTGTATTCGGTCCAGTGTTACATAAAAGGCATATTGAAGGTTCTATGTCCTATCTGAAGCATTTTGCTAGAGGCCCGCCGTTTGTTCTTGATGTTCACATTAATTTTGTCGACGTTAGAGATGTTGCTATTGCGCATGTAAATGCTTTAGATAAAGGCGATAATGGCCACAGATATATCATTCACAAGGATGGTTTGTGGATGAAAGAAATTGGGGGAATTTTGAATTCGTCCTTAGAAGGGAAATTTGCAACCCGAAAATTACCGAAATTATTTGCTTATTTACTAGCAGCATTCCATCCAAAATTATCTGTTAATCGGTTAAAGAAAACCCTAGGCACTCATGTTGGTTATGAAGTAGGAGATTCTTTTGATGTACTACAATTACCAAATTATGATATCGAAGTAACCTTAGTAGATTCTGTAAACTCCATTAAGGCGCAAGATTGACACGCATCCTCACGATGCCCTATGTAATGGCGAGCGGAGTTTGGGGCGAGCGTTGGTCAAATTCAACATCCGATATTGCTCGAAAATATATGGAGGTTGCAGCCCGTAAACAGTCCCTTGTGTGTTTGGCAGCAGACCGAAATACAATGGCTGGATTGTTTGACTTAATTGAAGAGGTTGGGCCTTACATTGCTGCTTTGAAAACTCATGTTGACTTGGTTGACGATTGGACTTCGGATTCTTGGTCTAAATTTTGCAAAGCTGCAGCAGAGGCCGATTTACTAATATTCGAAGATAGAAAATTTGCAGATATTGGAAAAATTAGCCGTTCGCAAATGGCTGGGATTTACGACATTCGTTCATGGGCAGATCTAGTGACTTCACACCTAATTAGTGGCCCTGATGTTGTTGATGGTTTACAATCTGGCTGGGAGGATGTTGGTCGTAAAGGCGGGGTTTTACTGTTAGCGCAAATGTCCAGCCGTGGAAACTTATTGAGTCCAGAATATACTGATCAAGTAGTAGCTAAAGGTCGTGAACACCCCGGCGTCTTTGGATTCATTGGGAATGGTTCGAGGCCCGAGGAACTGAAGGAGTTGCGCAAAAAAGTTGGTGTTGAAAAAATGATTTGGACGCCTGGTGTAAATCTCTCCGTTGGTGATGGTGAAATGGGACAAAGATATGGCGACCCTAGAGAAGCTGTTTTAGCAGGGTCGGATTGTATAATTGTAGGTAGTGGAATACACCGTGCGAACAATCCTGCTGGTGCTGCTAAAGAATATGCTGCTTCCTCGTGGAATGCATTGGTTGAGAGAGAGTCATGAGTTCTGTAGTAGCCACTATTGTTGGAATACCAATGATGATTGGGATTGGATGGTTAGTCTGGTATGCTTGGAATAACAACCGTCTTTTGGATAAAAAATTGGCTAATGGTGATTTAGAATTATTAGATTCAAAAAGTTACAAAGTTACTGAAGTGGTTCGTGCTCCCGCAGGAAGTAGGGTAGAAAAGATTGCACTTCAAACGATGGCTGTAGATATGTCAGGTTATGTTCGAAAAACGTTGCCTGATGGAAGAATTGCATTAGTCCCGGTTGCTATGAATCAAGATATCAAATCAGTCCATTCGTCCATGCATACCAACCAGCAGCCCCCAACCCAGTGAAAATCACAAGAACGAGTAGTAGGCGTTTTGATTTGCTTGATTTCTTCTTTGGTTGCACTATCTCTTCTATTGGAAGTGGATTAATTGGTAAAGGTGGTAGTGCAGGAATAGGCATTGGCCCTTCGTCCTTTTCGACCTCAATCATCTCTTCAACTGGATGAATTGTATCTAAATCTTCTAGACCTGGCGCTTCAGGAATTGGACCTAATACTAAATCCCAAATCGAATCTATTGCAGATGCTGTTATTGGTTTCTCGACCCAACCTATTGCTCCTGCAGAATGTGTCGCGTCTTGAGCTAATTCGGCCTGCCTTTTGGGGGCAGAGAATAATATCCGGCAATCGTTACCATGCTCTCTCATTTCAAGTGCCGCTAAATGACCATCCATAGAGGGGATATCCAGTGCTAAAACAACTAATTCTGGATCTAGGCGAATATACTCATCTACTGCTTTATCACCATCATCACATGTTACAACATTAAATTCTCTCTGGCGGAAAATGTTGCTTAATCTATGTAGTGACATCTGGTTGTTGTCAACAAGAAGCACGGTGGGCGCTTCTTCGTCTTCGACATCGGTGACTCTAACCATGGCTAACAGGTGTGTGATAAACTTCACACTGATGAATCAACCGCTCAAATTAGTCGAAAGAAGTCATTCTTCTTCATCAGCGATGATTTCCGAGGGGGCATCTTGAGGATTTGTAAATGTTTCACGGACCGCCTCAGATTCTGCCACCTGGTCTTCTAGGGCCCTCTGCCTTGCAGGCGCTTTGACAAACTGAAGTTGTAATTCAGAAATTATCCCATTTAGCATAGTGCTTTCTTTAGTAGTAAGATTGCCGTCCATCTTTATTTTAAGCATCGATAGGGTGTCTATGGCTGCTTTAGTTTCACTCAAATTATAGTGAACTCTTCCTTCATTATCCTGCATTAATCCCATGTGCATCATGGCGCTTCTTTGCAACATGTGCACTAATTGAAACAGGTGTGCGCTATTGTCATCATCGAAGAATTCTTGTGCCAAAATATCACCTCACTCGAATAATTGTTCTAGAAGCCAGTCTGGATCGAATTGCATCAAATCATCATACTCTTGGCCAACGCCACACAATACAATTGGTTGGCCTGTGGCATGGGCGATTGAAAGGCCCGCTCCTCCTTTAGCATCAGTATCTAATTTTGTCAAAACAGCGCCATCGAATTTCAGCATCTCTTGGAAGTTCCTTGCTTGATCAACAGCATCATTTCCAGCCAATGCATCTCCAACGAATAATGTTAGATGCGGATTCGCTACACGTCTAACCTTTTCTAATTCAGCCATTAGATTGGATTTGTTTTGCATTCTTCCTGCTGTATCAACTAAGACTACCTCTATGCCTTTGGCTCTGGCTGATTCTACTGCATCTCTAGCAATAGCGGCGGAATCCCCTCCGCGCTGCGATGAAATGCAACGGATATTGAGTCGGTCGCAATGGGTTTCTAATTGTTCGATTGCGCCCGCCCTGAAGGTATCTCCTGCTGCTGCGATAACCGATATTCCGCGTTGTTGTAAATTGTGGGCGACTTTGGCTACAGTTGTGGTTTTTCCAGTACCATTTACTCCAACAAACATGATTACGACTGGGGTGTCCTTTTTGTCAATAAAGCTTCGAATTGAAGCATAAAAATCCCAATAGCCGGCTTTCAAAATCCCCCTCAAGGCGCGTTTTAGACTTGCTTCGAGTACTTTAGCCAGGTCTGCGCCTTTACGTAATCTCTGCCCGATTAAATTTCGTTTAAGGGCCTCCATTACAGCAGTAACTGCGTCTGAAGAAATATCTGATTCAAGCATAATCCATTCGAGTTCTTCCATTAGATTACTGAGTGCTTCGCTTTGCTTGATTACTCGCCCGCCAGATTCAACAACTCCACCGCCTAGATCGATGGTTATTCCATCGGCTTCAACAGATCCTATTCCCCCTGTAGGTGCGGCTTTTACTTCCACTAATTGGCGGCCTGTTGTGGTGCGCATCATGTGTAAATCGACCTTTGAACCTGCCAGCCTTTTGACCGCTTTAGCGCCCCGTTTTTTCATTTCTTTTTCACTGGCTTTCTTTCTTGAAGCTTCTTTTTTTGCCTCTTTGGCAAGTATTTTCTTTTCCTTACGAGATAGTTTTGTTGGGAGTGTGTATTCTTCCTCTTCTTCCCAATCATCCCAATCGTCATCGTTGTTTGAAGGGAGTTCTAATTCCTCCTCTTCATCTAAATCTTCCCAGTCATCATCGTCATCCTCAAAATCTGGTTGTATATTGTAAGCAGGAACATGAGTCCTAATTTTTGAAAATTCTTCGTGTTGAGATATTGCATCTAATGCTTCTTCGCTACCTTCGTCGGCAGATAAGGAATCTGTGTCGACTTCGGATGCGGCCTCTCGGACCTTTTTCCGGAATTTATCGAATAATCCCATGATATCACCTTAGTCGTCCAAAGTTAATTCTCCGCCAACTCCTCTCCTACGGCGGCGTGTAGATTTTTCTTCAGGTTTTTCAACCGACTCTTCTTCAACTGGTTGTGGTTGTGTCATCTCTTTTGCTGCTGATTCAAAAGCGGTGGCAAGTTCTTCGATTCGTTGTGTTAACGTGGCGGCTTCGGCTTCGAATTGGGATTTTAGTTCGGTTAAATCCTCGAGCCTTTGACTTACTAATTCTTCAGCGCTTTCCGGACTTCTTTCTCCGAAAATGCCACTACCTAAGTCCACTATTGTAGTGGCGTCCTTTGGGATAGGAACCATCACACCGGCGCCCAGAGGTATGTGTCCATTTTTCCCTTGGGATAATGAGTTGAGTGCCCTCCGTGTGTCGTCGTGTTCTAGTTGAACGGTTTCGATCCTCTCAATTTGTTGATTTATTTCCTCAAGGCGTTGACGATTCATATCGACAAGGCGCGCCATTCTCTGAAGTTCACTAGAATCAATCATGGCGCTCAACCCTTGGGAGAAGCCCATCTATGATGAACCCGACGATTGGTGTCACTCTTCTTCAGCAACTGGGGTAATTGGTCCGCCTGATGCTGCAATTTGGTCTCTAAAGGCATTGAGAACCATTGGTTCTGAAGATGTTCTTGGATCTATTTCAGATACAGACTCGATGTTGATGGCTCTGCGGTTTACTTTATGTCGGGAACCAATGATAGAATAGCAACGATGTTCAGCATCGTCTGCAGAACTTGCTACAAGGTCCATGTTGAACTTCTGTCGTTGGCTGCCAAATGGCGCTGTGCCGGATACGCGGAAGGCTTGCATATTCCCGCCGACCTGTGAATGTGTCTTAAACGCGCTGGCGCGACCCTTTGAGTCTAAATCTTCAACCGTAAAGGGGATTTCACGTGTTTTGTGCGGGTAGCAGTATTACTGGTATTTTCATTGCTGATGTGTGTTGCATCTCCCGTTTTAGCTACTGCAAGCATTATGGATGTCGGTGAAGATTCGCCTTTGAAAGACCTTGATGGAAGTGGCGTGGTAATTGCAGTTGCAGATACAGGTATAGATATGGACCATTCTTGTTTTAGAAACTCTAGTTTAGAAGTAGGAGCTCCTGGATTAGAACATAGGAAAATTGTCCACTTGAACGATACAGTGGATGATTGGGACACTCAAGGACATCAACAATTTCGTCATGGAACTCATATTGCTGGGATTTTAGCTTGTGATCAGTTAGATGGGGATAGTAGTATGCGTTCTCTTTCTCATGGAGCAAGGTTGGTGGTTCAAGATATAGTGGATTCTAGCGGGTGGGTGGTTCCTGAAGATGTTACTTCTCTATTGGCCGAATCTAGTCGTCACGGAGCCGTAATCAATTCTTGGTCTTGGGGAGATAATACTGTAAATTACACTGAAAGGAGTAGTATGATAGATAAGTGGACTATTGAAAATCCGTGGTCTCTGATTTTTGTCGCACCCGGAAATACAGGGAATACTATGTTAGAGCCATCAAATGCATACAACGTGGTTTCTGTAGTAGCAAGTGATTCAAATCAAAACGGAAGTTTGTGGTCTGGAAATTCGCACGGCCCTGATGTCAACGAAAGGCGTGGGACATTTATTGCAGCGCCTGGTATGAGTATAGTTTCAGCAAAAGCTGATGGAACAAAATTAGGAATGAATAACGAATCTTATGCAATGACTGGGACCTCAATGGCGGCACCTATGGCTGCATCGTTTACTGCACTATTACAAGAATTGATACAAACAGAATACGGCTACACCCCTTCTGCACCATTACTACGAGCAATGTTGGCTTCATCTGGTGAAGGTTTGATTGGGGGCGACCCCGATTCTATGCAAGGTTATGGGCGGCCGTCTTTGGAGAGTTTAGAAAATGGATTTATCGTTCATGACTCATATGCAGTAGATGATTGGGTTGGGTTAATTCAATCGCGCGGAGAGGTCATTGAACAATTGATTGCCAATCCTTGGAATGGAAGTGGTGCTGCTGGCCCATTCCTCTCTGAAAACGAATCATGGAGTAAATTGTATCAGCCGATACCTGGTGAAGATGTGGAAGTTGTAATGTCTTACAATGCTAGACCTGGTGGATATCAAATTGATGATTTGAGATTAATTGTAACAACTTCAGATGGTAGATTTGCAGTAGATGACCAAATGAGTAATTCAGGATATAGTCAACTATACTATGGGTCTTTTACAGAGCCTTTGCAAATGAATTCTAGTAATGAGACCACGGTAATGATTCGGCTACCTGCGTCCCAATTAGAAGATGTTGAATGGGTAAGTGTCGAGGTTGTTGCCAAGGATCTCCATGAAGGATTGAATGTTGGTTATTTAGGCATCGAAGGAACGAAAGTTGGTTTCGGAATGATTGCTACTGGGTTACAAAATTTAACGCAAAACACGCCGCCGGAAATTACGATTATAGAAGGGCCGGTTGGGGGAGAAAATTATACTGAAAATTTTTCACTCGTGTTGAATATTTCAGATGAAGAAAGTGATGGTTATGTGGTTGCTATTCGCCTAAACAATTCAAACTACTCCGTTGAATTAAGTGATTGTGCTGTTGTGTTAGAATACCCATCCAACATTTCATGTGAAGTAGATATTGTCAGAGATTTGATTCCTAGGCCAGTAAATAGAGAGGATTGGAAGTTCGAAGTAATAGTTGTTGATGATAATTCTTCAATCTGGACTGGGTCTGAAATGTCTGTATATATTAGCAATAATTTCTCAATTTATTGGACTTCTCCTTTGATTGATAATCCTGAAGATTCGCCTTCTGTCGATCTAGATGATAGGGTTGAGCAAAACCGCGCATTAGTGTGGGGTATTATTGGCGTTGTGTTAGGCGTTATTGTGGCCGCAGGTGTTCTGTTTAGGGGTTTTGAGAGACGTGTTTTAGATAGTGTTCCGCCGCCGTTCGGAGAGGAAGAATGATTCATCAAAGCGCGAGTGAACATTAAGACTAGTAACACCGTGGGCGTGATGTCCGAAGGACAAAGGTGAGACAAAATGGGAGAAAGACTCTATGTTGGAATTGATTTGGGAACATACCAATCAACTATTGCAAGTAGTGCAGGATCGTTAGAAACTATTGAGACCGTTGTAGGTCGTCCAAAAGACCCGGTTGCTAGAAATTTCCTAGGTCGAGATGTTCTATTCGGTAATGATGCTTTAAAGAATAAATTGGCTTGTAACTTATACCGCCCAATGGCTGCTGGTGTAGCACAAGATGATGAAGCAAATTTGGCTGCTGCTAAGGCTTTCGTAACTCATCTTATCGAGACAGTCGGACCTGAAGATTACGACGAGGTTTTCGGAGTAATTTGTTCTCCATCACACGTATCATTCACAGACAAGAGTAACTTGGTTGCTACTCTTCGTGGTCAAGTTAATGCAATTATGGTCGTAACCGAGCCTTTCGCTACAGCTTACGGAATCGGAGAGATCTCCGGCTCAATCTGTGTTGATATTGGAGCAGGTACAACCGATATTGCTCGCCTTTACGGAATCTTCCCAACCGAAGAAGACCAATTAACAATCCAGGAAGCTGGAGATTGGATAGATTTGCAACTTATGGAATTAGTTCAGAAGAAGTACACAGGTGCTCAAGTAACAAAGGACATGGTTCGCAAGTGGAAAGAAGAGTTTTCCTATGTTAGCGGTGATGACCGAGAACAGATGGTCGAATTATCTGTTGAAGGTAAGAAGCAAGTTGTCGATGTTGGCGACTTGGTAAAGTCTGCTTGTTCAATGGTTGTTGGAAAGGTTGGAGCTGCAATCAAATCTATTGTAGCAACTGCTGACCCTGAATACCAACCAATTTTGAGAAACAACATCATCCTGTCTGGTGGTGGCTCTCTAATCGACGGAATCGCTGACGCTATTGCAAATGATATCGCAGATATTGGAGATGTAACTGTAACTTGTGTTGATGATCCTATCGAAAAGGTCGCAACTGGCGCTATGGCACTGGCCCAAGACATGCCTGATGAGCAATATACCGCCATCAACTAAGGGTCTCACAATGGGCCCATAGGGCCCTCCAACCAATGAAAGGTTGAAGAATGGTAGTTGTGCGATTGGAGTTAATGACGTTAGGCGCAGATACTCCAGGTGGCATCCGTCGTATGACTGAAACGACCGGTGATGAGCGGGCAGCGCTCGAAGGAATGTTGCGCGCATATCCCGTTGACCAACTCGTTGAAGAGGTTCTTGTAGCATGGCAAGAATTGGCTGATAGAAACGAAGATTTGGTTACTTCAAAACAAAGATTGAGGGTTTTGGAACTCGACCTTGCGGAGCGTAAAGACGAGGTTGCTCCAGAAGTGGCTCAATTGAAAGCTGCTGAGAATGACCTTGAAGAATCGGGAGCAAGGATTGTTCACTTGGAAAGATTGCTCGAAGATACACGAAAAGAGTTAGCAGAAAATAGTTCCAGTATTTCTGTAGAAGAAAGAGAGAATCTAGAAAACGAAGCAGCGCAATTAAGAGAATTAACTACTCAACAAGACGATGTTATTGCTGAAATGGAAGGCCGTATGGGGCAAATGGTAGAGGCTTTGGAGCGAGCGGCTGATGCTGGCCTAACTAGTGTTACTGCAGATGAGGTTCGCGCTTTAAAATCACAATCAGATTCGCTGTCTAGCGACTTAGAGGCAGAAAAAGCCGCCAATAATGCTCTAGAAGAAGAGCGTCAAAGGTTGAGAGATATTGCTGATAGATTGCGTGGATTGTTAGATGCTCGCGACACCCGTCTTGCTGAATTAGAAGAGCAATTAGAACGAGTGATGCAGGGCCCAAGATCGGTTTCTGCTGAACATGATTATCTGGTTGAGCAAATTGAAGAATTAAAGCGTAGATTGCTTGAAAGAAATCGCGAATATGAATCTCTAAGAAGAAGGGAGAGAAGATTGCACAATGATGTATTCGAAAGGGATGAAAGAATCCAACAAATGTCTCTCACTATTGGTGATTTGGAATCTGCACTAACAGACAGAACCTCAGAGGTTCGTGAATTAGAATCTCAAAGAGATACTGCGGTAAACCAACTCGATGGAGTAAAGCGCTCTGAAAGAACTCGTGAAGTTGTAGGACGTGTGTTTGCTGATTCCTTATCTCTTGTACGTAGTCATGATGAAAGGGAATTACGCAAGGAGATTTATTCCAATTCGCCTGATGTAGAGAGAACTATTTCAGCGCCAACTGCTGATGATATGCAAACTTTAGCAGATGGTGGAACTGTCGACCTTGATACTGCATTAGAAGTTATTGAGAAAGGAATGGATGTTCCGAAAGAGGCACGTCCAGATTCTCCTGGTGGAACAGGAGACCCTGTAATCTATGAAGACGAGGATTGAATTCCTTCAACTATTTCGTTAATTCTTTGCCTAATTTCATCCATATTCGCAGCGTCTTCTGTGAGGGTTCCTGTAACAATCCAGTTTGCTCCTGCATTTGCAGCTTTAGCTGCTTGCTCCCCTGTCCTAATTCCGCCACCTACAATTAAACACAAATCTTCGACTTGATTTGCGGCTTCAATGCATTTTGGTTCTACTTGTTTTGATGCTCCACTACCTGCTTCGAGATAGAGGATTTTAAATCCGAACATTTTCGCTGTAATCGCATATGAATGAACTAATTCCTGTTGGTTTGCTTCGATCAATTCGGCTTGACCAACTTCTCCAACTTTACCCCCTGGAGAAAATACAAGATATCCTGTTGGTAGTGCTTCGACGCCAAATTTCTGAAGATATGGTGCTCCACGTAGTTGTTCACCAACTAAAAATTTCCTGATTTGTGAATTCATCAGCATCATGAATGTTATTCCGTCTGCAGCTGGTGAAAGTGCATGGGCACCTCCGGGGAAGAGAACTACAGGTATTTTCCACATCTCTTCGTATGAATTCGGATCTTGGCTTGCAGCAAAAATTTGCAGTTCAAGGGCTTCTTGAATTGATTTGCATGTTTGGTGGACAACTTCGTCTGGTGTATCTGTAGACCCTCCAACGAATATCATCTTTGAGCCTGCTTCAATCGCTGCGATTGCCCTTCTAGTAGCAATTTCTGCACTCTGTTTTCCTGGATCGATAAGTGTAATATGTCTACAACCGCGACTTTGGTCAAGAACGTAATTTAACAATCCTTCATCCGGTATCATGTCAACTCAACTCCTGAAGGGAATGAATGATGTTTTTGGCGATTTCTTCTCCTTCCACTATTGCTTCATCGGCCCAAATATAATTCGAAGAAAGAGGGTGTTCTCCTTGCATTATCTCTAACCAACCTTGTACAGGCCTAGGTAAATCTCCTCTGATCCAACATTCAACTAAACTATCTGCTCTTTGAAAACAAAATTTGTCATCTTCCATATCATTGAGAGTGAATTCTAGTGGGATGTTTTTTGCTATTGTAATTCCACCAGTCCAATTTTCCAAAACATATTGGGTTCCAGATTGCGGCCAACCTGGCGCAACCGATTTTCCTCCTGTGCAATTAATTGAACCTTCAGGAGCTGGTGTTTTTAATTTGATAATCCCTCCTAAATCAGCGACTTTTTTTGCTAATTCCTTTTCATACCATTCCCTTCTAAATGCCCAACCAAATTCAATTTTTTTAGCCGAGGTTTTTTCAATAAAATATTCTGGTAAATTTTTGATTATACCAGGTGATCTAACTGGATTTCCAATTTCTTGTCTTGACTCATATAGAGTAAC
>PAZU01000011.1 GCA_002715725.1 Methanobacteriota archaeon | reverse complement strand
AATTCTGTTTTACGTTAGCAGCTCAGTAATTTTGCTCTATTTGATCATCCTACTCGTAGTCCTATTAAATGGAGGAGATACATTTTGCATGGGTCTTCCGGGTGAAGATTGTTCTTGAACCACATCTATATTTTTTAGCAGTCTAAGGTTCAAATGGTTGGCAGTGGGTCGCTGCTAATGCCACCCTCTGAAATACACGGATGACTATTTCGGTGGTTGATTGACACGCTTTTCCCAAAACGAATCTTCTAGATATCGCGGTTCTGTAGACTTGTATCCTAACAGTTTAGCAAATGGCATTAATAGCATGCTCAAGAAATATGTAATGAATGGTGGGGGGAAGGTTGGGACGGTGTCATCGGAATACTCTCGACCGATCACTATCGCGTGAAATAATTTAGGTTGCCCTTTCTTGGTGAGTTTCCCCTCATGTGCCATACCGAATATACTGAAAAGGACCTCTAACATCCGAGCTGCTGGCCTTGATTCAGCAATCGTAAATCCATAGTCCTCGCCGACATTTCGCCAGCGATGAGGAACTCCTTTTTTGACAGTAAGTTTGTCACCAGGACCCGCTTTTTGATCCTTACGATTTACTGAAAATACATAGTCTCCTGATATCACTTCGAATAGTTCATCATAATTGGGATGGACGTGCTCTGGTGGCCCTTTATTTTTAGGAGAGAAAATCACCAACATTCTTTCTAACTCACCATTGTTATCTCTCCCATACGCTAGAGGGATTACAAACTCACCGAGTGCTGGTTGTGAAATTATGGGTCCAACTCTCTGTGCTAACAGTTCTGCGATATATCCGTCGCTCTCATATTCAAACCCAGTTCCGGGAATAGGATTTCCGTCTTCATCTAATGTCTCACCAGTAGTTAGTATTGCCATACCTAAATCTAACATTAGTCAACTCTTAGTTTTTACAGTATATCTAATTGAGGATGTTGAAGGGGAAAGCAAATCGACTTAGAAATGATATTGCTAAGCCATCATATCAACCAACACGATGCAAACAACCCAATTCACAAGAATTTCATTTCTCTGATACCTATGGAAATCGGATTGATGGCAGAAGTCTGAATCCATATGTCTGGATTTGAGGAAAAGCATATCTTCCTCGTCATTAATCACCAATCATGAATCTAGAAACGGCTGCACAAGTAGGTGAGGCCCTTGGCGGAATTGCCATCCTTCTGACAATGTTATTCGGTTTGCGACAGGTAGTGGAATGGAATCAAACTCGTCGGAATGAAATCACACAACGCATAGCAGAACACCTTGGAACAACGTTGGTTCAGAGGGCAATGGGAGTTATTGCAAATGATCTCGATGAAGAATTTACGCAAGAAGAAGTTCTAGCTCTATCCCGGGAACAAAAAAACTCAATCAATGCGATATTGGTTGGACTCAATAGCCATGCAATTATGATATTCCAGGGCCATTTGACCCTAGAAATACTGTCTGCATACTATCAGCCATACCTTACCATTCTAGAAAAAAGAATACGAAAGCTCGCAAAATTGCTCAATTCATTATGGTTAGACTCAACTGAGAACCAAACTAATTCTTTAGTTGGCCCCTTTGATTGGGTGATTTGGTTGTTGGACCGAATAGAGGAGCAACCTACAGAAACCTCACCTGTGTATGAGTTGCATAAAGACTGGAAGGCGTGAGAGGTTTGAATCAAAGAGTAGCGTCTGTAATGGAGTTCAGAGCACTTCACTTGCTTCTAGGACAGGCCTCTTCAAACTTGGAGAGAAGTCGACCAATTTTGCCCAAACTTGAATTTCATCAGATACTTTGTGCGCTAGAATCGTTTCATCTAATGCGACTGGAATTTTAATTACGCCAACATATGGGCCTCCGTCAATCAATGCATGAATTGATTGCCCACCACGGTATATCGGGTCGCCGACTAGAGTTCTCTCCATCTTTTCTATCCTCAAATTGACCAGGAATTCCTTAGTTTGTTTTTCCATCAACTTTTTCCTTTCACTCGAGAATCTAGCGCCTTCCATTTCAAGAACTAACCTTTCGAATTCAGTATCTATTCCCTCAGTTAATTCTTCACTTTCTGTAATTGGTTCCTGAATCACTTCATCCTCAGCCTGCCTTGCAGCCTCTTCTTCTGCCAATCTGGCAGCATCCAGTTCGGCTTGCACTCTTGCTTCCTCTTCAGCCTGTCTTGCAGCCTCTTCTTCTGCAAGTAATCGAGCTTCCTCTTCTTGTAGTGCGACTTCATCCTCGGTAGGATCAATCTCTTCTAATGTAGCGTCAATTTCTTCATCAGCGATGGTATCTTCTTCAATTACTTCATCGGAATTTTCAGCAATTTCTTCTGTTTCGATGTTCTCAACCTCACCATCTTCACTTAAGCCAAGTTTATCCCAAAGCAGATTCAGTTCGGCTAGATCCAATGTGCCATCATCATTGACGTCGAAATCCTTCATCGCATCCTTAACAATGAAAGCAGGAACTGCAAAACCAGTTGCTAAAGTCATCGTATTAGCAATCTCATTCGCATCCAGTCGACCATCTTTATTCACATCTGAGATTTGTAATAGCACTTCAGGTGTCAATCCTCTTTGTTCAATTTGTACTTTCAGTTGGTCCAAAACAATGTTACTAGCAACATCTGTGGCAGATTCGCCACTCTCCGTTGTTGGTAATTTAGAATTAATGTTGTACTTACCGGCTTCGATGTTTTCTTGTAGCTTTTCTCGGCCTTGTTCCTTCAGTTCTTCAGCACGCTGCATCGCTTTTTCTCTTCCAGATTTAATGATTCGAGATGCACCTACGGCACCGGCACCAGCGCCGACTCCTAAAGCGCCAATTTGAAGTGCTTTTCTTGCTAAATCATTCTCGTGTAGTGCTTCGATTTTCTGTTGTTTTGAGCCACTGTGTACGCCGTATGTGCTGGCAATAATTGACAAATCCTCGTCATTTAGATCTTGTAGATTTTTGCCACCACGAATTTCTGATATGACTCTTGACATAATCTGAGTAGATTGGTCATTATAATTGGCAGCAGTATCGGTTACAGGACTCGGAATATCTGTTGTATTAGGTACCCAAGACCATTGACCAGTAGAATCCTGCTTCAATACCATTGACCCATCTGAACTGATAGCCCCCGCTGCTGAAGAAACCATCATACCCATCACTACACCAAAAACACCGAAACAACAGCAGGCAGTACCTAATCCGGAATCAGAGCCCATAACTCCCTCAAAAAGAAAAACGAAGAAGCCTATGACAATAGCCGAGGCTCCCGCTCTAGACAACCAATTCTTCGTCAGTTCGACTTCGGACATGGCATTACCAAGGGTAATCAAGTCATGAACTTGATGCCGTCATGGCCACTTAGGGCGAGGCCATTCTTTTGGGTCTCCATTTGTCCATGGAACCGTGCATAAAGCGGTTTCCATTTGCATCAAATTTTCATATCCTCTCTCGATTTGAATTCGGAATAACCAATCTTTCAAACGGCCTAATTTCAGCCCTGGTTCTAACCCGGTTCTCTCCATTATCCAGACCCCATCAACCAAACAGTTTATTTCAGTGGGATACTGTAATGACTTATTGATTAAATCAGTATCTTCACCAAGAGTAGATTTCAAGATTAAATGTGTTTCAACTTCATCTCCAAGAGTGTTTCTATAGAGCCTCAAATCAGTTTGCTTAGGGGAATTATGGATCAGGAAATGAAGGAATTTAATTCGAGAAAACACTGCTTTTGGGACTTTTAATCTCTCTAGTATCACTGTAATTTCTTCGGATTTAAGTCCAGAAAAAATCATTGCCATTCTAGCTTCCAAATCATTAGGTAAATCAGTGAGCAAATCAAAAATCTCTTTGGGTAACGGGAAACCAATAATCGCAGGTAACACTCCATCATCATTCATTCTTGAAAGTACAATGTTTGCATTTACTCCTTTGATTATTCTCTCCAATTCATTCCAAATCCGTTCGATCGAGACCATTGCCAGCATAGCGCGATTATCAATAAGTGCCGAAGATAATTCATTGTCAGGTAGCCAAATGCCATTCTCTTGGCGATCCATGAATCGATATGCTCGCATAATTCGCAGCCCATCTTCTGAAAGTCTATGACTGGCGTTTCCTACTGCTTTTAGAGAACCATTCTCAAGGTCTGATTTACCTCCATATGGGTCATGCAATAATTCTCTAGCATAGTCGTAGGCCATTGCATTCATAGTGAAATCACGCCTTGATAAATCAATACTCAAACTTGAACCCCATTCAACTTCATCAGGCCTTCTTCCGTCGCCATAGCCACTCTCTGTGCGAAGTGTAGTTACTTCAAACATTGAATTTCCACTTTTGACGGTAATTGTTCCGTATTTTTTCCCAGTCGGAATAGTGTCCTCAAATGATTCAATAATTTGGTCAGGGGTCGCAGTAGTGCATATATCATATTCATGAGGCGTTTTCCCCAAAATACAATCCCGAACCGCTCCTCCAACAATCCAAGCTCCATATCCAGTGGNACAAAGAACGTCCATAATGTGTGCTAGGTTTTCATTTTCGGGAATTAAGGAAGGGATTTTTTNCCCCGGCACATCTGCTAGTAATCCCTCCTCCATGAAGGGNGTCNTGCTCGCCCTTTCCAAAGCATTATCCCATCTAACGACTTGGAATGTGCCATGTCGTGGGGGAATGATGACGTTTCATTAGTGGATTTAGATTGGTTAAAACCACATGAAGAAATCAAAATAAAAAACCGCGATAAGTTGCTGGAGATGACTAAGAAATGGGGCGGATTCACTAAACCGCTATTGGTTGATTCACAAACTGGTTCAATCCTAGATGGGCACCATCGCCACTCAGTTGCTGTATGTCTGAACCTGAAACGTGTACCTGCAATCCTGATTGATTATTTATCCAATGATGAGATTTCTGTAGATGTCTGGCCGGGAAGTGGGCTAGAGACGATTACTAAACAACAAGTAATCGACATGAGTCTGAGTGGCGACCTATATCCTCCAAAAACAAGTAAGCATACCATTTCCAACCATATGCCGCCAATACATGTGTTATTGGAAGTTTTAGAGAAATCTGAGTAATTATCGCATAGTTGCCTTGAGTGCATGCCATAATTTGTTTCCTTTACCTTCGACTTTAGTCAAATGATTAGGATTAGGAACTGGAGTAATCTTGACATCATGCAATACTCCTTCTCTAGCAATTGTGAATGTGGTTTCAACATTTGCGTTACCATATACGGCTGCAGATATATCGCTTACAGATTTTACACGTAATCCATCAATTGCTATTATTTCATCACCAGTATGGATCATTTCTCGGCAAGGTGAACCTGTCAAATGGGTTCGAACTTTTACGCAGTTAGCATTATTTGAGAGATTTAATCCGACCCAAGCACCTTTTTCTTTCTTGTCTGGAACCATTTCTAATCCGAGTACTTTCATAGCTGAAATAACATCAGGGATTTTTCTCTCTCCAACCAGCGAATCGAGCATTGCCCCCAATCTCCTTCCTCCTGGGGTGTTCACTAATGCTTTCTTGATGTCGGCATGAGTTATCCCGGGATTTTCAGAATTAAGTCTGTGATTGTGATACAGCGTGGCCATTACGTCATCCATTCCGTGCTTGCCCTTCGAACGCTTTCGCAATTCGACATCAAGGCAGAAGATCGCCATCTCTCCTTCGAGGTAGTATGAGATTTGTACTTCCCTGCTGTATGAATTCGGCCTATACAGGTGAATCCATGCATCGTGACTACTTTCTTGCAAAGATTCGTTATGCATTCCATTTCTATCGGTATGCCTTTTCATTTTACGATTCCAGTCTTTGCGCCAATCTTCTTCACTCCAAGCTCCACTGCGTAAACATAAGATATCACCAAGCCAGGATGTGAGTCCTTCAAACCACCACAAAAGGTCTGAATGTACTTCTTTTTGTAGTTCATAATCTAGGAAATTCTTCGGTCTAAGTTGCTTAACGTTCCACTGATGCAAGAATTCGTGACTGAATAATGACACTAGGTCTCTCCATTGTTCTTCATTTCCTTCTTGCAGGCATTTTCTAGGCATCATCGATGTCTGGCTGCGAAGATGTTCAAGTCCCCCCCTTCCAGATTCTGTGAGGTGAAGTACTGTCCAGTAATCCTTCCATTCAGGGACTCCAAATAATGCAAAGTGTTCTTCAATAACAAGTTTCATTGCTTCAATGAATCGATCTAGTCCCTTTTTCGGAATTGGTAATCCTCCAGAATCCCACAATTTTAGGTATTGAGTAGTTCCCATTACATCGAAAGAAATCATTGGATTAGCGTTTGATTCCATTATTGCATCTAGGAACTCATCCCTGCCTTCAGCGAACCATTCACCTTCTTTACCAGCCAATTGAGTAGCGGTTTGCCAACCCTTCGGAGTTTCTAAAGTCACCTTGTGGGTTTGTTCCAACCTTGATTTTTCTATTCCTCTTGTAGGCATCATCCAAGTATAGGGAGGCATAATATGGACATGAGTTTCATCCAAGTGATTTGCTCGGCAAGTCATTTCTGCAGCCAATAATTTGTAAGTAATTACTATCTTACTCGCATTACTAATCCCTGTTATTCGTGCTCCATCAACATCAATTCTTTTGATTTGAATTTCTTTGTTGTCACAGGTTGCCTCGAGATTAGACATGTGTTGAATAGGTTCGCGGATAAAGTAAGAGCCAGGGACCCAACGCGGGAATCTTAGTTCCAATATATTCTCGTTAAACGGGCCATCGATCTCAATTTTTACGCTGAGCCTCCTACTGGCGCCATTAGTAGCATCAACGTGATATGAAATTCCTGAATTCATTTTTCTCCCTCAAGTTCACCAAGCGATGCGGATAGATTTTCTGCAGCAATCTTGACTAAAACCGATTCGTCTTCAGAAATGATTGCTAGCCTTTGCTTGTCGATATCACTTCTACCTTCCATCTGCTCAATTAACTTTGAGCGTATTCTAGAATTTAGTGAAGTATTTTCTATCAATGACCATCGAAGTGATGATGAGCCAGGGTCATATCTTGAACGTAACCATCGCAGTATAATCTCGGGACTAATACTTGCAATCAAACTAATTCGCTCATCTACTTCAGTAACTTCACTACGTAGAGTATCAGCAATTGCCTTACGTACCTTTGGATTGATATCTCTGCAGGCCTTTTCGAGAATTTCTCCACCTGAATTTACAGCTAAAGTTGCTATCAAAGAACGAAGAGCAGGGTCACTAGAAGACAAACCAGAATCTAGAACATCCGAATCAAGTTTCAATTTATGCTTGGCAGCATTCGATATTGCCGCTCTGCGAACTGCTGAATGCTTGTCCTCAATCAATGAAGAAATCAGATTTTTATCACTAGAAAATTCTGCTGCGACAATTCGGACAGAATGGTGTTCATCTTTTGTAAATTTTGAATGTAATTCCTCTGAATTAGCCAAACTTTTTGCAGCAAAACTTCGGGTTATATGGTCTTCTTCTTCTAGTAATGTTAATGCAATATCAGGAGCATCTACTCGTTGCAATAACTCAGCAGCTAATCGTTTGTGATTTTCCAATAAAGGTAGTAAGTCATCTGCTGTACTAGCCCATTTGCGATGAGCATCAAGTGATTTGTTTCGGAACCAAAAATCCGTATCATCAAGCATTTTTACAAAACCTAAAAGCGCCCTTGGGTTATCTTCTTCGAATAGTAGTCTGACCGCTTTTCTGCGAATCTTCACGTCCTTGTTAGATAAACGAGAAATTTCACCATCGATATTTGTCAATTTACCACCTCAAGGGATGAAATCGGAGTGGCTACTTCCTTCTTCGAAGTCTTTGGGAGAATCATATGAAGCGATTTTAGTCTCTGCTATGGACTGAATTATTGGCCACAAATGAATGAACCATTCGCCTTTCTGGACCATTAATTTGAACAGTGGATGTTCCTCTGGGTTGTCCACTTCTTCAGGAGGAGGAAGATCATCAGGCAATTGCCTTAACTCAGCAACTAAATCGTACAATTTTGTTTTGTCTTCTTCTTGAATTATATTGGCATCTTTCATTAATTCAATCACTTGTTCAATCAATTCTGCCATCTCGGTAGGCGAAGGTGTTTCAATAACAGAGTCGGCAATATTCAGTGGGCCAAATACCACAGTACCCAGGTCAGTTTCAAATAAGTCATTACCCTGCTTTTCGATCTTAAGTAATCGCTGAGAGTTTCTATTTCCTATTGGGGCAATTGCAAAGCCGCCATCTTCCAATCCTTTAGTTAACCATTCTGGCAATTCTTCAAGTTGTCCAGTAACCAAAACCCGATTCAATTTGGGGATTTTTATTTCACTCAAATCCTCAACCCTTTGACAGTTAACAGTTGGATATCCTCTCAGATTATTCGAAATGTGCTCAATCACATCTCTAGACGGGTCCAAAACCGTGACTAACCCCTCTTCTCCAACAATATGGGCAATTAATGCGCTGATATATCCGCCTTTGGCGCCATAAATCACAATATGTTGCCCTTTCTCTAATTCCAAATTGTGGAGTAGCGTTACGATCATATGTGGTGCTGAAATGGTTTTTACACCCCCATCTGGAGTTTCTAAGAACACTACAGGCCTGTCATGATAGAAACCGGATGAATCATATCCGGTAAAATCTTCAATCTCGATTTTCCGAATCGCTTTCTCGACATGTGCAGGAACAATAATTCCCGAACCCTTGAGGTTCCGCAATAGGTTGTCCAGATTGCTCATGACTCCCACTATATCCTCGTCTAATGTAAAGTTTACAATTGCTCAGTTTCTAAATTATCATCTTCTGGAACGCCTTCAGATTCCATTGCTGTATGCATATTTTGAAGCAACTTCTTGAATTGTTCATCCTCGCCAAATCCTAGATTTTCCGAATCTTCTACCGCCATGTCCTTGAACATTTCAAATTCATCAGGACTAATTTTGAAATTTGTATATGAGCCGAACAAATCGTCCATAATTATGCTTTCAATTCTGGATAAATGTTCAGCTAATGTTGCTCTAGCAATCTTCAATTCTTCTGCCATTTCTGAAATCCTAATTCTCTTGTTGATATCGTACCATCCTTTGTCATATGCGAACTTGGCTAATTTGAGTTGTTTGGCACTCAAAGGGCCGGTATTAATCGCTGACGCAAGGTTAAGGGTGCGAGCCGAAATACGATCTGGTTTTGCCACTAATTTAGCCATGGCAGCGACTAGTCTTAGCCGTATGTTTCCTCCCTGGATGGTATAAGTCATACCTTCGCCGTCTAATCTGCACCCTGGTGCAGCGGTTGTTCCTCCAGTTCGAGCATTGAAATTTGACAATGGATGAGATAATTTCAGATTTAGGACATAACTTTCATCACTACTCTCAGGGGTATGGTGAACATCCACAACTTCTAGGAAATATAACGAGTTCAAGTCCTTTGGTCCCTTTCTCGGTTTGAAATTGGCTTTCATCAGCATTCGTATGTCTCTTGGTGTTCTTTTGATATAAGCAAGAAATTCTAGGGAAGTAACGATTTTCAGCAAGGGTGCAATATCGGTTTCTTCCAAGCGAGCCCTTTTCCAAAACAAAGTTATTTCTCGCATGTTTGCAACTGTTTTGACGTGGTTTATAAATCTGGTTTTAGGGGGCCCAAAAGACCTATCGGCCTTTGTTTGTGATTACCATCATTCCAAGTATTGCACCTGCTAATGCACCTAGGATAGTGAGGGATGGCTGTTCGGGTGAAACTGAATAGAATGCAATTGAACCCGCTACCATTAATGGTGGGCAGAGCATCATCATCCGAGTGATAATGACAGAGCGGTCAATTACTACCTCGGGAACAACCGTCAGAGATTTTGTCCTTCTTTGGATTCTGGAAGTACCTACTTTTTCTTCCAGTATCGGAAGTGTTCGGTCACGTAAAGTCGGGTCGTTTTTTGGAAATCGAAAAATCAATTTACAATCGGTTGCAATCTGGAGTGCTTTTTCGATAATAGTCAGTGGGTTCGAGGCATGCGAAAGAGAAACTGATGCCCCCATGCCTTCTCCCCTGACATGGGAAAGCGCTCTCCAGCCTCCTACGCCTTCATTGAATTCACTAAGCCCCTCGCGTAGTGTTTTTACCGTTGCATCAGTCTCTGGAAGCCCTCTCTTCCTTCCAACTGCAAGAAACGGGGTCAAAATCAATGCACATAGCACTATGGTTAGACCCCATAGAAATGCGGCAGTCATTAGGCCCTTGTTCCCTAAAACCATAGCAATTGCGACAGCTAGCATGAATCCAGAATATAGTCCTAGAACGATTGCAGCGGAGAGGGCCTTTCTGAAACCGACCTTCTCCTCCATGATTGTCCCAGCACAGTTCAGGCGAAAACATATCCGCTGCCGACTTTTGGGATTTAATATGCAGAAGAATGGTCTGGAAGATCGTTCTCGTGAGAAAAAAGTTGGATATTGGGTAGGAGGAGTATCGACTTTCTTCTTGGTATCTTTCTTTTTGGTCCCCTTTTATCTGCCTACAGATTCAGTTCCAGAATTATCTGGTCGCGCTAATGCATTTGATTATCATTCAGATGATGCCTGGGGGAATGTGCAGACAGATTCGGGCGGAGAAATGGGCCATAATCAAAGTGTACATGGAGCATTTGTTTGGAGTGATTTAGACCCATATGCAGCATTTATCTATGCATTTGGCGATTTGAACTGCCATACTAAGGCCGAAAGGTCTTGGGAAATAAATGGCAATCAAATGCCAGTTTGCGTAAGGGATGTGGGGATTTTCTTAGGATTAGCAATAGGTGGATTTTTGTTTTCTAGAAGAGGATTTAATCGCTGGACAATACGAGATACTTTCCTCTCATTACTTCCTGATAATAGCCTGTTATCCGTATACAGAAACGATCGAAGGATGTTTGCATTACTTGCAATCGCTGCAATAGCAGCGGTACCAATGGCTATTGATGGTTTTACTCAGATGCTGACCTCGTATGAATCAAATGCTATCATGCGATTGTTGACAGGCACGCCATTTGGGGCACTCATTGGAGCTTTTATGGCCGCATCCTTTAGCGCAAGGCCAGCATTTTTCGGATTAGACCCTTCGAAGGTTGTTCTTCCTTCTGGAAGCAGGTTTAGTATGAAGGCAGAAGAAGAGTGATCACTCTGGAGGCTCTGTCGCCCACCAAATCAACAACTCTTTTTCATTTTGAGGGACAGGACATTCTGCATGACCACTAGAGATTAGATGTAATCTTTGGATTACATTTTGCACAGCCTTACGAATTTGAAGTGGAACCTTTTTCTCATCGGTTTCAAGAATAATTTCAGCCAACGAATCTTCCCATTCTCCATCGGGATTAGCCCTTCGCCAACTGGATAAAGCTGCTCTCAATGGCCACATTGCCAAGCACAAGCGTCCGTACCCTAGTCGGCTATTTCTCAATTTGAACATTTGAGCTTCAGCGAAAGGAACATGGCTTTGTTGACGGTGAATCCACCTCTCTTGTTCTAACCACTTCACCAACCTCTGAGTATGTCTCTTCGTCAGAGACCTAACCGGGCCCAGTTGTTTGTGCAAGGCGGGAACATCGGTTGTATCAGTTAGTGATAATGTTCCTAGAATTGCCCATGACGAGTGAGCGATAGGCCTAGCAGGAACATCTGAATCTTTGGCACGAGCCTCGTCCCATTCTTGTTCTGCAAGTTCCATCCATTGTGAAGGAGATTTCCCATCCAGCCAATCTTCTAACAATGATACATGTTGTACGGGGGCGCCAGGCAATCTTTGTTGGGTTTGAACACCGGTAGAGAGCGTTTTGAGAAGGTGCCTGTCTACTTCATCACGGCTGACATTTAATGGGTCAGGCCTACGATTGAAGAATGTGCTAAGGACTTGAGATAGTTGTTTTTCCAAATCATCTAAGCCGCTTTCGTTTAGAACTGGGCCCATAACTAAACACTTACTGAATGGATGCGGTGTTTCGATTTCACCCGATAAAATTCCACTAAATCCTGCCCTAATTTTAGTTTGTATTTCGGTTGTTTCGAAATATTCATGCTTTTCTCCAGCCATTCTCAGTGTGCCGGAATTTATTCTTTTCATCGCTTTACTGGGGTCGCAATCGATCCAAATTACCAAATCAGGAATCATTGCAGCAGCATTCATTTTTGCAACCTGTTCAAGTCCTAAATCACCAACAACGCCTTGGTAAACGAGACTAGAATGTATATTTCTATCAGAAATGACAAGGTCGCCTTTGAGTAAACGCGGCCTTATCCATGTGTGCGAATGATCGACTCTATCCGCTGCAAATAGCCCCGCTTCTTCCAACGGAGTATTTTCCCCCTTACTAACTGCGCTGAGCGCTAGTTTTCCTAATTCGCTATGCCTTCTGGGCTCGTGGGTAACATGAACATTTGGAAATGCTAACCTGTTCGCTAATGAAGCCAAAATTCTCACAGCTTCGCCCTTTCCAGAACCGTCACCGCCTTCGACGGTAATGAGGTACATTTCACAATGCCTCCTCTACCTGTTGATCTGCGAAATCCTCTTTATTGAACATAATCAAAATCATACCAACCAAAATTAACGTTGGTCCGAAAATTATCATTCCTCGACTAAATAAGCCGACCCAACACAAGGCCTGAGTCCTTCGATATCTCTTCTTTCTCTTGATTTCAAATGAAGCATGAACACCGACTAGGGCACAGCCTAGTGTGAACAATCCTTCGAATGTAGCCAGAGCCACTGCATTATCTAGGGACCATCCCTCAGTCTTTGTGTAATCATCAACTACTCTCTCCCCATCTCCGGCAACCATAGTTATGGGTGAAATTCCAATAGGTTCTGGAACGAACAATAAAATCACAGTTTCGTATCCAGTTTTCTCTAGATGTAATTCGTATTCTTGGACTAACACTGCATCAATTACATATCGACCATTTTCATCTGAAAAAATATTTTGCTTTATTGCAGAACCAGAATCAATGTCGACTAATTCGATAGAAACATTTGCCACAGGTTCTCCAGCTTCATCTAAGACAAAACCATGAATGTCAAGAGAATCCGTCGATTGGAAAATTGATGAATTTAGTAACCCTGATGGGTTGCCTTGTAAGATTAAGGTTCCAGATAATATTCCCATCAATGCTCCAATCATAACTAGGGCAGAAGCAATCCTTCTGCGTCTCTCCCCATCTGTTAATTCCTGTTCATTGAGTTCAAGAAATCCAACTTCCTCTAATTGTGGTGCTTGAACAACTATTTCGCCTTCAGCCTGCTGTTCTCTCTTACGAGAAGCAATCCTAGAGTCAATTAACTTCGAGCGAACCCTTTGGCGCAATGCTGCAAGCCGATTTTGTTTATCGTCGCTGATATTAGCACCTCCGGTTAATTCACCCGAGGCCGTGCGCGGATTTCACCCCTCCCCTCTATTATCCGCGAAAATTAGCCAGGCGAAATTACTCCATACCAATACAATACACAGAACCAGTAGTACTCCTACTGTGATATCATCACCGTCTTGAGAAATTGTGGTTTTTTCTGCAGGTTCTTGTGGGCAACCAGATGTATCATCTCCAGAAATTTGAGGGCAAGAATCTACGTTATCTGCGATTCCATCGCCATCTGAGTCTTTGCTAACTTCCGTTTCACGCACATCTAGCCATGCGCCATCAATAAGGCCTAATTCTAGGATGTATCCTACCTTCTGCAATGATTCAGCACTAACTTTGTCAGCAGTATCATTATGAGTGTGCCAATGCCCTCCAAGGAAAGATGCATTCTCTCCAAATCTAGTATCGATGATGTCTATCGCAGGTATACCTAATTCATGTGCGGGAACATGGTCATCATATATCCCATCAAATCTTTCGAAATCGAAGTATGAAGAATCGTTTAGTTGGCATACATCATCTATGTATCTGATTATGTCTTCAGTCCGATTCCATAATTCCATATTTCCTGGTGTGGTTTTTCGTAGAGTCAGATATGAATCTCCGACCATATCGACTAGAATGAATGATTCTATACTATCTGCCTCCTCTTGCGATAGATTTTCTGCCCAAGCTTTAGCTCCCAAAACATATGTTGAATGATTATCACCTTGATCTTCACCATCTGTGAAGAATAGAGTGACTTCATGTGTCAAATTTAAGTTCGGAATAAGTCTTGCGATTTCAAGCAAAACAGCGACTCCGCTAGCACCATCATTAGCACCGTCGATAGGGTCACCCCTGCGGCTTTCGTTCCAATCTTGGTCACCTTTGTGTCGGGTATCATAGTGTGCCGCTAGTATGACATTGGAACCTGCTCCTTTGTTCCATGTTGCGAACAAATTTGTTAGTGTCATGCCATTTGAATGATGGGTTGATTCTGTAATGTGCCATCCTGTGAGATTATTCTTAATCGAATCGCGTAGAGCAGAACTTGCTAACGAGCCGGGGATTCTTGGTCCTAAATCAGTTTGGAAATGAACTGATTCATTTGCTAACTCTCCATTGAAATTTAATGAGCAATTTAGGGGCATTTCTTCACTATCTTGGCCGGTCACAGAAATCGTTGACGGCATAATGAACAGAAACGCCAGAATCGCAACAAATCCCTTGCGCATTGATGATGCCACTCTCGCTGAGTATTAAATACCTCATTTGTACTCGGTGATTTGGAATGCAGTACTGCGATTCTATGGAGGTCACACAAATGTCCGAACGATGCTCTACTCGCGCATGCTCTTTACTCCTTATTTTCCTAGTTTCCATCATGTCTCCTCTTGCTTCCGCGGACCCGGTAGAAAGTTCGGAAAATCAGTCATTTGAATTCACTCCTGTGTTCGCAGATTTGGATAATTTTGTACCTTCAGATTCTCATCCTTACATGCTGCCTGATAGCGATGAAGCCCTATACAGCGCTACACGCATGATGAAAAATACATGGATTGACCATGGAATGCCGGGAGTCGATATTGCAACATCTCCGCAGTCAATGACTAGTGGCCGTGCTTGTACTCCATACAACGAAGGTGATACTGCAACTGTACCAACATCTGGTGGTTCAATTGATGTTACAGTTGAGAAAACCACCTCAACCGCAGCATTCATGGTTCAAAGCGGAAGAACTCTTTCTTCTACTGTTTTGAACAACTGGGCAAGTACCTGGGATAGCACAGTCTATCCTACATTGATGACATACTTCGGAAAAGATTACTTCGATGGTAGAGGAATTGCCGCTCCTGATGTCGATAATAACTGCCAGATTGAAGTAATCATCTATGCAATCGATGGTGCATACAATATCGGAGGATATTTCTCTCCGGGAATGTCTGCTTCTCGTGAAGCCATTTTCATCGATATTGATGACGCACCTCTCACCTGGTCTAAGGTAATCTTAGCTCACGAATTACAACACTTAATGCACAATGCACTCGATCCATATGAGAATTTGTGGATTGATGAAGGTGCAGCAGATATGGCAGCATTCCTTTGTTTTGGAGGTTCTTCTACATTGTATGGACACGTTAACGCATGGACAACAGCTAGTCATTATTCTGTACGATGGTGGAATCAGAGAACAGCAGATTACGGTGGCGGATTCATCTTCCTTCTTTACTTAGCAGACCACTTAGGAGGCGGACCTGCGATTCGTAAACTTGCTCAAGATTCATCAACAGGTGCTGCAGGTATCGAAGATTTAGCTCGCAATCCGATAGGTGCAACTCCCGGAGTGATTGGTAGAGATTTCATTGATATCTATACCAATTTCACTATTGCTGCTACACTAGACAGTGATCAAGGGATATATGGCATGTCAAACCTCTTCTTGACTCCCGCATGCGGTTCGAGCGAATTCTGTAGAATACAGCCCGTAGACACCAATAGCAATTGGTTAGGTCCATGGTCTTCGACAGGCAATTCCGTCGAAGGGTGGGGTGTTCAAGTATTCAAATTCACACCAGGCTCAGCAGCACCAGCACCTCTTACAATGAGATTTACTGGGGATGTTCCTGGAATGGATGGTGTAATTATGAGCAGGGCTTCTGCTGATGGAATTTATACACGTTCTGATATTAATTTCAACGGTGCGGTTGGAACTGCATTAGTTCCTGGCTTTGGTAATATTACCGATGAAATTTGGGCAATCACTTGGTTTGCATCAAATCAAGGAGATTGTGATTACACATCTTGTGGTAGTTCCTATCCACAAGCAGTCATCGATGTCGAAGCGGCTAGAATTACTTCTCCTGCTTCACTAAGTATGAATTCTACCGTTCTTGCAGATAGAGATGGGGACTCAAAGATTGATACAGCAGAAATCGAATTCAATGTTCTCTCGAATGCTTTCTTTGAAGATTTAGATGTTTTAGTGGAAGTTAAGAATGCATCAGGAGTTGTATTGGACACATTGGAAACTAGAGTACAAGCCGGTGGCGGAGTAAATGTCCCCACAACATTCTGGTACACTGCCAAAACTAGTGAAGTACATACTTTCCACCTTACTATGAAAGACATGCTGGGAGATGTTATTGACACAACCCAAACTGGCGCTCAGTTCCTTGATAACATGGAGCCTGTTGCTAACTCAAGTGTAGAACCAGTTGAAGTTCAGACTTGGGATAATGTATTATTCGTTGGAAACGGATTCGATGCTTGGGGCCTTTCTCTTGCAAACAATACATTACCGTATTTGGATGACCCAGTAGCTTATGCATGGGACTTTGGAGATGGAAACACTTCCTCGCTAAAAAGTCCAGTTAGACCATATCTTGAGGTTGGTCAGTACAATGTCTCCTTGAAGATTTTAGATCAGGGAGGTACTTGGTCGGATTCAGATATAACTTCAATCAATGTGACTGATGATTCTCTACCAAATCCAGTTATTTCAGTAAATGGTCAAATAATTACAGACAATCTATCTATTCTAACTGGTCAAATCATTCAGTTTAGTGCTGAAAGAACTACAGACAACGTTCCAATAAGCCATTTGGTGTTTACTTGGGATTGGGGCGACGGTGATATTGAAGGTGGTAAAGGAGTTTCTCGAGCGTACCATCTGTGGGAAGATGGCCTCACTGCAGTTACTGTTTACAATCTAACTCTTACAGTAAGTGATGGAGTCAATGTGGCTTCATCCTTCATTGATATTATTGTTAACAACAGGGCTCCAGGACAGATTTACTCTGATACTATCATCACTGAGACTTTCACAGCAACAATGCTTCCAGATATATTCGATGATGTGGATGGAGAATTAGTTGGTTGGAATTGGGATTTCGTAGAAGGCGTCAACCTTGATGGTGGCGTAGTCGATAGAACCAATTTGTTCGTAGATTTCTTATCGACTGAACAAAATCCTATGGTGGCATGGTCTACTCCAGGGGTCAAATATGTTAATCTGACAGTCACTGATGATGATGGAGCACAATCTATCGCCCAAGTCATGGTTCAAGTTCTAAATCAATTACCGGTTGCACAATTTGATGTGAGAGATTCGGGTTCAGCAGGTAGTCCGATAATTGATTTCAGAGTTCAGGACGGTCAAGTTGATGTTCCTTACACCTTCAATGGACGAACAAGTTACGACCCTGATGGGCAAGTAGGAGATTCTAGCGATCTTGAATTCATGTGGACCTTTTCAGATGGCACTACATCTAACGATTCTCTAGTTATTCACAATTTCTCAACACCCGGCGAACATTCAGTCACATTGATTGTGATAGATGAAAATGGAATGGAAAGTGAGGCTAGGACTTTGACAATAAGAATTCAAAATCCTAAGCCAATAGTTTCTGTTAAAATCTTTGACGTTTGGTATAATGGAGATTTGGTGACTACTACAACACCAATCGCTGAAGGCGCATCATTCGATTATTCACATACATTCGATGACGATGGAAATGTAGTCACCACTCCTGGGCAAATGCTGTATTTTGATTCCATAGGCACCAGAGACGGTGATAGGGCCTACGAGGGTAGATTTGTCCCATTAGAATCGAATCATTCGGATTGGAATGGAATCGTTGAGTATTCTTGGGATTTCGGAGATGCAACTCCGATTTCTCATGAGCCGATGCCTTGGCATGCATTCGATAGACCTGGGACCTACAAAGTATCACTAACGGTCAGAGATTCTTATCTTACAGGAGACGTCACTAGAGCTACATTCAACATCGTTGTAAATGAAATCCCAGTGATTGGTGAATTTGATATTACTGAAACGATTTATGTCGGAGAGTCTGTGGTTCTAGATGCTAACATTTCGGATGCTGAAGACCTCTCAGAGTACGTCGTTTGGCGAGATTTGGATGTAAATGATGGATTGCATACTGATAGGGACGAAAGAATCTCCTCTAACATCGTTGTCTTATGGGAAAGCGACCTAGATTTCGATTCAGATGGAAATGGTGATGCAACAGACGACTGGATTACCCCTTCCGGAGCAGATGGAATTAGAGTCGCTGCTAGTTGGGATGATGTTGGAATTAAGACAGTCAAAGTTTCAGTTTGCGATGGTATGGGTGTATGCATTTACAAAGAAACAGAAGTCACAATTTTGGCTGAAAAAGTAGCTGACCCAAGTTTGTCGGATTTCTCACTTCAAGATTGGCAAGAATGGTTGGTTGATGCTAGTGGTGAATCATTCTTGGTTCTCGCTCTAATCGTTGCTGTTCTAATTCTTGGATGGGCTGTTATGCGAAGTCCAACCGAGATTGAAGAAGAAGCAGAGCAAGCTGCTGCGACATATGATGTCGATGAAGTGCAGTCATATGGCGGTGTATTGGGTATGGATCAACATAATCCTCCTCCTGCACCAGGTATACTTTCGAAAGATGAACGTCGAAGTGGCGCTTCTGGCTATGTAAGGCCTCTTCGCCGAAGACGTTGAAGGGAAAACCGATTAACCCCCTAGGAGTGTATCACCCCCCATAGGGGGGTGTCAAATGGGCCTGAGGCTGAATCTTATTGTTCTAACAATTTTCTTTCTTCCGATGGTCGCGCCTTCGGCATTACCTTCAGTTGGGACTGTTTCTGCTGAATCAAATTGCGACAACGGAAAATTTGTAACTCCTAGTTGGAATCAGACTGTGGAAAGACTAGCTAAGGTTCCTAATGTCTACGATTACGATTTCGAGTTTGAAGAAAGAGGCAACCGCAGAGGGCAAGATCAGGGTCAAGCAGAAGTGATGGAGGATTATGATGGGCCCGAGGAAGATTGGATGACCTGGGAGCCGAATCATGATTTGAGATTGTTACGAGAAGATTTCACAACCATGATGGCGATTGGAAATGACGCAGTGGGGACTCTGCGTGTTAATCTTGATCACGAAAGACGTACAACGATTTGTGTCACAATAGAGACAGGAAACAATTCGTTTGACCCATCTGCAGATGTCTACTTGATGACTACTTCACAGTATGACCGTTATACCCAAGCTTACGATGTAGCGCATGGCGCATGGGGGCTGAAAGAGCATAGGGACGATGATGATCCAACTAGCGACGTTCCTCCAGAATGGCGAAGTTTTACTGTTGTCGGTTGGCATTCATTCAGAGATTCACATCAATATGAAGATATCAAAGAGGTTTCATTTTCTGTATCCTTAGATGGTCCAGAGGTTAGTAGTGGTTTGTTTGGCGATGAAACAAACCAGTATTTCAACATCGTAGTCGACAATACAAACAATTCACACCGCTATGATGCAAATCCAGAAACAGAGATTGTAGCCTATGTTTCGGTTGTTTCAGAACCAAGGTCGACAGTCCTACCTAATTGGACAGTTTCATTAGTGTGCTGTGGTTTAATGATGGGCATTTTAGTAGTCCCAATCGTCATGAACAAGCGTTACATGAATTCGGGGTTGAGTCTAACTAATGAGAATCAACAATTACAGAAAGGCATGGTTCCTTCTCTTGAGCAAAAACAGCCAGATTAGTATTCTAGTAGAGACCAGGCATCTCTTAGGTCGCGAACATTTACTAGGCCTTTATCTGAGATTCTGAATTCATTTTTCATGGTTGCATAAACTAGGCTTTGATCCAGCATTGGAGCATGAATTCTAGCCCAATCTCCTCCACTGTTTACTGACATTAGGCTATGGCTCAGACCTTCTCCGGTCAGTTCAGTAGCCGCTTCAACGATTTGCAGTGCATCACCGTGATTGTTTGCAGTACCGCAGAATTTGACAATATCTCCTGCTCCTTGATTATCTCGGACTAGTGCAACAATTGATTCTGCGTCTGGGGTTCCATTGATGTCGTGAGATGATGCAATAATTTGGCATCCGTTGGCATTTGCTGAGTCTTGAAGGGACTTTCTAGTCGAATCCTCTATGGATAATTCTAGGTCAATCCAAGATACCTTGGAATCGATTGCTTTCTGAAGTATTTCGATTCTCTCAGATTCTACTCCTGGGAAGAATCCACCTTCTGAGACGGGTCTTGCGGTGAAAACTACCGGCAAAGGAAGACCTTCCTTTAGAGCAGCAATCGATGCATCAACATCAACTTCGGACATGTCAACAGTCTCCCAATCATTCTCAGGAGGCAATACTGGTTTCTCGCCTTCTTCTTCGTCAGAAATAGTAGGGTCGGGCTTGACTAGGTACAGTCTATCAAATCTAACTTCGACCATGTCGGCGCCGGCTAAGTTCGCGCGTGCAGCTTCGTCAGTCATTTCTTCGACAGTTGTGCCGTCGAGAGCAACGCATACTTTTGGGTCAGCCATGCTGTCGGCGACTTTCCCTTGTTCATTAACGGTTGCGATTATTTATGTTGTTAGAAGAATTGCAATTTTGCTTAATTTTGACATTATTCGGAGTTTTTTTCTTTCTTCAAATCTTCACTTTCAAGGCTGGGTGTTGAGTATGTTCATATACCCCCTTTGGCACCCTTATATTTGGGTAGAGAGGACTCAGCGTAAATCGCCTGACTGAAGCGAAATTCTGACGATTTTTTTGAATATTTTTTTATGCTAAAAAAACGATTAGAACTAAGTGATAAAAATGGTAATTTACGAAGACTTTTTCTAACTCATAAAATATTGTCCGGGGTATGTCGATGACAGATGAATACAGTGCGCAGAGTATACAAGTGCTAGAAGGGCTCGAAGCGGTGCGAAAACGCCCGGGAATGTATCTCGGAGACCCTCATGATGGTTCTGCTTTGCATCACTGTATTTGGGAAGTAGTTGACAACTCTGTGGATGAGCATTTAGCTGGTCATACAAACTTGGTCCAAGTAGGACTTAATCTGGACGGATCTTTGTCTGTGAGAGACTTTGGAAGAGGGATACCAGTGGGTGAGCATGAAGAATTTGGAATTTCTGCAGCCGAGGTTATTATGACTAAATTACATGCTGGTGGAAAATTCGATAATAGTTCATACAAGGTTTCTGGAGGGTTGCACGGCGTTGGAGTTTCAGCGGTGAATGCAGTTTCCGAATGGATGGAGGTTACTATTCATCGCAGCGGCAAGGTTTACCATCAAAGATATGAAGCCGGAGTGCCAGTCAGCAATTTGGAAGTAACTGGCGATTGTGATGACACAGGGACTTTGATTGTATTCAAGCCGGATTTGGGTATTTTTACAAACATCACCGAGTTTGATTTCGAACAAATAGATACCAGGCTGAAGGAAACATCATTTTTGAACGCCGGACTAAAAATCGAGATTACTGATTCGCGTTCCGAAGACCCTCATGTTAGCGTGCACCATTATGAAGGAGGTTTGTCAGAATATGTTTCGCAAATTAATTCCTCAAGAGAAGTTTTACATTCAGACGTCATTCAAATTTCAGGAGAGAAAGATGTCGAAAAAGGAACTGTAACCGTTGATTTAGCTTTACAATGGTCTAATGCATTCAGCGAATCTATCCGTTGTTATACCAATATCATTCGAAATAAAGACGGTGGAACTCATATGTCGGGTCTGCGCACAGCATTGACTAGTTGCTTGAATTCTTACGCCAAAAAGCGAAATATGCTGAAAGGTGAAGCATTGTCTGGCGATGATGTAAGAGAAGGGCTAGCGGCGATAGTCAGCGTCAAACACCCCGACCCTTCTTTCTCTTCTCAAACTAAAGATAAACTAGTGAGCAGCGAAGTTACCGGTGTAGTTCAGACTGTAGTATACGAGAAATTAGGTGATTTCTTTGAAGAAAATCCATCGGTAGCCAAGACAATCATCGAAAAGGCCCTATTGGCCTCCAAGGCTAGAAAAGCAGCCCAGAAAGCAAGAGAATTGACTCGTAGAAAGGGCGTTCTTGAAGGCGGAGGTTTGCCTGGTAAACTTGCTGATTGTCAATCAAGAGACCCTAGCGAATGTGAAGTATATCTTGTAGAAGGTGACTCAGCAGGTGGTTCAGCAAAGACAGGTAGAGACCGCAGAATACAGGCAATTTTACCTCTGCGTGGTAAAATCCTCAATGTGGAAAGGCAAAAACACAATTTGGTCAAAGTTTTCCAAAATCAGGAAATTCAAACAATGATCAGGGCACTTGGAGCAGGCGTAGGAAATAATCCTGAAGATGAAGGCTCGTTTGATCCATCTAAGTTGAGATATTCTAAGATAATTATAATGACAGATGCAGATATTGATGGTGCGCATATTCGTACGCTTATGTTGACATTCTTGTGGAGGTTTATGCGCCCAGCAATTACCGAAGGGCATGTTTACATCGCTCAACCTCCATTGTTCCAGTTATCAAAAGGCCGTGTTAGCAAATATGCATTCTCAGATGAAGAGAGGGACCAGATTATCGATGAACTGAAAGGCGATAATCCAAATGCTAAGATTGGAGTGCAGCGTTACAAGGGTCTGGGTGAAATGAACCCTGACCAACTCTGGAATACCACAATGGATCCAAAAAATCGTACAATGTTGAAAGTTACTGTCAAGGATGCTGAAGAATCAGATCGAATGTTTGAGATTTTGATGGGAGAAGATGTTCCTGATAGAAGGGCGTTTATTGAGCGCCATGCAAAGGAGGTGACCAACCTTGACATCTGATGAGATTGAAGATAAAGAAGAGGATGCAGAAATGTCAAATGCAAATCTGCTAAATCGTCCATTGAATGAAGAAATGAAGAATTCTTACATCAATTACGCTATGTCTGTAATTATCGGAAGAGCTCTTCCAGATGCTAGAGATGGATTGAAGCCTGTACATCGTAGAGTATTGTATGGTATGCACGAAGGAGGCCATACTGCAGATAAGAAATTCAGCAAATCTGCACGTTCAGTTGGAGAAGTGATGGGTAAGTATCACCCTCACGGAGATCAATCAATCTATGACACAATGGTGAGGATGGCACAAGAATTCTCATTGCGTTACCCTCTAGTAGATGGGCAAGGAAATTTTGGTTCAATCGATGGTGACCCGCCTGCTGCTATGCGATATACAGAGAGTAGATTAGATAGAATTGCTAAGCATATGCTAGAAGATATCGACAAGGATACGGTAGATTTCCAACCAAATTTCGACGACTCCGAGCAAGAACCAACAGTTCTACCTTCGAGGTTACCTAATCTGTTGCTAAATGGTAGTGATGGAATAGCGGTAGGAATGGCAACCCGCATTCCACCTCATAATTTGACAGAGGTTTCCGGCGCAATTAAGCTTCATGTCGAAACAATTCTAGAAGAGGGTGAAGGCAACCAGGGAATGCCTGATTTATCTATAGAAAGTTACATGGAGCATGTGAAAGGCCCTGATTTCCCTACCGGTGCATCAATCCATGGCATCGATGGAATATACGACATGTATACCAGTGGGAAAGGTAGATTTCACGTTCGTTCAAAGTGTGATGTTCATGACGATAGTAATGGTAAAAAAATCGTAATTCATGAGATTCCTTACCAGGTTAAGAAAGCCGACATGTTGGTACATATTGCAGATTTAGTCACCAAAGGAACAGTAGTGGGTATCAGAGATATTCGTGACGAATCTTCCAAAGAAGGAATCCGCGTTGTAATCGAAGTAAAGAACAATGCAGACCCTCATGCTGTACTAAATCAATTATACAAATCGAGTAGGTTGCAAGAATCATATTCTGCAAATATGATGGGAATCCTTGACGGTAGGCCAGTTCTATTGACACTGCCCGTAATGTTACACACCTATGTAGAGCACCGTGAATCAGTAATTGAGCGCAGAGCAAATTTCGATTTAGGTAAAGCTGAGGCTAGGGCTCATATTTTAGAGGGGTTAGTCAAGGCGCAAGACCGCATTGATGATGTAATCACAGTTGGTAAAGGCAGTTCAAGTCGTGAGCAATTTGAATCTGTACTTCAAGGAAATGAAACATTCCCTGGCGTTGCTCCGTTTAGTTTCACTGAGGCTCAATCCAAGGCTATTGCTGAGCGAAGATTGTATCAGTTGAGCCGTTTAGATGTTGAAAAAGTTCAGAATGAATATGACGATTTACAACTTAAGATTACAGATTTGAAAGATATCATTGCTTCAAAAGCACGCCGTTTAGGCATCTTACTTTCAGAACTGGATGAAGTAGTTGAGAAGCACGGAGATGAACGCCGTTCTCACATTGATCCAATGCCACTATCGATGGACAGAGAAGATTTGATTGAAGAAAGAGCGATTGTTATCACGCTAACTAATGACAATTACATCAGGCATTTACCTGCTGAAGCATTCAGAATGCAAAATAGAGGTGGAAAAGGAATGAAGGGCGTTCAAACCAAGAACGAAGATTTCCCTACAACCTTGATTACTTGTTTCAGCAAAGACAGGTTACTTGTATTCACGAATCGTGCTGCTACAAAGAAGGATAAAGATGGAAATGAAGTCCCATATATTGAAGGAAGAGTGTATGGCCTCAAAGCATGGGAAACTCCGCAAGGTTCTCGAACCAGTAGAGGTAGTCACATCCGAAATGTTTTGGGATTGAAAGATGATGAGACTGTGGTGTCAATTATTCCAATGAATAAAGAGTTAATCGAGGAACCAGAAGGTCATTTCTTGGCATTCGCTACAAAGAAAGGTGTCATCAAGAAGAGCCGTTTATCCGACTATGTCAAGATTAATCGCAACGGTAAGAAAGCGATCAATTTAGCGGCTGATGATGAATTGATAACTGTTAGAAGTGGGACAGATGAGCATAATGTTGTGATGGTTTCCAATCTTGGAAGAGCATGTCGATTCGACCTTTCAAGTGTTCGAACTCAAGGCAGAGTTTCCAGTGGAGTTAGAGGAATTCGGCTAGAAGGCGAAGGTTCTCTTGCAGGAATGATACTTACAAATGACATTGAAACAAGCGTTCTTACTCTTTCAAAGCAAGGAATGGGTAAGAGAACACGCCTTGGTAAAGGCGAGAAGATTTTGTCTATTCGTGATGGTGAGCAACTATACGACGATGAAGGAAATCCAAAGACAGAGATGGATGGTTACCGTGTCACCAAGCGTGGAGGCAAGGGTGTAATCACAATGAATCTCAATGAAGGAGATGTAATTTCTAGAGTGCATCAAGTTCCAGATTTGGATGATCAATTATTCCTGTTATCTGGTAAGGGCATTGTAATCAGAATTTCTGCAGAGCAAACAAAGGTAACTTCTGGGCGCTCTTCTAAGGGTACTCGTGTCATGGAGCTCAGATCTAAGGACAAGGATTCATTCTTGGATGAACTGATTTTTAGTGCAAGAATGCCTGCTGAACTTGCTGAGGAAATACTCACTGAGAAACCATCTTCAGATGAAGAAGAGGAATGATTCGTCTATCCGACGCATTCAAACACTGAAAGCCCTTCTCAAAGACAAGACCGAGTGTCTAAATGGTGATTCCATGGACGAGCAGAATCTGATATACGACTGGAATATTGTCGATTATGAATATTCAAGAGATTCTGCAAACCACCCTCACGATGTTTGGTTTGATGATGAGACATTGCGCGATGGCCTACAAAGTCCAAGTGCGCTAAATCCATCCATCGACCAGAAGATTGAGTTGCTAACTTACATGGAAAAGTTAGGTGTTCAAAAGGTCGATTTGGGTCTTCCAGGCGCTGGACCATTCCATCTGGAGCATATCGATGCAATGCTTTCTCATATCAGAGAAAATGATTTCCAAATCCGCCCCGGTGCTGCAGTAAGAACTCTGATGAATGATATTGAACCATTGGTAGATTTACAATCTAAGCACGAAATGCAAATTCAAGCAAGTGCTTTCCTTGGGACAAGCCCAATTCGTCAATTTACAGAAGGTTGGACAATGGATAAACTGGTTTCAACCATGGAAAAAGCCGTTTCATATGCTGTAGATAATGACATTCCTGTAATGTTTGTTACAGAGGATACAACTCGCTCTAAGCCCGAAGATGTGAAATTAATCTATCAAAGAGCGATGGAATTAGGTGTCAGAAGACTGTGTGTTTGCGATACATGCGGACACGTCACTCCAAATGGAGTTAAGCAATTGCTTTCATTCATAGATGAGGAAGTAATCAAAGATGCAGGATACAAGCGTAGTGATATCGAAGTTAATTGGCACGGACACCAGGATCGTGGCCTAGGTGTTGCAAATAATCTAGCAGCGGTTGAAGCTGGTGCAGATGTAATCCACGGTACAGCCCTTGGAGTTGGAGAGAGAGCAGGAAATGCTCCTTTAGATCAGACTCTAGTTAATCTCTCACTGATGGGAATAATCAACAACGATCTATCTCTTTTGAGCGAATATGTTCAGAAAGCCAATGAATACATCAAGGTTCCACTGCCTAGAAACTATCCTGTTTTCGGACAAGATGCTTTTGAAACAGGCACAGGAGTTCATGCCAGTGCTGTAATCAAAGCCATTCGTAAGGGAGACATGTGGTTAGCAGATAGGGTATACAGCGGAGTACCTGCTGGAGATTTCGGTTTAGAACAAGTGATTAGAATTGGACACATGTCTGGACGTTCAAACATCATTCACTGGTTAGAAAGTAATGGTATGGAAGCTACTGATGAATTAGTAGCCCACCTGTTTGAAGTTGCAAAGAGTCAACCAAGAAATATGGAAGAGCATGAAGTTAAGGCAGCGATTGCAGAATTCCAATCATAGTCAGGGATCTGCTTCTTCCTGTTCGGTTTCTTCAGTATTAATTTGGTTCCATTCGGCGTCAACAGAGCCTCCGGACCAATCACCTTCGACCTTGATTTCGACCATTTCCTCTTCCTCGCGCCAAATCGCATCACCTTGGCTACCATTTACAATCAAAATTCCTCTGTCATCCATTTGAGTCTTCAGCAGTTCAATATGTTTGGTTACTGGAAGGAAATGACCAACAGGTGTTCCAGCAGTGACGAATGGATTTGTAGCGGTGCAAATCATTAATCCATTTTCAGGGGCGACGATATCTACTGACAATCCGGGCGCACCAGGGTCTGATATTGTTGCAACGACATCTCCTTTGGTGACTATACTTCCCGGTCCAACAAACATATCCAGGAGCCCACCTTCGCCTGATCTAAGCCATGTTGAGCCTCCCGCATTCAATCTAAATCTTGGACGACTAGGATTCTTTGGAATAACTTTCAGAGCCTTTAGTACATTGAGGCATCCGTGTACTGCCACTTTAACAGCGGTCTGTTCAAGTCTGTTTGCACCTCCGCCTTCATAGGTTACAGCAGCGATATCCATTTGGTTTGCAACTCGACGTAAACTGCCTTTTGGGGGCTTACTATCTAGGATGACTTCAATTCCAAACGCTTTAGCAAGTAGATAAGATTCCGGATGAGATAAGTCTCCTCGAATTTGAGGCATATTCGACCTTCCTGTTGCAGCGCTATGTAAATCGATAATCACATCAGAATCATCGATGAGATTTTTCTTTACCATGTTAGCAACTCTAGATGTTGTACTTCCCTTTGCTAGTCCGGGAAATGCTCTATTCAGGTCCCTACCATCTGGGAAGTACCGCGTTTTTGATCTGTAACCAGGTAGGTTTAGAACTGGAACAATTCTTACTGTACCAGCCATTGATTGTGGATCCAATGCTCCTCCAGGTTCTGTAAATTTTGAAGATAAAAGGTTTGTACATGCGCTCGGTCCAGTTAACTCGTCTCCATGAGTTGCTCCAATGATTGTTACAACAGGGCCTGGTCTTTTCCCATGGAATACAATAATTGGAATTGGCCATGAATCCCCCATGTCTACATCTAGTAGAGGCATGTGAACAGTACGCATTTCGCCAGTTTTGATTCGTTTTCTCAAAAATCGAATGTCTTTCCAATCTGAAGAACGGTCCCAATCAGGTCTCCCTCCTGATTCATGTTCGTCTAGCGCCTTTTTGATTGCTAGACGCCTAATTTTAGGAAGTTCGTTAGCGACGCGTATCCGTCGCTTCTTCCCGGCCATGTTTGCCCATAATCAAACAGGAAATAAGGTGATGGATGCGAATAGCAAATCAACCCCCTCTCTCAGTCATGTCTCATGGGACACGGAGTTCAGAGACAATACGCCCCAACTTCGATTTGCTTCGGTTGTGGGCCTGCTAATGAAAAGGGTCTACAAATTGATTCACACAGATGCAAGGAAGGGCTGGAAATGCGCTTTATGCCATCCGAAGAGCATCAAGCATTTCCAGGTATGATCAATGGAGGGATTATTGGAAGTTTGCTAGATTGTCACGGAAACTGGGCTGCTGCGATAGCGCTTATGGATGCATCAGGGCTGGATGAGCCTCCATGTACTGTAACTGCAACATACTCGATATCTTTGAGAAGGCCAACCCCTGCAGGAGTCGAGTTGCATGTTCTTGCCGAAGTTGAAGATTTACAAGATGATAGAGCTAGCATCAAAATGACTCTGTCTGCAGAAGGAAAAGTATGTGCGACTGGAAAGGGATTGTTTGTAGCAGTTAAGGAAGGACATCCTGCATATCATCGGTGGTCATGAATGGTCAAGCCGTCACAGATTCAGTTAGAAGAATTAAATCATTTACGTGAGTTCGTTCTCGAAGTTATGATGGCTATGGAAGTTTGGAGTGAGCATGAACTCACTAAACTTACTGAAATTGATTTAGGCGTGCTTAGAAAGAATGCTACTCAGCGTCATGGAGTAACAAGATGGAAAAGAGGTGTTCTAACTCCTTCAACTCCAGAACAGGTTGAAGTTATCGATTTACATCCACGTTTGTTAACAACAGAATGGATGCCATATGCAGCTTGGGTTTTACATCACGAATTCGTTCATGCTTTGGGTTATACTGCTCACGATTCGACATTCCGTTCACTAGAAAATTTGTGGCCAAGTCAAGAATCATCAAAAATGGGATCTGGATTCACAGAAATGTTGCGTAAAGAAAGAGCAAGTTGGTTATGGGTTTGTACGACTTGTGAAAAGGAATATCCTCGCCAAAAACCTGGCAAAGGACGTTATCTTTGTCGAACATGTAGAACTGTGTTGGAAGATGTGCCCAATAATCCGGCACAGTGATTAGTGCTAATTCGAACAGCAACTTATGCGCAGAGCGGTTGCTATCTTGCTGCTCTGCATCATTTCATCACCTCTCGCAATGGCAGCAATTGATTCTGAAGAAGGTGGAGGTGAACTATGGTTCTCTTGTGATGATGTCAACGATTGTTCACTGACTGAATTCCACACAGGTGAGGCTAGTATTAGCGGAACTGTAAATTCTGCAACTCCTTTAACTCCTGAAACTATTTTCTTAGAATTGCCTATGATGCCTCAGCAAAGTGAAATTGCATTAATTCCAGATAATATAGATGAATTGGAAATAGATTTGAGATATCAAGATGATGTTATCGGATTATCAAGACCGGATTTGAAAGTCACAATAATAATTGCACAATCCACCACGGTGATTGAATTTGAAGGAGATTCTAATCCTGCAGATGGGATGCAAGGCCCTTATTCTGTAGAAAATGAACCTCTAAACCATGGCGGAGATAGGCTACTTTGGCCTGATGAAGAGATCAGAATATTGCTGCAATTCGAGGTTGAAAGACCTGGTAATTGGCAATTAAACCTGAGAGGTGCTTCCTACATGCTATTGGACATAATATGGTCTGAAGATGTTGATTCTAGAGATGTTGATGAACCATCATCATATGCTTCTCCAAGAGCGACAGATTTGGAAACCATTCATTATGGAGCCCTGGTAGAAGATGATTGGGACTGTTGGACTTTTGAAGTAGATAATCATGAGATATTGCGCATTACAATAGAATGGGAAGAAGTTCCATCGGAGATTGAACAAACGCATGGGCGACCTGATTTGATTATGCCTGACAACAGAATGGCTCCAATCCCTGATTTAGAAACAGAGGTCACCAATGGAAAAACAAAGATGACTTGGCAATGGCGTGCCTTGCCAGTAGGAGAATATGATTTCTGTATAGGCGGTAGGTTGAACGCTTTCCAGCCCTATCAGTGGGCAGGCCTAATCGCATTCGAAGGACTAGGTCCAACCTCTCCAGAAGAGTTCGATTATTCCACTTGGCAATGGCAAGGATATGGGATGAAGGCCGATAATTATGGGTCGCAAGATTTGAGTGCAACCTCCGACTTGATGGCTCTTATTCTTTCATTGGCAATTTTAGTTGGATTAGTAATTGAATTTAGAAATAATACTACGTCTAAATCGGTACGCTATGGAATATTTGTACCGGGTGTACTGATACTAATTTTAGGAGGAGTAGTTTCTCCACTTTGGGCAATTAGTGGCGAAGTGCAATCAACGGAAGAGAAAAATCTAGATGAATTAATCGATTCGAGATTAGACCAATTATGGCACGCTTCTCATCCAAATACACCTGCATCTTCACGTGCGCTACACGTAGGCTCCACATTTGGTATGCTTGATGGAGAGACACTTTCCTTACGATTGGTTGCAGATTCGGCTTGGCCGCTTGATGACGGTAGGTGGCAATTACACATACCGGCATTTTATGAGCTTGACTTTGAAGCACTAATATTCAATAAAGTAGCTGAAAAGTCTGCTGTGAATCCTGTTGATGATTTATTAGATTCACATTCGAGATCTTTCATCCTACTCGCAGCAAGAACTCTAATGCTTGATTTATTGATGTTAGAGGCTTTACTAGTAGTCGATGAGATCCCTGATTCAAATGTAATTCATTTCAAAACAGAGATGGTTAGTTCTGGAAGTCTTGGTTTGATTAAAGACCCAACTTGGGGGACTAGGCCAATCGATATACCAGAGGGAAGATGGAGGCTGATGCAAGAAAATCTGTATCCCAATCTAATCTCAATAACAATGTTGGATGGTATCAAGGATGATTTAGAATTTAGAATTCTAATCGATAATGAAATTAATCACAATTTGCTTTATTCTTCGGAATCAGTACAACCGTCTTCTCCGCTACTGGAATCTCAATACCTTTGGGTTATTGCTGGTATCTCGTTAGTGGTTTTAGGAATAGTAATTGAAACTAAACGCCGAACTAGAGCCAAGAGTATTTTGCAGCAATTCGCTGCAGATAACAAGTGGAATTAATCTTCTAGAGATTGTAGAATCTTTTCCACTTCTTCTGTGATTTCTCCACTGTCCAATGCTTTTGCTAGTTTATTCTTCTTCGTCTTTGAAAGCCCTTTAGCAGCGTTTTCAATCATTTCTCTTTCCTCATCGCTGACCTTACCATCAGCCAATGCGGATTTAACTGCACTTCTAACCGCCATCTTTGCAGCATCTTCGTCACTAATTCCTAGTGCAGTTTGAATCGCCTTTAATTCCTCGAGTTCTTTGTCGGTGATTACGCCATCAGCATATGCATTCTCGTATTCCTTGACTAGGAATTCAGTGTATGCTTCTGAGTTTAGAATAACATCACGAATTAAACCGTAATCTACGCTTCCTTGCTTGGAACCCATTTCTAAAATCACAATCGATTTTCTAACTTCCTTGATAGCCATGTCCTTCAATCCATGAGCGGCCCACATAAGGCCAGAAACGGTTACTGCTGCAGCAAACCATCGCATTACATCTGGGTCTACTAGATTGCCAGGAGAGATTAACTGGAATATTCCGATAACGGTCATCAACGAACCACATATGACTTCGAACCAGTCGTTCAAATCAGGCTCATCATCAAACACCGAAAGTCGCTCATCGACCGTCGCATCGTCACTGCTCATATTACATCCACACACAAGATAGGACTTGAGGGTGTCGGCTGTTCAATCGCTTACCTTTTGGACTATTGACTATCACTTCACTTCATGGGTGAGCCGGAACGTGCAGTATCACGACTCGGTTTGCCCCAAGCTTTCGTTGATTTCATAGAGAATGATTGGGGAATAAAGACGCTTCATCCGCCACAAGCAGAAGCTATGCCTGCGGTGCTATCGGGTCGAAATACCATGATTTGTATCCCTACTGCTAGTGGGAAAAGTTTGGTTGCATTCATGGGTTTAGTCAATCAGTTGATGGTCAAAGATATAGGTTCACGGGGCATTTACATTGTCCCATTGAAAGCTTTAGCATCAGAGAAACTTGGAGAACTCAAACAGATTGGAGAAAGCTTAGGTTTGAAAATAGGTCTTGGGATTGGTGACGCTCCAAATGAAGCAAGACAGATTGACGATTGTGACATCTTGGTATGTACTAGCGAGAAGTTGGACTCATTGATGAGATCAAAATCTGAAGTTCTCAGAAGAGTTTCAGTGGTTGTTGCTGATGAATTCCATTTGGTAAACGATAGCCACAGGGGTCCAACAATGGAGATAAATCTAGCTAGAATTAGACACTTGCTCCCTGAGGCGCAAATAATTACACTTTCCGCTACAGTTGGAAATTCACAAGACTTAGCAGATTGGTTAGAAAGCGAACTTATTGTTTCAAACTGGAGGCCTGTAAGTCTGGAATATGCGACTCTTGCTGAATTAGATTTGGAACCAAGAGCGATACAACAGAGCGAGTTAAGCACGTCAGCAAACCTTGGCCCACCACGCACCCTTGAAGGTCCCAAAAGCCACATCGCTTGGGCGGCATTAAGTGATGTGTATGAACAAGAAGGCCAATTACTTGTTTTCGTTGCTGCACGACGCTCAGCGCAATCTGAAGCAAAGAAATTAGGGCAAAGGATGCATAAGTATCTCTCCAAGCACGACCCTGAGGCTCTTCATGCACTCAAGGAATTGTCTGAGAAGTTGTCACGAAACTCAAATTCTGCGATGGGTGACACCCTGGCCGAGTGTGTCAAAGGTGGTGTAGCATTCCATCACGCAGGATTAAGACACGCTCAGAGAACTGAGATTGAGAACGCATTCAAGAATCGGATTTTGTATTGTTTGTGCGCAACACCTACGCTCGCTGCAGGCGTGAATCTGCCTGCAAGAAGGGTGCTGATTCGAGATTTGAAAAGATTCGAAGACGGAATGAGTAGACTTCTTCCTGTAATGGAAGTCAGACAGATGTTGGGTAGAGCCGGTAGGCCAAGGTATGACCCGTTAGGAGAAGCTTGGCTTGCTTGCAAAGGTGGTGATCCTAGGCAAGTTGCTGACGAAATTGCTGATAGATATATTCACGGGCCTGTTGAAGATATTTCTTCGAAATTAGCTGCTGAGCCCGCCATGCGATTTCATCTTCTATCATCTATAGCCACAGGAGGTCTCAAGACTAGACAGAAGATTGGAGATTTCTTTGCAGGGACTTATTTGGGCCACTCACAAACTAATTCATATTTACAAGAAAACATAGACACTATGCTAAAATGGCTAGTTGAAAAGAGATTTGTTCGTAGAACAAATGTGGGCAATTTAGAAGAGAATTGGGATGATGAAACTCCTTCATGGGTAGATGCGGCACAATCCGCATCAGGAGTTAGTTTTTCCAAATCAAAGTCGCGTGAACCTACTGAAGCAACATTTGGTTTTCAACGTGCTTCGAGTATATCGGCTGGAGATTCATTATCATTCGATGTTGAGGCACTTGACAACGAGTACGAAGCGACTCCTATGGGAGAAAGAGTTGCCCAATTATACATCGATCCATTATCTGCAGACATTCTTTTAGATGGCTTGAGAAGAGCGGTTAGAAGAATTGTTAGAAAGAGTCTGCCAGTTACAAGTTTCAGTCTATGCCACCTTGTTGCTGCAACCCCAGATTTTATCTCATTGTGGCCTAAATCCAGTGAACTTGAATTTGGAAGTAAGTTAAGGCAAAAGGCAGCACTTGTTGAAGATGAATTATTAATCGAAAGTCCGATTGATGAAAGAGCAATGGGATTAGTGAAAAGCGCTTGGTGTACTGAATTTTGGTATGAAGAGAGAGACCTAAGAGATATTGAGAAAGAATTGGGGGTCACTCCTGGTGATGTTTATTCAAGAACAGATTTGATGGGCTGGTTATTGCTTGCTGCAAGGGAAGTTTTGCTTAGAGACGATTTGTTTGCTGAAGAGCATCTTGGCTACGTTGCAGAATTAGCAGGAATGCTAGACCTAACTCGTGCCAGAGTTAGAGCAGGTTGCAAGGAAGATTTACTTCAGTTAGTTCAAGTTAGAAATGTAGGGCGAAATCGTGCTAGAACATTATCAGAGATGGGAATCCGCACCCCTTCTGACCTTTTAGCTATGAGCAATACCGAACTTGACAAATTGAAATCTAGAAGAGGATGGGGTCCAATTTTAGTCGAAAGAATACTTGAATCTGTTAGATTGATTTCTACTACAGAAGCAAAGAAAAAACCTCGAAGCGATGATGAACCGCTTCCTGGCGAGCGTCAGGGTTGAAATTGATGAAGCCATGGGACATTTGTGACCGCACCAAATTTCCCGTGTCGAAGAGTCTCTCTAGGAGCTCCTTGCGAAGACCCAAGGTCGCTTGCTATGTCATGGATTGAAAGTAGAGATTCAGAACACTGGGCATTGATCAGCGGGTACAGTTTAGCTAGTGAGATTCACGCTTGGGTCGCTCATGAAGTATTGATGAGAAATAAAGATAGGAATATAATGAAATCAAATTCTCTCGATGGTGAATTTATCAGATTACTTTCCGGCACTCACCATATTTCTACAAGTTTCAAACGTGCAGGCCTTTCTCAAGGGGACCTAAATGCATGGATTGTAGACTTATCAGGGCAGGCTACTGATGAAATGTATACCTCTCACGCTGAAAGAATGGGCTTTGAAATCCTAGACGAAAGGCCTAATCTCGAGATTTTCGATTCAGTAAGAATGGGCATAGAGGGTGAAAAATCAGAAAATGGAGCAATTGGTCACATCCACCTTGCAGACTTACGCTAGAATTCGTAAATGTGAAAGAGCCCCTCCTGTACCGGGTAGACATGGTGGTTACAACTAGGCAATCTGATTCTTTGTTTTCGAACGGTAGATTACTTGACGAAGATAAAATCACTAAGGCATTGAATAATGCTACTGATTTAGGTGCAGAATATGCAGAAATCAGATTGGTAAGCGAGACAACCAACACTGCTTCTCTCAAAGATGGAAAATTAGAGAGAGCAATACCTGGTCAAGAAGTCGGAGTAACGATGAGGATACTAGCAGATGGAGCGTGGGGAGTTCACTCAACAAGTGATATTGCTTCTATTGCAGATCAGGTTGCTCCTACTCTGCGCCTAGCAAAAGCTGTTGCAGCCCGCCGCTCTCCGTCACAATTAGCAGTTGGCTTAGCAGATGTTCCTATCATTGAAGATGAAATTCATTGGAAAAGTATCAAAGATGTACGAGATACAGATTTGGACACAAGAATTGAATTGATGTTGGCAATCGATAACGAAGCAAAGGATGATGAAAAGATTGTTTCTACAAGCACTGGATGGTCAGATGAACACATCCACACCGAATTAATGACAAGCGAAGGGATGAACCGAGTTTGGTCTTTCCAAAGAAGTCTCATCAACGGTATGGTTACCGCCAGGGACGGCAGCGACGTCGTGTCCTATAGAATGAGGCATGGAGGAGAAGGCGGGCTAGAGTTTATCGAGTCATGCGACCTAGGAGAAATGGGTAGGAATGCAAGAATATCTGCACTCAGATTACTCGGCGCAGAAAGGGCGCCTTCCGGGAAAATGCCATTGGTAGCTGACCGAGATTTGACCGGAGTTTACATCCATGAAGCGCTAGGACATCCATGTGAAGCAGACCTAGTCGCTGCTGGAGATTCTTGTTTGGAAGGACGCCTAGGTCAAACAATCGGCTCAGAGATATGCACAGTTGTCGACGACCCTACCATGCGAGGAGGATACGGTTGCTATCCTATTGATGATGAAGGCGTGGACGTTAGGCCAAAGAATTTGATCGTCAATGGAGTCCTTACTGAATATCTCAATCACAGGGAAACTGCACACAGGTATGATTTGGATCCAAATGGTGGTGCACGTGCCCAAGATGGTCTTCATCATCCTCTGGTTAGAATGTCGAATACGGTAATTCAAGGTGGTTCTCACAAAGATTTGGATGAATTGATTGAAGATATCGAATTTGGTGTATATGCTTGTGGAAGTAGAGGCGGACAGGTCGATACTGGCCGTGGCTCATTCCAATTCGCAGCACAAGAAGCTTGGATTATTGAAAATGGTTCATTGTCTCGACCAGTAAGAGATGTTAGTGTTTCGGGAATGACTCTTGAAATTTTGAAAAATGTTGACGGTTTAACTCGTGATGCTTATCTTGGTGCACCAGGTTTCTGTGGCAAAGGACAAACAGTTCCAGTAGGAGATGGTGGCCCATTGATGCGTATTAGAGAGGCACTGGTGGGATGAAATGATTCCCGACGATGCTGTTGAGCGTTTGATGGATTCAGCGCAAAAGATAGGAAATGCATGTGAGGTTGCTGGAGTCAAGGAATGGGAAATCTTTGCTTCACAAGGATATGGTAATTCTCTTGACATCGAAGCCGGAAAAATTTCGATGGCTTCCGGTGGTGGAGAAGGCGGATTTGGGATTCGGATTGTAGAGGATGGAAGATATGGATTCGCCCATTTAGTCGATCCATCTTCTGCTGAAAGAGCGATACACCAAGCACTTTCCATCGCTAGAAAATCACCTTCAATTGAAGGTTTTGAATTACCTGGAAATCAATCAGCACCCAGAGTTTCTGGAATGAAAGATAAAGCCATTTTAGACATGGGTCCTGAAGATTTACTAGAACAAGGTGACCAAATACTTACTAGGGTTGCTGAATTAGATAAAAGGGCTGTTGCAGTAGGTGGGGGAATCGGAGTTGGTGCTGGCGCAGGAGCGATTGTTACCAGTTCTGGAATAGAAGATGGTGGCGTATACACCTCGCATGGAATTGGTATTCACGTTTCGATAGATGAAGATGATCAACTTACTTCCTCTTATGAAGGTGAGTCATCAAGAGGATTACTCAAAGATTTGACCGCTTGTGTAGACAAAGCGGTTCATTGGTCTCAAATTACAAGACAAAAAATTGCAGGTGGAGAAACTGAAGATTGTCCAGTGTTAATGACCTCTGATGGATTTTCTCCATTGTTCTCAGTTGTGGTTCCTTCTGCGATTAAAGGAGAAAGATTGGCACGCGGCGAATCATTTTGGTCTGGAAAGATGAATGAGATTGTCATGGCAGACCACCTCTCGTTGGTGGATGATGGGTTGATGGATGGAGGAATGTCTTCAGGTTCTCGTGATGATGAAGGCGTACCTAGCCGTACTCAGAAGATTGTTGATTCTGGAAGATTAGCCGGAGAGATCTGGTCTACTAGAGATGCTGCTAAATTAGTATCAGAAGGTAAGGTTTCTGAGGCGGAAACAACAGGTTCCGCCTCCAGGGGAGGACACACATCACCGCCTATTTGCGGTTGTAGTGATCTAATTTTATCCTCCTCTTCCAATACTCATGCAAGAGATAGGCTAGTCGAAGAGATGGAAGAAGGTTACATCATACATAGCGTGATGGGGGCGCATACTGCTAACCCTACCAGTGGTGATTTTTCTGTTACCACTTCCACAATTTTACGTGTGGAAGGGGGGGAAGTAATTGGAGCTCTTTCGCAAGCAGGATTTTCAGGAAATATTTCTAAAGCATTGTCCGGGAGAGTGATTCTTGGAGATTCCTCAAAACGGAAGGGTTCATACAGCACCGGCTCAATGCATGTTCCAGATGTTCTGATGTTGGACGGTTTGAGGATTAATCCTGCTTAATCGCTTTACTTTCAATAGTTTGGCGAATCTGGCAGACATCTTCATGAACCGTCTCCATCGAACATCTAAATCCACGGAGGTGAAAGGGAGTGTCCACTAAACTGAACCAACCAGCACGAAAGCCCGAACACCCGTCCTATGACGGGCCAGAAATTGAATTGGACCGTCGAGGTGTTCATAATGTCTGATTACGAAGCACACGTTTCGGAAGTTCTCAAACAAGTACCAGATGCCGACCCTCAGAAGGTTGCAGAGGCGTTCTCTAGATACGAGAAAGATTTCCTTATTCCACCTGAGGATGCAATGCGTTCTGTATTGCGCCGTTTCCAATCGGATACAGGTGCTCCTGTTCAATCAAATCAGCAATCTGCAGGAAGTCAAAGACAATCTATACCAATAAAGAAAGTTGAGAGGCTATCCGATTTATCAGCAGATGATCGTAACGTCGAAATCGAAGTAGAAATCATTACTCATAATCCAAGAACTACCATGGTTCGCGGTGAAGAGAAAATTGTACCTTATGGATTAATTGAAGACCAGCCTTGGTCGGAAGGTGGAAGTCGCACCAGGTGGGAATACAAAGACTGGGGCAATAATCCAAACATTGCACCGGGGGCAGTAGTGCGCCTAGAAGGTGTTTCTGTAAACGAATACCAAGGCCGCATGAGCATAAATGTAAATCAAGCTAGCCGTGTTGTTGTTCTAAGAGAAGGCGTACGCACAGTTTCAAAACCAGGAGAGCCTGTAGAAATCAACTCGATTAAATCTGAAGGTTCTGTAACTGTTGTTGGTAGATTACTTGCATCTCGTAAAGATGTAATTCACCGTAAAGACGGCTCTGGTTCTATAGATGTAGTTAGAGGCAGAATTGCTGATGATTCTGGCGCTATTGGATTCTTATCGTGGGAATCATTTGACCATGAAGTAGGATCCTTAATCAAAATCGAGAATGCTCAGGTTAGAGTATTCAGAGAGACTCCTGAAATCAATATCGGGTCATCTTCCAAAATCGAGATTTTCCACGACTCAAATTTCGCCACAGCTGAGGATTTAGTTGCTCGTTCAGTTAGCCGAATCGAAGATCTTAGAGACGGTTCAAGAGATGTCGAAATTGTCTTGGAAATCCAGAAGATGATCAAGAGAGATTTTCAAGGTAGAGATGGAGAAGCAAAGAGTGTATGGTCCGGGGATGTCGCAGACCCGACCGGAAAATGTCGATGTTCCATTTGGTTTGAACCACCATTCGATTTCGAATCAACTCCAGTCGTTGTAAGACTCAAAGGAGTAAGAGTAAGGGCCTGGCAAGGTATTCCGGATATCACTGTTGATGATGATACTCAGATAGAAGTTTTAGCAGCAGCACCTTGGGGAGACGATATCGACCTAGCAAACAATGTAGTGGAAGTCGCTCTCAAGGATTTATCATCAGGAGCAAGTAGAGTAGGAATCTCTACCACTGGAAATGTAATTTCGATTAGAGAGGATTCAGGAATAATCAGTAGATGTAGCGAATGTCGTAGAGTTCTAAGGGACGGGGAATGTTCGGTTCCTTCATGTTCTTCTTATGAGGGAGTTGATGATGTAAGATTACGAATGGTGTTGGATGATGGCCATTCAACCATTTCGCTAATTGTGAATAAAATCGCAACCGAATCTTTGATTGGAATGAACCAAGAACAAATTTCATCTAATATTGTCGAAAATGGAACCATGGCCTTTGTTCAAGAACTTCGCGAGCGTTTACTTGGTAGGAAATTGAGAGCCAATGGAAGAACGATTGTCGATGAACAAGGAGCAATGCTGCTATCTGATGATGTAGAATTAGTTGAGGCGGATTCTGTTCTAGCCGCTGCTGAATTGAGAGCAAAGTGGGGGGTGGTTTGATGCAGCCAGCTAGAAGAGCAAGAAGACAACCTGCATGGCATATGCTTGCTTCAGAATTCAGTGACTCGACATTGAGTCAGCAGGGTTCCGGAGAATTCGACCCATTATTCGTAATAACCAAACTTGGAGCAAAGGTAAACCGAGTTGTCGTTGCTGGTATGCTGGAAAGGTTGGACCCTAGAGAAACCTCGAATGGTTCGACTCTATGGCAAGGGCAACTAAGAGATCCATCAGGCTTACATTTCTTCTCAGTAGGAGATTATGCTCCTGAATCGATGAGGGAACTAACTATTCAATTATCTTCTAGAATTGAAGATGGCGAGACAGTAATGCTTCTAATGATAGCCAAAGCTCGTTATTTCCAGAATGATGAAGGTGCTGTATATACAAGTCTAAGACCTGAGGAAGCAGCAGTAATTTCTCGTGAAAGTTATCGCAATTGGTTAGTTGAAGCATCGAATGGTATGCTAGAAAGAATCGATATGTATGAGAAAGCTACATCACTTGAGAAAAGCGGTGAAGCATTAGCAGCAGGCGGTATCCCTGAGAATATGCGAGAAGGTCTTCTTCTTGCAAATGAGCACTACGGAGAAATCGATTTGGAGACTTATCGACTTAACATAATGAATTCATTAGATATCGCTGAAGACAAGGTTCCTAATTTGTCTGGGCCTACAATTCCTGCTTCTCAAACCAGTTTGGATACGGATACTAATTCTGAGGAACCTGAAGAGATGGAAAATGCTAGTGATGAAGAAATAGATTTGAAGAAAGTCTTGTTGGACTTAATCTCACGACTCGACCAAGGAGAAGGTGTTGATTTCGACACACTGCTATCTAATGCTGCTGCTCGAGGGCATGATAGGGATGCATCGGAATCCTCGTTGGACGAATTAACCGAAGAAGGGTCTGTTCACGAACCCAGGTTTGGCTGGTTCAAAATCACGAATTGAGTTGAATACTCCAACAGGTTCAAGTTCCATTCGCGCTCTCACTGGTTCACAGGTGAGGCTATGGCAGGAACAGATTTCTTTATTCGCCCGGCAAGTGGTACTTCAAGTTCAGACTGGTTAAGATTGCCTAATGCAGACATAAGCGTTGCAATCACAAGAAGAATAACTCGAACAGTTCTTCATGGTGGTGAAGGTGACGACTTAGTTGATGAAGGCGCTGAATCCGCTGTATATACCGTAGTTGGAGAAATGGATTATGAGGAATACAAGAAGATTCTGAGCATGTTTCGAAGCGGTCAACCCTATATCCACGATCCTTTTGAAGAAAGGGATGTAAAATGTGTATTTGGAAAAATCGAGTATGATGGTTCTGAAAAAACATACAAATTCGAGTTGATTGAAGATATCCGTTGAGTTGATTGAATGCGTTCACTAGATGAGTCCAGAGAGGTTCTATACGTCATTAGGACGTTAGACGTGCTAATGGGCTCTGGTGTTGGATTGGAAGCAGCAATCCATTCTATTTCTCAAGGAGGCTATGGTATAATTTCAAAGGATTTTTCTGATTTAATGGAAAATATCAACAAAGGTCGACCTTTGGAAAAAGAACTCAGAGCATTACTCAAAAAAGCAGATACTGATGGTTACAAGAGAGTAATCAATACAATGCTCAATAACGTAACTCAGAATACAGACATTATCGAAACCTTGAGGAAGCAAGGAGAGAGGATGGAAGAAAGCCGAACTGAGAATGTAAAGGAGTACATCGAAGAATTAGGCGGTGTTCCGGAAACGCTGCTTTCTATTGGAATGATTGGCCCAATTATTCTCTCAATTCTTGGAATTGCTCCACAGTTGATGGAAGATGCAGAGGAGTTATTCGGTCCAATGGACCAAGGGATGATTATGAGTATAGTCAACGTAGGTCTATTATTGACTTTGTTAGGAATGGCTATGATTGGGCTAAAAGCCCACACAAAAGACCCGGGGTTGTGATCTATGTTATTCGGTATCCTGGAGATGTTTAGAAATGACCCCTTGTTGTTGTTCATCATTACTTTGGGTGTAGCATGTTCTATTGGGGGTGTCCCTCCGATTCTAGAGAGAATTAGGCGTAGAAATATCGAAAATGACCTACCTGCAATGCTAGAGGCTTTATCCGATTCACTAGGTGCAGGGCTTGGTTTACAACAAGCTATGATGGCTGAAGCCGATAGAAACACTGGCACCCTTGGTAAACTTCTCAAAGAGACCCTGGCTGAGAGCCATGCATCTTCATTTGATTCAGCACTTGCTAACTTTGCAACCAAATCACGCTCATCACAAGTTCAAAGAGTAATGCACTTGATGTCTACTGCTATAGAACAAGATGCTCCTCTGCAAAACATCTTGGCAGACATGTCTAGAGATTACGAGAGATTGAATGATTTAATGAATAGAAGGGAATCAGATTTAATGGGAAGAGCGATTCTTATCATCATGTTTGTATCAGTTGGATTACCGTTCCTAATCGCCTTTATCGTGGGTCTATTCGCACCTAGAACTCAAGGTTTCCAACTTGATTCGTTTAATTCTTCATTCACTATGTTCTTTGGAGCAGCTTCCTTTGTGGCTATTGCTGTAAGTGGAAGGATGCTCGGTAGAATGCGCTCTGCATTATGGTGGGCGCCTCTCTGGATGGCGGTTTCAATGTCAATTTATCACGTCGGTGTATTAGTAATTGGAGGTTAAAAAAATGGAAAAAATTCTCGAGCAGTATGGAAGAGTAACAGTCTACATGGAGTCAAACCACCCCTCTCCAATGTATCACGTAGATGGAGGAGTGGAGCCAAACCCTTACGGTAATTTGGCAGTTCTTCTTGAAGACGATAATTTGGAAGAAGTGATGTATAACGGAGGTGCACAATGTGTCAAGGTCGCCCACAGAGATCATGGCATGTGTAGAACAAATGTTTGGGTAGATGATCAACAAGGCTTAGAAATTGCAAAAAATATTGCAGCATTTACTTCAGTACCTCTTGGAGATGGCCCTGGAATGGTTCCGATTTTCGATGGTAGGTTACCAGACGGAAGCCGTGTGAATGGAACGATTCCTCCTGTATCGCCCGATGGGCCTACTCTTACAATCCGTAAATTCCGTGAGGACCCTCTTACTATGATTGATTTAATCAAATTCGGCACAGTGAATGTTCGCTTAGCCGCAATGATGTGGGTTTGGATTGAGGGATTAGATAGCAGACCTGCAAACTTCGTAATTGCTGGTGGTACTGGCTCTGGTAAGACTACAACATTGAATTGTTTAGGTATGTACATTCCTTGGCACAAGCGTTTATTGACAGTAGAAGATACTGCTGAATTGCAGGTCTACCACGACCATTGGCTTAGAATGGAAACACGACGTGAGAGGCCAGATGGAACCCCGGAAGTAGATATGAACGATTGTCTAAAATCAAGTTTGAGAATGCGCCCAGACAGAATTATTGTTGGTGAAGTGCGTTCTAGCGAAGCTGCTACATTGCTAACTGCAATGAACACAGGCCACGATGGCTCCTTCGGTTCACTTCACGCAAATACTGCAATGGAGACCATTACTAGAATGATTAATCCTCCAATGAATGTCCCTCCGATCATGCTCACAGGGCTCGATTTGATTATCATACAAGCAAGATTGTATATTGACGGTAAGACTGCAAGAAAGATTACAGAGGTTGCTGAAGTTGCAGGAATGGAAGGAGATAAGCCTCGTTTGAACGCGATATGGAAGTTCAACGCAGCAAGCGGTCAGATTGAGGAAACAGGTATTCCTTCAAAGATGAGAGAAACAATTTGTACCGCTGCAGGAATCACTCCTGCCCAATTTGAACAGCATATTAAGCAGAGAGAACAAATCCTAGCAGACTTGTTGAATAGAGATATTCGCGATATCGAAACTGTAACCAAAGTGATCCAAGGTTTCTATGCCACGCGTTAATCGTGAGAAAGTTTCAATCTTGCAAGCAAATCATCCACTCCATCGATTCTCTGTCGCATGGATGTTACTCTTTGCGCAGCATCAGCAACAGATTCTGCTAATTCAATCTCTTCATCAGCATCCTCTTCTTCATCGGTTGCTTTGAACTGTTGCGCCAATCTCTTCAAATCGGTAATTATTGAATCAACTTCAGTGTCACTGACTTTGATGCCTGGCGCCAATCTTGGAATTTCACTTGGAGCGATATGTCCCAATTCAGCACCGATGACTCCTGCGGCTGCAACAACCCTAGGTCGTAATTCTGCATTATTGACTTCATATCCCTTTTTCTCGAGGAATCTGATCACCAAAGTTTGTTGTGCATCTCCATAGATTCCTTCAGATTTTTCAAGAATCGCCTCTACTAGTTGCTCGAAGCCATCAATATTCCTTTCCAACCTGTCAAGTGTTCTTCTTTCATTTGCACCCAAGTGAATAGCCCCATGTTGCAGAAGGCGAATGACTCTAGTTCTGCGAGCGGTTCTAGGGTCTGTAGCTGCAATTTCCTCATCCAAAGATATCTGTAAGTCGAATAGTGCATGCACTCTACCCGAAACTGATGGCAGTCGTAAATCTAGGTTCAAACCTCGAGCCTTGTCTTCGAATGCCATTCTAGCCTTGACCATCTCGCCATTGTGTTCAGAAATGATTTCAGGTAACGCATTTCTTAGGATATTTCTCGCTTCTTCGAATTTTCGCAACGCTTCTCTTTCTCTCCAAGAGTTAGGCATAGAATGCATTGCATTCTTTTCTGCTTTGGCCATTTCATCTAATGCGAATAATCTCGATTTAACATAATCCACAGCATTAGTGTCACTTAATGCAAATCCGTGTTCAGATAAACTAGAGACGAAGGCATTTACATCTTCATCATCATTTACTGAACCGACCAGTAGGAAATCTCTGCATAATGCATCGATTTCAGCACTACGTCCTTCGATTTCAATAACACTGGCCGTCAATTCTACGACCGGAGGAGTTGGAGTTGGCTCTACAATGGTTTGAGGCCTAATCTCAATGATTTCTACTTCGTTGTGTATCTCAACTGGTTCAGGTTCAATTACTGGAGTTTCAATAATTTCTTCTACTACAGTTTCATTGACTGCAATAGGTTTAGCGATTACAGAGTGAGACTCAAATTCTTCAGACGGTGAAGGAATTGCAATCTTTTTCGGTGCACCACGCGGCCTTCTTAGGCTCTTTTTAATTACGCCCCAAGAACCGGACTGAGAAGTAAGTACGCCTGCAACTCGCATTAGAAGTGCCTGCTTAGCACCGGATCTTGGCAAATCAAGTTTCGAGCATAATTCGTGCAATCGGTCACGAGATAGTGAATCAAGTTTCTCTGGGGTCAACTGCTTTGCATCATGGTTTAGATGTAGGAAAAGACGCTGCCTCCTCTCTCTTATGGAACCAGATTTTTTCACTCCAAATACTGCCAAGACATCTCCTAGGTCATTATTCAAAATCGAACTGATACCCTCTGGTGAGAAATCCCATTCGTCTAGGACAAGTTCTGCGATTAGTTTAGCACGTAGAACTTCTACAGAACCATTTTTTGAAATTCCATGCTGGGCACAAATTTCTTTCAGGCGGTCTAATCTCGCCTGATGGAGTTCAGAAAGTAGAGTTTGCTTCTCATCCATTCGCATACCTCTAATCGTCCCTCCATTCCTCTCCATATTTGAGGTTACACCTCATTCAGATGCTGAACAGGTACATTCTGAGGGGTATTTTCAACCTCTAGGCCCCTATGGGGCCAAAATTTCACTCCCCCAAAAAACAACACCTTCAAACGGTGCTGTGGTTGACAACATCTGAGGGCGAGCAATGGGGCGCTATGAAAGAGCTGCCAAAACCTCTCTAAAGGAGGCCACTGCATTAGCATCTGGAATAATCACTACGGTGAGGCACGATCTTCGCAGAGAAGAAGTTCGACTCGAAGAAGAAATGGGAGATAGAGTTGAATCAATTCAATCAATTCTGAATGAGGTTGCGAGTATCCAAGATGCAATTATTGCAGGTTCGTCAGAAGTTAAGCGTGATTTGCAGAAAGCTAAGAAAAAACTTGTCAAATATGGAGATAGGGAACTAATGGTCACCCAAATCATCGGCGCAGCAAACCGTTTAGGAGAATTAAAGGCTCTGCACCTCGATGCAGTAAACCGAATTCAAGGTGCTTTAGCCCGGCCACCATCTGCAGTCGACATAATTGAAAGAATGACGAAAGATTTGTTGAAACTTTCAGGTTCATGGGAAGCATCTGCTCGAGAAATTGATGAATCGATTGCGGATGTTGTTGATGCAAATGCTCCTATCGAGATGATTGAACTTCAAAGAGAGTTGAGCAACAATGGATATGATTTGATTCTAGCAGGCGATGACAGAGCCCCGGAAAATATCGAAAAATGCCGAGCAAAAATTAGAGAGTTGGCTGGCGAAGAAAGTCCCGAAGATTAGTTGTGGTCTTCTTCCTTGAACAGTGGAGCATAGATTCTATCTTCGGATAATCGGCCACTCATTACCATTTCATCGATGTATTCGTCCATCAATTGTTTCATTCTCCCCCGCTTCTCCTCTTCAGGGGTCTCCTTTGCAATCTTCAAAACTTGTTGCCAATTGAATACAAGGTTTTGAGTGCCAGAATGGCTTTCTTCGATCGGGAAAATTCTCTCGACGCCAGTTGTAACACTACCGTCTCTATTGATGGTTTCCAGAATAATATCAATTCTTGGTTCAGAATCTTTTGGTCCTTGATGCTCATCTCCTCCAGAGAATGTTTTCCATTCTTTTAGTGGATTCTCAGAGCCTAGAGATTTTCCTCTGTTTCCAACATCTTGTAAAATTGTTCGAACCTTTCGCTGCTCAATAATCAAACCTATTTTGTCTCGGAGATTTTCTTCAATACTGTCTAAAACTGTTAACTCCAGTCTGAAAGCAAGTGCTGCTCCAGCATCGATAACTTTAGAGAAACGAGAAGCAGGGAAATCTTTCCTAGTCAGGAATATAGTGTATCCTTCGAGAGGAACAGGGATGAATCTAGATCTTACATCATCTTGCCTCTGCATTCCTAAAGTATGCCTCCTCGGTTTAGAAGGTAGTGATGAATGAAGCGTTCTAGAAGTAATGAATCCATCTATTTCTCCATTTTCTCTCTTGTTTTCTAACCATTCTACCCTCTCGAAAACATCACTTGGTATGTCTTCCAAATCCTCAGCTAACTGGACATTTAGGTCCTTTCTTGAGCGCTTCATTTGCCTTTTCAAGATTTCACAATCTGCAATAATTACTCCATTCTTAGGGATGTACTCGGGTTTATCTTCAGAAACCAAAACCCTGGTGGGTTCTCTTCTTGGTAAAACTAAACCTGCTGAGAGTTCTTTGATTCTATTTTCATACCACCACTCTCCAGAGACGGGAACTATGTCCCCATGTCCATCGAGTAACAAATCTATTGCTGTCTCGATGTGAGGGACCTGCTTAGCAACCAAATCTAATCCATCAGGTGAACTATCGATGAATTTCTGGGAATGAGTGCCAACTCCGTCTCCTCTCTCGGGACAAATTAGTATCTCAAAGCGGTCTTCTCCACTCATTCAATCACCTCGGCCGGCGGTTACCGGCAACCGTGGGGCGTCCGCCACTCGTTAAGAAGGCGACCCTTGTGGGAGGTTCCATGGAGGACAATGAGGCACTCGACAGAATTGACGAGATGCGAGATTTGGTTAATGCCAATCTCGAGTCCATTATTGCTGAGCAGTCTTCTACTTTTGGCGAAGTAGCTGAAGTTTCAGGGCAAGTAGTTCTAGCTGGCGGTAAAAGAATCAGACCAATCATGGTAATGCTGGCATATGATTTGGCAGATGGAGATGATTTTGACGAAGTTATTCCCTTTGCAATGTCCAATGAATTTATTCACACAGCAAGTTTAGTCCACGATGACATTAATGATGAGTCATTAACTCGTAGAGGCCAAACCACAATTCATGCAAAATACGGACAGGCGAAAGCGATTATCGCCGGAGATTGGTTATTTTCTCAAGGTTTTGGATTGGGCGGCAGGTACGACAAATCCGTTGTTGATGTGATGGCGCATTATTGCTCAAAATTGGCTAGTGCAGAATTCACTCAAATCGACCATATCCTTGATCTTTCGACCAGTCCCGAGGACTATCTTGAAATTGTTAGAGGAAAGACTGCAGGGCCGTTTGCAGCAGGATGCAAAGGGGCCGGCTTAATCGCTAATGCTAGTGAGGAAGCATGCGAGAAATTATTCGAGTTCGGTATGCAAATTGGAATCGCTTTCCAATTGGTAGATGATTTGTTAGATATCAGGGGCGATGAAAGGATGGGTAAACCTCGAGGTTCGGATATCTACGAGGGGAAAATGACGTTGCCAATTATTCACGCTCTGACTATTCTTCATGGAAATCAAAGAGTGCGACTTGCTGAAATACTTCACAATTTTGAAGATGCATTATTTGATGAATTAATCTCACTTCTTAATTTTGGAGACAGTCTAAGTTATACAGAGATTCTGATTCAAAATCATTTGGAAAGAGCAATGCAAAATCTAGATTTCTTCCCAGATTGTGATGCAAAGCAATTGCTTAAACATCTAGTAGGGTTGATTAAGAATCGACACAAGTGAGGTTTTGGATTGTCAGAAAAGTTCGACCATGACGTTATCGTAATCGGCGGTGGCCCTGCAGGTAGCACGGTAGCCAGATATGCTGCATTGGGCGGTGCTAATGTATTGGTGATAGACCGCAGAGACCCAATCGGCTCTCCTCTTCAATGTGGAGAATTAGTTCCAACAAATGACGAGATGCGCAGATTATGTCCGGATGTCCCAGATATGGATGATTTGTTTCGTACTCCTGAATCAGCAATTTCTCGCCATTCAAAAAAAATGCACCTGGTTCCACCTTCAGGTAAACCTTTGAAATTCGATTTTGATGGCTATGTACTAAATCGAGTTGCTCATGATGAATTCTTGGTAGATTTAGCGAAAGAATCTGGTGCGGAATATCTAGTTGAGTCTAGGGTAGAAAAAGTGGAAGGAAACTCGGTACTTTTACGAGGCGGAAGTACAATTTCTGCAAGAATAATCGTAGATGCAGGAGGTCATAATGGCCCAATAAGAAGAGATTATTGGACTGAAAAATCAACTAAAATTCCTGTAAAATTTGTTTTGATGGAAGGCGATTTTGGTGAAGCTGTAGAACTTCATTTCGGCTCTATGGCTCCTGGTGGCTATGCATGGATGTTCCCTAAATCGAGCGGTGCGAATATCGGATTGGGGATTCAGCGAAGTTTTTCCAAAGGGCGCAGTTTGAATCAATACACTGAAGATTTCATTTCAAAATACGAAGGAGAAATCACCTTCACTGGTGCGGGTTCACTTCCAATGTCCGGAACGATCAAGAAATTCGTAAAGGGAAATTATGTTCTCGTTGGAGATGCTGCTGGAATGGTACTACCCTCAAACGGTGCAGGAATCACGATTGCTATGATTGGAGGCAGAATTGCCGGACAAGTAGTTGCAGAACATCTCAATTCAGGATTACCACTAGAAGAATATGAAAAGAGATGGAAGAAGCAAATGGGTAAAGTGATGCGTAATTCCAAGCGCTCATTCAAAATTGGAAGTATGATTTTCAGATTACCTGATTGGATTTTGAATATGATGTTTAATCGATTAACTAAGGCTATTATTTGGAGAGCAGTTACCTGTAGGCGTATGTTTTGGGTAATCTGAAAAAAGTCTAGACCGTTCAAATTCAATCAAATCCCTAAAATGTAAGCGGTTGATTCAAGTGATTTGTATGCGAGGGGCTGTCATGCACCGAGATGACCAAGCGGTAAGCCCAGTCATCGCTACTGTGCTTTTACTGGCAATTACAGTTCTGCTCTCAAGCATGGTCTTCGTGATGATGTCGACTACACTAGATACTGTAGAAAAGGCCGACCCAAAAGCATCGGTGTCTGTAAGAGCACTATCAAATGGTTACCATGTAGTCTCGATTACTAGCATAGATCAATCCCTCGACCCGTCAAAAGTTGAATGGGCTTTAGTCAATCAAACTGGTCAGAGTATCAAAGAGCACTATGGTTTCGTAGATGATGCAGATGTGTATGGTACTGTAGGCTCAAATGTTTCATTCCATGACCGTGATGCAGGGTGGTCAATCACTAAAGGAGATTATTTTGTCATCAATTGTAAAGAAATCGAATGTGATTCTGGAAACCATATTTTCCAGTTGGTGGATAAAGGGAGCAATACAGTTCTAGCAAAAATAAAGTTGCCAACCTCTGATTAACCACCGATAAAAGACATCTCGACCTTTTCCTTTACCGATTCTCCGCGGTTTTGAGAATAAGCATCGTCTCTTTGCGACCAAATACTCCTAACTGCTTCGGCGATTTGTTCCTTTGTAGCATCCATTCTTAGCAAGGATTTCAGGTCGTTTCCTTTAGATGCGAATAAACATGTGTAAAGAGAACCATCAGCACTGATTCTAGCACGATTACAATCTCCACAGAATGGCTTTGACACACTCTCGATGAAACCAATTTCTTGACTACCTCTCTTGTATCGGTTGGCAACTTCTCCGATGTGATTAGGTTTTATTGGCTGTAGATTTTCTAACATCTTGCGCATCATTTCCCCTGTAATCACTTCATCTGTGACCCATGAATTTGTTTCGCCAACATCCATGAATTCGATGTACCGCACAACAACTTCTGTTCCCACAAATCGTTCTGCAACCCTTTCAACAGAATGTTCATTGTAACCTGCTCGAATAACGGTGTTCACTTTCACGGTTAGCCCTGCCATTCGCGCAGCTTCTATCCCTCGAAGTACGGTTTCTGGTGTTTCATTGGTGTCTCCCATGGCTTGGAATGTTTCCACATCAAGAGCATCTAGAGAAACAGTCACCCTATTCAATCCAGCAGCAGCGAGGTCTTTAGCGAACTTTTCTAGTAGGATTCCATTCGTCGTCATCGCCAAATCTAATTCTTTAGGTAACATTTCGATGAAAGAACAGACATCCCTTCGCAACAAGGGCTCACCGCCAGTTAATCGTACCTTGGTCAAACCCAATGGGACAAGTGATTCTACGATGGTAGTCAGCTCTTCATAAGATAGGATTTCCTTCTTTGCTAGGAATTCATGAGAATCAAAATGCTCTCTAGGCATGCAGTATCTGCATCTCATATTGCAACGATCGGTCAGAGAGATTCTCAGGTCACGCAAAGGGCGATTTAGCAAATCGGTGACCATGTCATACGCTACAGAAAGACGCACTTCAATATGTGCATTGGATGCCTTCTTCTCCTAATGCCCCTTGGCTGAGTACATGGGAGGGGTGACAATGCCTGGTACTACCGCTAAACACGGTATGGGAAATGTGCTTGAAATAGAGCCAAGCACTCTCTCAGGTTCACTAAAATTACCTCCTTCGAAGAGCCATTCAATGCGCTGGTTAACCCTAGCAAGTATGGATAAATCACCAACTAAGATTGAAATGTGGGAGATTGGGGAAGACGTCCAAGCCATGATTGATTGTTTAGTTCAATTGGGAATTACTTGGGATGGGCAATTTATGACAGGAGGTGATTTCAAACCTTCAAGTAAAACTCTAGATTGTAAAAATAGTGGAACAGCACTTAGATTTTTGATCGCTCAAGCAGCAACATGTGATTTCCCAGTAACTATCGATGGTGATGCAAGCCTACGAGCAAGGAGTTCCTTACATTTGGTAAAATCTTTAGGAATAAGTGCTAAGATTGCTTCGAATGAATCTGAGTATCCTCTAAATTTAAACGGGCCATTTGATGCTAATTCTGTAACTATCGATGTTTCAAAAACCTCACAATTCCACTCTGCATTAATGTTAATGACTCCGCGAACCAAGGGCTTCTCTATTGAAACAAATGGAGAAGCAGTGTCCCGAAAGCATTCGAAATTAACTTGGGATTTGTGCCAGCAAACAGGTGCAAAAAAGCCTGGGATTCCATGGAGTGTGAAATGCCCAGATGTAGTCATACCTTCTGATGCTTCGATGATGGCTTTTGCAAAATTAGCAGGAATTAAAGTTGAGAATAAACCGGATTCTGTGGATCTTATTGGGCATGACCTTGAGAACACTATCCTACGTGATTCAAATGATTTGATCACTCCTATGGCTGCTTGGCTAGCATTGGGTGAAGGAGGTACAATTAGTGGTGCGAAGCACGCCGCTTTCAAGGAATCAAATCGGATTACTAAAACTGTNGAATTACTTTCGAGATTTGGAATTAATTCAACAATANATGAGGGNGGAATTTCTGTTTCTGGAGGCCAAATTCCAATTAGGCCAGATGGCCTAGTTGAAACATATGGNGACCATCGAATTCAGATGACTGCGATTCTTTTGGCATCAATATGTGGTGGCCTAATAGAAGGTGCTGATTTGCATAAAGTTGCATGGCCGAGTTACTTAGAACAGCTTATTGGCCTTGGTTTGAAAGTCAAAGATCAACCATGACGTCCGAAATGGTGGTCAAGAGCATTCAATGGGATTCTCATCGCAGTAGGTCTACCATGAACACAAGCCCAAGGGTTTGGAATTCTACGCATGTCATCGAGTAGTCTTCGCATTTGTGATAAATTCAGTTTTTCATTTGCTTTTACAGCGCCTCTACACGAATTCAGGAATGCTAGGTGGTCCTTGCGTTGTTCAATGGTCTCCAGAGGAGCTCCATCTTCACTCATATCTAGTAAAATATCATGCATGAATGGCTCCAATTCGTTCGCACATAGGAGAGCAGGGGCACTAGTTATAGAAAATCCCGCAGCCTTCTTTTCAATTACAAATCCAATATTTGTTAAATCTTCAATCCTCGCTTCCAATCTTGCAACTTGTCTTGCATCTAGGTCTAGGGGTACTGGAGTGATTCTTTCTTGGGCCTGCCAAAGACTTTCATCATGCCTCAATCTCTCATATCGAATTCTCTCATGCAATGCATGCTGATCAATTAGAAGTAATTCCTCTTCTGCTTGAACTAAAATATACGAATCAGCAAATTGAGCAAGAGGTTCCATTGCAGGTAAATCATTGATTATAGGGCCTAGAGGTTCAGTGTTGTCGATATCTTCAGTGTCATGGCCGGCGTGCCTATGCAACTCTCTTTCGGCAATCGATAAGGCAGGAGAAATCGCTTCAGTTCCTGTAATAGTGGTTTGAGATGACTCTGATTTTGAAATTGGTCGAGGCTTTTCTTTCTGCTTCACATCAATTGGTTTATCTCCAGTAAGAGAAATTTGAGCAGTTTGTGCCCATGCAGGTTTTTCTACAACTTTCCTTTCTTGAGTCTCAGGTGCTAAAGATGTTATTCCAGTTATTCCACCACTAGATTCGGGTTCTGTCGGTGTAGATTCTAGGGTATATGCTATACTACGTTCAAGTCTCTCTAAAACACGCCAAGAATTTCTTAATCGAACTTCTCTTTTGGTAGGGTGGACATTGACATCTACTTCGTCGTGAGGCAAATCAAGAAGTAATACTGCAACTGGGTGCCTACCTTGCATCAATCTTGTACGATATCCTCTGCGAATAGATTGTAGGAAAGGTTGTGCTGCAACTGGTCTTCCATTAATCAAAATATGAATTTCATCGCCCTTGCCTCTAGTAATATCAGGGGTTGAGATCCATCCAGACCAGTTTTCATCACCTGGAGCATCTGAATCTCCAGGAGGTTCAGAAATCTGAATCATTTTTCCAGCTTGCCTGCCTAGTACGTCATACAAGCGATCTTCCATTTCATCTACTGCAGGAACCTCCAAAATCGTTTTTTCATCACTGACTAACCTAAATCCAACTTCAGGATGACTGATTGCGTGCGAAACAACAACATCGACAATCTTACTTGTTTCAGTGGCGGGCCTGCGTTGGAAAGCGAGTCTTGCGGGTTGATTTGCGAAGATATGAGAAACTTCTATCGAAGTTCCTTCTGCAACTCCTGCAGGCTCGATTTTACCCTTGTTTCCATTATCCATGACGATTTTTCGTCCTTCGGTTCCGAGTGGTCTACTCGAAATCGAGAGTTTGCTAACCATTCCAATGCTGGCCAAAGCCTCACCTCTGAATCCTAAAGTTCCGATTGCTGCTAGGTCTTCTTCGCTCGAAAGTTTACTTGTTGCATGTCTATCTAGAGAGAGCGATAAATCCTGTTCATGAATTCCTGAGCCATTATCAGTAATTCGAATCAAATCAAATCCTCCTCGCTCAATTTCAATAGTGATTCTTGAAGAGTCAGCATCGATGGAATTTTCGATTAATTCTTTTACGACTTGGGCTGGTCTCTCAACAACTTCTCCGGCTGCAATATGACCGATTGTTCGCTCGTCTAGTTGCTTTATTCTAGAGGGCTGAATCATTTTTCACCCTCCATTAATTTCAACAGTTGGTACAGTGCATCATGAGCCTGTCTTGGGCTCATTGTATCAGGGTCTATGCTAGAAACTGCGTGCTTCAATGCTTCACCTAAAGCGTCTTTTTCAACTCTAACTTGCGGTTGTCCAACAAAACCTAGGAGAGAAGATTGGCCTACACTTCGAGCAGTCGGTGCTCCTTTTTCCCCAGCCTTAGCACCGTGCGCTTGCTGTTCTAGGAATCCTAACAAGTCACTAGAGCGCTCTACCACATGTCTTGGTAATCCTGCTAAAGCAGCCACCTGGACTCCATATGAGTCGTCACAAGGTCCGTCAGAAACAGTGTGTAGGAACTTTAACTCACCATCTGATTCTGCAACCTGAACATGAACATTGACCAGTCCTTCAGCTTCTCCTTCCAATCCAATAAGTTGGTGATAGTGAGTTGCGAAAAGAGTTCTCGAACCAATTCGTTTACAGATGTCTTCAGTAACAGACCAAGCGATAGATAAACCATCGAAGGTAGATGTACCTCTACCGATTTCATCCAATAGAACTAGTGATTTTTCAGTTGCTCTTTTCAAAATATGAGCGACTTCCATCATTTCCATCATGAATGTTGAGCGTCCTCTGCGAATATCATCGGATGCCCCAACACGGGTAAAAATTCTGTCAACCATTCCTACTTGTGCACTACTTGCTGGAACAAATGAACCAACCTGTGCTAATACCGATAGAAGAGCAGCACAACGAAGATGGGTTGATTTCCCTCCCATATTCGGTCCAGTTATTAGTAAGAAACGACGATTCTTGTCCAGCCTGAGGTCATTTGGTACGAATCCACTCTGCGCCTCTAAAACAGGGTGACGTAGGCCTTTGGAAATCAATCTCTCATCCTCGGAAATTGTAGGTCGAGTCCATGATCGATTTCTTGCGATTTCAGCAAAACACTGCAATACATCGATTTGAGCCACACAGGAACTAATGATTCCGAGTGTTCTGGATTTTTCTCTGCACCTATCTCTCAGGTCTCTAAACATGTCATATTCGATAGCATTGGCTTTGGTAGCAGCAGTTACTAATTTGTCCTGCCATTCAACTAATTCTTCAGTGACATATCTGTTGCCATTGGTCATCTGTTGCCTTCTATTCCAATCTTCAGGAACTTTAGACAAATGCGTCTTAGTGACTTCTATGTACCAGCCGATTTGACGGTTATGTCTGACTTTCAGTGATGGAATCTCTAATCGAGCCCTTTCTTGAATTTCAAGGTCTTTGAACCACTTGTGGCCTATTGCAGCAGCCTTTCGCAATTCGTCTAATTTGGTATCTATTCCTTCTCTGATAATCCCACCATCGCGCAATGAGAGAGGCTGCTCGTCATTGAGATTCGCTTGGATATCTATTCTCATCATTTCTAAAACATCTAAATCTTGAGATAATTTGTTTAGTAAAGAGTCGTCGACTTCCAGGCAGAGTGCCTTTAACCTAGGCATCCTTTCCAGTGCTAAGCCGATTGCAACTAAATCACGCCCTCCCGAACGGTTGTAAGAAAGTTGAGTTGCTAGCCTCTCCATGTCTCTCAAGCCTTTGAGATTGTTACGTAAGTCGTCTAAGCGCCTAGAAGATCTTGCTAGAGATGCAACTGCATCTTGTCTTTCCTCTATTTTCTCTTTGTTTGCCAAAGGACGCAATAACCATTGTTTGAGTGTCCTTCTACCCATTGAAGTACGGCATTTGTCTATTGCGCCTAACAAGGAACCTTCCTTCTCTCCTGCCAAGGTTTGGATTAACTCCAAGTTGCGGAGAGTAGTTTGATCGATTATCATATTTCCCTCAGGCCGCATTATTTCGATTTCTCTAAAGTCAATTGAATCAACGATGTGCATTGCTGCAAGGTAATCTGCAGCTAGGCCTGCAGCATCCATTGCTAAAGGGGAATCTCCAAGGTCGATGTGGCCTAAGTCGGCAACTTCGAGGATATTTTTTAGGGCATCTTGTCCCTTTCTTTTCGATGTGCTGTGCTGTGAAAGTGTTACACCATCAATTTGTGAAATTACTTGCCTTAATTCTTCTCTATCAGCGTCTCTAGGTGAAAAAATCAATTCTTTCGGATTACTTCTCAGCAAATCATCTAGGAGTCGAGACCATCTTTCATCTCCATGGTGTTCGACAGTCCAAACATAACTGGTCGAAGCATCAAGAATTGCGATTCCTAAACCATCACCCTTGAGAGAAATTGCTGCTAATCCTGCAACTTCATCAGTCCCAATCAGACTCTCTTCGTATAGTGAACCAGGAGTGTAAATTCTGGTTACTACCCTTTCTAGTAACTTAGCTCCTTCTCTAAGTTCTTCTTCTTGCTCTGCTACGCAGACCTTGTGACCTGCTTGCAGCATCTGTCTGAGGTTATCCTCCAATGCATGCCAAGGGAAACCAGCCATAGGGATCGGATTTGATGCCTTTTTGTCTCTACTAGTCAGAGTTAATCCTAAGACTTCTGAAGCGACAACTGCATCATCATGGAATTGCTCATAGAAGTCGCCCATGCGGAAAAATAGTACAGAATCAGGATGTTCTGTCTTGATGTCCATATACTGGTCCATCATTCCTCTTTTCGCCATCGGGACACTTCCATTGCTTGCGCTAGGGTGTACACACCTTGAAGGGGGTTCGTAAATGATGCCCTTGAGATTTGTTCATTCCTACGGAATGTTCGGTAAATGTTTCAGAAAACTTCGCCCTTACGTATAGCCTCGGAAATATTCCAGCCCATAATTGAAAATATCAGTAATGAAACTAATATGAAACCCAGGTCCAGAATACCTCTCAGGCTAGTAAATGAACTCCGTGCATTACTATCTATAGACAATTCAGATGGGTTGTCTGAACTATCTGAACCATGAATTGAAATAATTCCATCTTCATCGCAAGTGGCAAATGATGGCAAAAGATCTAGCGGCTCAGGCAATTTTTCAATGCTTATCTGTCCGTCTGAAATAATTGCAATGGTACTGGTACCTATTCCGCCGAATAGCCACACGTCGCCATTGTTATCTCCTATAGCTGCATAACTAGAAATTCCTAAAGGTTCTATTTCGCCATCATTGATGGAGACAGTATCCGAGGTACCTGCTGCAATGAATCCTTCATCCGTAGCGAATATTCCATGAATTGTACCTTCATTGCCTAAGTGGACGATTTCAATTGCTGGTGCGTTTATTCCATCCCAAGTCACATGCAGAACCAATTCATACATTGGCGGCGAGGTTGGATTAGAGCCCAGCCAGTTAGCGGGTGCTTGCCATGAACCTCCTACAAACCATCCTTCTTCAGTTGGTGTAATGACATCAAGATGCATGTTTCCTTCATGGTCGGAAACCACAGGTTCAGGGTTTGAATCTCCGAATCTAAATGCTGCTAGAGAGTTACTTGTTCCTTCTTGTACCACCATAAGGATGTCTAAACCATTGCCTGATACTTGGTTTGCTGTAATGTTTTCACCGATACTAAATTGACACCAAGACTCGTCACAATCTGGACTTCCATCTCCGATGAAACCTAGCATTCCTTCAGTTCCCAAGCAAGCAAGTATCATGCCACGATACTCCTCAAGGCAAGTAGCATATGGCGCACCAAATACCGTTTCATTGTGGTTTATTCTAATCCCGTCATCTTCTTGGTAAAGAATTGAATCGCCTGTAGAATCCATAACAATGCCATCAACATCTAGAGTGCTGCCGTCATGTACTCCTGATAACTCACTGGACCAATCGATTAACACAGCGCCAATAATCACAATTATGCTAAACGCTGCGAAAGATAGCCACTGGTGTTCAGATTCCTCTTCAAGGAGTCTTCGCCAGCCTGACATCAACTCCCCTAAGAGTGCTCCATCCATGACCTTTCCCCTTCGGGGACTTTTCTGTTTTGCATCGGTATGGTCATATAGGGACGGTGGGTCGCAAACTCGCCCGGAGGTATCAAGCATGGCACGCAAGCCCGCAAAGATGTACCGCAGACTCAAAGGTCCTGCATATACCCGACGCAAGTATATCGGTGGTGTTCCGAACAATCGTATTCTAAATTTCTACGCCGGCAATCGCCGTGCTGCGGAAACAGGAGAATTCCTAATGGAACTAAATCTCTTCGCAGATGAGTCTTGTCAGATTAGACACACTGCTCTAGAAGCAGCCCGTGTTATTTCTAACGCTACCATCAGAAATGCCGCTGGCGCAATGAATTACGCTCTACGTATCCACACCTACCCACATCACGTTCTACGTGAGAACAAGCAGGCTACTGGTGCAGGTGCTGACCGTGTATCTCAAGGAATGCGTTGTGCCTTCGGAAAGAATGTAGGAACCGCTGCAAGGGTAAAGCGTGGTCAAAGAGTCATTTCACTTCAGTTCACACCTGAACACTATCTGGTTGCAAAGGATGCATTGCGCAAGGCTAGCATGAAGTTCCCAACTCCGTGTACAACCAAGCTGATTCGTGGACACGAACACATCAAAGGACTTGTTTGAGACTATCTTGCCATTGGCAAGATCTATGTTGATTGCTAATTGGCATTCTATTGCCATAACTACCGGCTGATTCATGAACATTGTATCCAACGACTAACTGGAGGGGAAATATATGCGAATTGCAGTTCTTATCGAAGAAAAATGCAAGCCAAAAAGCGAAGCGTATGATTACCTAAAGAAATGGGCAGGGTCATGTGGCGCTGAATGCATTCAAATGAATGGTGATAAATTCAAAATTTTGGAAAGCGCATGTCCTCCTTGTTTTGTTAGAGCAAAACACTGTCCAGGTGGTGCTGTAGTCGTGGTTAACCTACCTGCGGAATTGAAAACGGACTTAATTCATAGATATTCATTGAATGGATTCAGATTATTCAGGTTACCAACTCCATCAAGAGAATCAGTGGTCGGAATATTAGGTCCAAATGGTATGGGCAAGTCAACAGCGTTCAACATTCTAAATGGCTCAATAATTCCAAACCTTGGGGACTTTGAAGCAGATGAATTGTGGTGGGAAGATGTAATTCAAACTCTACCTCGTGGAGAGTTGAGAGATTTCCTAATCGACGTAAGCAACTCGAATGTAACGGTTGCACTCAAGCCTCAATATGTAGATCATATTCCAAAGGCTGTAAAAGGTAAAGTTGGTCAACTGCTCTCTTCAGTTGACGAAAGAGGCGTTTACCAGGAGATGATTACAAAACTTGGAATCGACCATTTACTGGAACGAAATCTTGACCAGTTGTCTGGTGGAGAACTTCAGCGTGTTGCAATATGTGCGACTTTGTTAAAGAAAGCAGATGTTTATTTCTTTGATGAACCATCCTCTTACCTAGATATTCACGAGCGTATGAGAATTGTGAAAATCATTCAAGAATTATCTGAACAATCTAGAGTAATTGTCATTGAACACGATTTGGCAGTACTAGATGTTCTTGCTGATTTGGTACATATTGTATATGGGAAGAAAGGAGCATTCGGAATATTTACTCCAGCTCGTTCTACAAGACAGGCAATTAATGCATACCTTGATGGATTCTTAGTCGAACAAAATGTCAGGATTCGTGATAAACCAATCAAATTCAAAACTCATAACGATCGTTCTAATGAACTTGGTAATCCTGTAGTTACTTGGGGCGGTTTGGAGAAAAAATTAGGGGATTTCAATCTTAAAACAGCTGATGGAAAGGTACACCAATCTGAAGTTGTAGGAGTGGTAGGTCCAAACGGAACAGGTAAGTCAACTATGATCAAAATATTAGCAGGCGAACACGAATACGATGCAGGATGGGTAACTGAAGATGCATCTATTTCTTACAAGCCTCAACATATAGATACAGAGATGGATTGTGATGTCCAGACTTGGCTGAATGCTGAAGTAGGAACTAAGTGGCGAAGTGGAGAATATAGTGTAAATGTAATTAGAGCCTTAGGGGTTGATGATTTATTGACAAAGCAAGTATGCAACCTTTCTGGCGGAGAAGCTCAGGCTGTCGCTATTGCAATTTGTTTGGGCAGAGAGGCCGATCTCTATCTACTGGATGAGCCGAGTGCACATTTGGATGCTAATGCTCGAATGCAGGCTGCTAAAGCAATTCGAAAAACAATGGAATCAAATGAAAAAGCAGCGTTTGTGATTGACCATGACGTATATTTCATAGATATTGTTTCAGACTCTCTATTGGTTTTCGAAGGAGAAGGTGGTAAAACCGGGATGGCAGAAGGTCCCTTCAAGTTACGAGCTGGAATGAATCGTTTCCTTCAAGGAGTCGATGTTACATTCCGCCGAGATCATGATTCAAAACGTCCTAGAATAAACAAAAATTCGAGTCGCAAGGACAGAGAGCAACGTGGTAAAGGCGACTATTACTCATTCGATTCCTGAGGTGTGTAGATGCCAGCACAAATCCCTCCCGAAGCACAATCGATAGGTAGGGCTAGGGGGAGATTGTCTGCATCATCACTGACGACATTTAGAAGGTGCAAGGAGCAATGGTTTCTCAACTACAGAATAGGTTTGCGCGGCCCCCTTTCTTCTCACCAAGTAATGGGAATAGAAGTGGAGGATGCTTTCTGCTCAATTTTGATGCATAGAGCTCCAAAGGTTGAATCATTCAACGATTTAGAGAAATGGTGTCACAGTTTAATCAAAGAACACGCCACTAAAGCATTACAAAAGGGTAAATCTACCTTTGAAGATGCTATGTGGAACAAAGGAGATTTCGATGAGTATTTTGACATTGAGAATGTTTCTCAAATGCTAGAAAACGGAATTAGATTACAACTAGAAGAAGTCCAGGCCTGTTTTGAGTCCGCAGGAGGGGTACATGAGTTCGAGATTCCAGCACCTTGCTGGGATTCTCCGCCGCATTTCACTCAGCCAGAAAAAGCGAATAGCATGATTGCATGGAAAGACGAACCTCACCAGTTTAGTAAAGAAATTACTTGGCAGGATGCCTGGGAAATCGCTAGGCCGTGGGTAAAAGATCCAAGAAACCCTGAACCTCAGAGGATGTACCATAGCGATAAATGGGCTGCAGGTGAATGTGATTTAGTGTTAAGGTGGGATGGTAAAGTACGTATCATTGACATTAAGATGGGCGATGGTGAAGGTAAGTTCGCCTCTTCCCTACCAGATCAGTTGAATTTCTATGCATGGCTTTGGAATGAAACCCACGAATCGACATGCGATGGTCTAGAAGGATGGTATCTTAGCAATGGTTTGCGTAAGGTTGTCGAAGTGAAACCACTCTCAACGGATGAGTATAGGGCAATTCATGATGAGATGAAGGAATGGAACAATGACAATTCGTTCCCAATAAAATCTCCCTGCGATGGAGAAGCAGGAGGGTGCTATTGGTGTTCTGTCACTCAAGTTGAGTTTGATTCACCAGAAATAACTAGGCCATACGAACCGCTGTCTTCTATACCATCTAGAGTGAATGTGAAAGGCAGACTGCAAGGCGCTTGGGGACCATTGCCGAATCATTACGGCGAGATGGTTCTAGGTGCTATGATTCAAGCAGGAGATAAGATGGTGACATTAGAAGAGAGCCAACCTGGTTCTTATCCTGCTATGCATGAATCTCCACAAGATGACGTAGTTATCACGGGAGCTCTCCCTGGGGTCTGGAGGAGACAACCCCGTTTGTATTTAGATGAGAATTCCTCTATAGAAGCAAGTTCTGAAAAGAAGTTAACTCGCATGGGCATGTTGAGGACTAAAGCCAATGTAATGGGTGTAGTTCTATCATGTTCGAAGCGTGATGGTCGAAGATCAGATGGTCGTCCGTGGTCGATGATGTCTTTCCATTTATGGGACGGAGAGAGAGTCGCTGAAGTGGTTGCATTCGGTTCAGCGATAAACGGCACTATGCTCTCGATTAAACCAGGTGACGTAGTAAAATTGACTTCTGCAGAGTTAGGTTGGAGAGAAGGATTGGTGCAATTACGTATCGATTCTCGGACAACTAGAATTGAAATCAAATCGAAGCCTTGAATAGAATCCATCACGGGCTTGCTAATTCATGCCAGTGCGAAGTGCGGACCCCGTGACCGATGACATTGGTCGCTTTAACCGGCTTTCAGCCTCACAAGCAAACACATGGGATGATTGCCCCAGGTTGTGGTATTATCAAAATAAGATGAGACTAAAATTCCCGCAATCACCTCCTCTATTCTTGGGGAGAGCTGTTGAAGAATGTGTATGTAGGGTTCTAATGGAATCTCCAGGTTTAGTATTCGCTTCAGCCCCTTTGGATGTAATGTCGAATGGTGCTGATAACCTACTACCTCTATTCGATGATGAGTTGCCAAATGATTTCATGACTTGGTGCGAATCTAGAGTTAACATTCATTGGCCCAAAATCAGAGATGAAATGCATGAGGAATGGTCCAAAAATGCCCGTAAAGCAGGTAATTGGCATGAATACTCAATGGATGCATATCGAGATATGTGCATAACTGCATTACGAATGCATATGGATGAAGTTATCCAATGTAGAGATACAGTTGATAAAACGGAGTTATCCGATTGGCGTAACGGTGTCAATCATGCTATTCCAGCACCAGATGGCCGAGAAAACTCAGGGCCGCACCCTCTAGCCAGAACAGGAGAATGCTCTCTAGTGGAGGCATGGGAAATAGCTAGGCCATGGTTCGTAGACCCAGATGCAGAACCATTTTCATTGAATGTAGTTCATCCAGACCACTGGTTCCAAGGTGAATACGACCTAGTTTACCGTCATGGTGGCAAAATCAGAATCATGGATCTCAAAGCCAGTAGGGGTGGTGGAGATAGAAGTGGTAATTATGTTGAGCAGTTGCGCATTTATGCAATGCTTTGGTCTATTACTCATGAAGGTAAAATCCCTGATAATCTAGAAGTTTGGTATCTTGGGGTTGGTGTCAGAAAGAATGTTGCAGTCCCTTCCGCGCAAGAAGCATCGGAATTGGAAAGTAAACTTCACGATTTGTGGCAAGAAATCAAGGGCATCGAGGTTACAATCGAAGATTGCCCCCCTATTCCAAGGCTACTTCGAGGATATGGGGAAGGCGGGGTTAAGGAAGAAGATCCTTCAGAATCTCGCTGCTCAACTTGTGATTGGACGGGATTGTGCCCTAATGGAACAGGTGATGATGATTTGCCAAGTGGAGGAGTTCATCAGCCGCCTGGGGACCTCAAGACATATGATTTGACACCATTCAATGAATTGGTTCCTAGAGTCAACATATTCTGTGAAGCATTCAGTGTTACTAATGTTCCAGATAAGCCACCAAATATCACAATAGAACAAGATGGTGGATTTGCATTTGTTAGAATCATTGCAGAAGAAAGTGAAGGGGTGCTTACTTATCCTGAAGAAGTTCAGAAAGGAGACACTCTGCGTCTAGTCGGGGTAATTCCTTCAACCAATTGGAAGGGAGAGTTACAACTCAAAGTCGACCCCTATGCTCGAGTTGAAAAAGCAGATCATAGCGAAGAGGGAGACATCGGCCTATTCGATTTCAGAGCCAGGTGGAATGTAGTTGGCAGAGTCGCTTATACAACATTCAAGTCTGGTATTGGTAAGACTGGAAAACCATGGGCACGCAAAGGATTGGTTATCTTGGATAAAACTAGTAGAGTGACAGTTGAGGGCTGGGATAATGCGTGGCCAAGTATCTACAACACCCTCAAGCAAGGTGATGAGGTTGCAATTCTCAACGTCTCATTAGATGCCTGGGCAGTCGATGTGAAAGCCAACCTAGAGAAAGGTAGCACAATCCATGTAATATCTAGAGCAGAGGATTAATTCCAATAATCCGGAGTTTTCTTTAATTAATTGTATATTTAGTATGAGATATGAGAGGAGGCAATCTACTCTTCACAAAACCAGATGAAATTGTATCTGATAATCAAGTGGCTGAAGATAATTTGATTCTTAGTCGATATGATAGGAAAATCAAATTTTGGGTAATCTTGTTGATACTTTTTGTCGCCGTCTCAGCGTTTACGAATATGCTTGCAACTAGGAATCAAGTAACAGCTGAAGAGCGATTCATTTGCGTCTCTCTAGGCGCTGATTACTATGAGCCTGGCGATTGGGATTGCAAGGAAATTAGAGACAAGTATGATGCTTACAATACACAAATATTGATCAGTAATTTCGCATTTTTACCGATAGGATTCTCTCTAGTAGGCATCGGTGTTAATCTGAAACGTAAAATAGCCCACAAGCGAACTCAAAGCAGTGGTATTTTACTTCCAGAATAAGCATTAGGTGAGGAAGCGCCGAGAGGGAGATTTGAACTCCCGCGTCCAAGGGACAGTGGATTTCGAATCCACCGCAATACCGGGCTATGCGATCTCGGCTGACAAGCCGCCCACCTGCACGACCATCATAAGCGTGATGTCACTCGGGTGGAGCGATGAAGATTGCACTGAAGGGTCATGGCCACGACCATGTCATTGAATTAGAGGCAGGTTCTACAGTAAAGCAAGCTCTAATCGAGATTGGAATACATCCTTCTACAGTAATCGTGAGTCACAAAGACATAGTGTTGCCACATACTACAATCCTGAATGCAGATGTTTCACTAGATCTGACAATAGTCAGTTCTGGTGGCTGATTACATGTAGATTGAATCAGGAGATTCTGATAACTCTGAAATCAAATCTTCAGCCTTATCAGGGTGTATTTCTTTCAGTTTGGCTGCGAGTCTCTCAGTAGCATCGATTGGAATTGGTAAAGGCAATGACCACCATTTACGTATGGTCTCAAGTAGCAACTGTGCGGCTACAGGGTCTGCAGAATTTCCTACAGTTGTTGCAATTGTACACGATGTCTTGACATTCTTTACCGGTCCAATCGCTGTGATCAATGCAGCCATACCGATTACACCAGCTTTGGGTTCATCTCTACGAACATCCACTCCTTGGGATTCTAGTTCAATTCTATATTTAGATGAACTAGTAACTGAAAAAATTTCTTTCCTTTCAGCAGGCGCAGACATTCCTGCCAGAACCAAAACCTCTCCTCCTTCAAACAAATCAAGAATTGTAACTGCCATATCATGCTGTCCTTCCGCAGTCATTGGCTGTGCATCACCGGTTAGAGTGAATACCACTCTGCCATCTACTTCAATTTTAGAAAGGAGTATGTGGGGAGGTGCAAGTAATCCATTTTCATCTAATTTGGCCAATGGAGGTAATGTTGGGTGTATGATTCTAGCAATGGGTTCTGCATCCAATTCTGTGTTGACGGCATCAACCGCTAATTTACCAACATCCCCAACCCCTGGCATGGCAACCAATAGTAGGCCACCTGCCGTTTGGGGCTGTGAAATCCAGTCGATGAGTACACCCATGAAAGGTCCAGCGTATTTTGACGCGGTATAATGATTCGCATCATTCTTCTTCGCTAGAAGCCAATGTTGGAAGTGTTTGAGCCCATCCGTCTTCTTCTACTCCTTCGAGTTTTCTACGCAAGTGAGCTCTCTTATCTTCTGGAGACCATTTCATGGGTGCTGCAGCTTGTGCAATGCCTCCACAGGTCGGGCAAGTGGTCGAAAGAGAATATTCTCCACATTCCTTGCATTTCTGCATTTGTTGGCGAGCCATTTCACTCCCTCTCTGCTTCAGCAGAACCGCCAGCAGCAACTACAACATCGATACATGCTTTAGTCGCATTCTTCCATGCTTCTTCTGCGGTTTTGAAATCAGGCGCTTTGAGATCGATACGGTATGAAGGTGCTCCATCATAATGGCATGTAACCACTAGTTCTGCTTCTTTGTCAGATACATTTTCTGCTGCAATCAAAGCCTCTCTGATAACCTCAATTCCTTCAGATTGCTCGACATTTAGTGTGAAGCGACCTCTAATTTCAACAGTGTCTGGAATAATATTCTTCACTGCTATCTCGATGAATGCAGGAATCCAATCTCCTTCATATCCAATTTCAGTCAGTGATTCCGGGGTTTTTGCTGCTTCTTCAAATGCCCCGTATAGAGTTGCGAATGACTCTGTCAAGTCTGCTTGATATTCAGCGAGTTCATCAGATGACCATTCGACTTGTTCAGCTAAGACTTTGAGAAGTTGCTTCGCTCTTTCTTCATTCTTCCACTGTGCAAGTCTATCTCGCTTTCTTTCTTCACTAACAGACTTTAGTGACAATTCGAGGGATTTCTTGTCCTTGCGTGCTCTTAGAACCTTACATATCAATCTTTGACCAGGACGAACGAATGCTCTGATGTTCTTGACCCAGCCGCTAGCAATTTCGCCAATGAAAATGAATCCTTCAATACCTTCGTATTCTTCTAGGTCAACGTAAGCACCGTTCTGCTTAACTTCACGAACTAAGGCAACAACTAGTTCTCCTTCGGAAGGACCGTTTTCGAGAAGATCTTTGGCCATGGAGGACTTGCCTCCATTCACTCAAGGATTTCTACGACACTGCAGCCGACCAACTGGGCCTTGCCCCCAGAAGGGTTTGTCATTGTTGCACCACAAACCGCACAAGCGATTGGGATTGTGGCACGGGAGAAGATGATACTCTCGCTGGAGCAGTCTCGACATGAAACTTTTAGGAACTTACCAGACATCATTTACACCTCAGTTATCTACAAGTTCGAATTTCTTTGCACGCTGGCAAGGAGCATAGTGGGCCTTGCCAGTTTCAGTGCAACGGAATAGGATGTTTACACGCTTTGTAGGCTTTTCACGACCATCTGGCTTTGGACGAGGGAAACCACGGTATCCTGCCATGACTCTACGGAAACGTCGCTGACCCCACTTTAGTTCACTAGCACGTCGCTTCTTGACACGCTCTACGGTATGCATTGTATGCTTACCAGCACTAGGGCTGTATCGCTTTACTTGACGTGGCATCTTTACCATAGTCTCACCTTGAGCAATCGGCCCACTAGCGTCCTCTATTTAGTGGTGACGGATTAGCATAAATCACGAATCAGCCCACTGAGGCTAAGATTACCGGTGATGTTCATAAATCATAATGTCGCCGTCCAACTTATGGATTCAATGTTGGAGGCCGCAATCTGGTTTTGGATTCCATTAAGTTTGATTCCTGTAGGGGTATGGCTAACAATAAGTGGGAAAGCCAAATCACTTGGCAAAATAATCGCAGTTGTTGGATTGCTCCTGGTAATGATTTCATCTTGGACAGTCCCAGCCTCAGATTCGACTGCAGGAGGTCATTTGCTGCTTTCCATTCTAGCGCCTTCGTTGTTATTGGCTTACGGAGTACATGGAATGATATTCGGAGGAAATGTGCCAGTAGGGAGATTAGACTCAACTGCTCGCTGGAGTGGCTCGATTGCGATTATAGTATCCTTGTTGATTTTCTGTTTGATGCATTGGTACAACTTAACACCTCTTTGGAGGGGCGATGAAGTAAATCCTTACTGGATTGTGTTCTGGCCGACNTTTTTGCTGTTTTCAACATCGCTGAGTTCAGCGTCTGCTGTTGCATTGGTTAGTTACGGGGANAACAGATTGTCTGAATCTATCCGTCTNGCAATTCTTTCCGTAATTATGGCGGGGATCGCCCTNGCAGCGATGATTTTCGACGGTTACATGACCACATCGGATGAATTCAGAGATTATCTTTGGTTGGCCACAGCNGATATTTTCGGAACAATAGTTGGAATTTCTCTAGCAATAGGTGCCTTTGCTATGGTGATATGGGCTTATGAAAATTCATTGCCTTTGCCAGAAAATTCACTACCGCCAACTGAAGAAGAAATCAAGCATGTCGTTTCCTTAGCTGAAAGCCATATCGGAGGTGAAGAAGAATGAAGCGATCAGAGTCTTCATGGAGGTTGCTAATACTTGCAGCATTTTTACCGATATTAGTTCTAGTTGCAATCAATATCACTGGAGATTGGAAGAATGATTTCCATCCTGAATCATTCAAGAGATTTGGAAATGCGATTCTAACCTCTTATGTCATAATGGGGATTATCTTGATTGGAAATTTATTCTTCTATGCGGATTCAAGGCATCGCCCATTCGCTCCTTTTGTTGGAATGATGTTTGCTTTAGCAGTTGGAATACTAATTGCTTGGGCTCTAATTTCGAATGATGATCTATTGCTTGAAGCAAATAGTGGATTGCGGGCTCAAATGTTATCCAATGTAGTACATCTTCTCGTTAGCGGCACAGCAATGCTTCTTGCATCATTATTGGCTATTGGTGTCACATTTGCAATGATTACCGGGCGGGAAAGAAGGGTTCTTTTCGAAGAAGAGTAGAATTTCTGTGACCCGTCGGTTTGATAAAGGGAGGGCTGGTGGCCGAGCCGTTAGGTGATATCATGTCCAAGGGTACTCCATCAATGGGTAAGAGGCAGAAGACCACCCATATCCGTTGCCGCAGGTGCGGTAAAAATTCCTTCCACAAGCAGAAAGGTGTTTGTGCATCATGTGGCTATGGTTCCACTTCAAGAATGCGTTCATACCGCTGGTCCAAGAAGACTCGCCGACCCTGAGTTTTTTTCAGATTTAGAGAAAGGGCTGTAAAGCCCCTGCGATTCGATTAGTTTGGGCGAGACAAATGTGTGGCATTATCGGTCTCGTTGGAAGGCGTGGCTATCATATCAATCAATTGTTGTATGATGGGCTCACTGTCCTACAGCATAGAGGACAAGATGCTGCTGGAATGATGACTGAGAATGAAGGCAGATATCACCTTAGAAAATCTAACGGATTGGTGAAAGATGTATTCTACAAAAAACATATGCAGAATTTGTTAGGTTCAATCGGCATAGGTCATGTTCGCTATCCTACTGCTGGTTCTTCTTCAGCAGCAGAAGCACAACCATTCTATGTGAACTATCCATTTGGAATTTCACTAGCCCACAACGGCAATCTCACTAACGCTAATGAAATCAAAGAATTGCTAACAAGTGATCATCGCAGGCATGTTAACACCACCTCTGATTCAGAATTGTTGCTGAATTTGCTAGCTATGGAATTACATTCAAGAACCCATAATGTTGCTATCGATGGTGAATTACATGTCGATGTCAATTCGATTTTTTCTTCAGTGGCCGCTCTACACAAGCAAATTTCAGGAGGTTATGCTTGTGTATCTCTAATCTCGGGATATGGAATACTTGCATTCCGTGATCCAAACGGAATCCGTCCTCTGATTTTCGGTAGTAGAGAAATCGATGGGGAGACGGAATGGGTTGTCGCCAGCGAATCTGTTGCAATACACGCTCTTGGATTCGAAGTTGTACGTGATGTAGAGCCAGGAGAAGCAATCTTCTTGACTTCAGCTGGTCAGATATTTACTCAGCAATGTGCCGAAGAAACTCATCATTCACCATGTATATTCGAGCATGTTTACTTTTCCCGTCCAGATTCAATAATTGATGGAATATCGGTTTATCAAGCACGATTGAATCAAGGACAAAGATTAGCCGAAAGAATACTCGAGCAATTCCCTAATCACGACATTGATGCTGTTATTCCAGTACCGGATTCTGGCAGATATGCGGCTCTTCAAATGGCCGGAGCATTGGGTGTTGAATACCGAGAAGGTTTCGTAAAGAATCGGTATATTGGTCGTACTTTCATTATGCCCGGGCAAGCATTGAGAAAGAAATCAGTTCGACGTAAGTTGAATGCTATACCTCATGAATTTAGAGGCAAGAATGTGTTGCTGGTAGATGATTCAATAGTGAGAGGCACAACCTCTGCCCAAATAGTGGAGATGGCACGAGAAGTAGGTGCAAACAAAGTCTACTTTGCTTCTGCTGCACCTCCAGTTAGATTCCCCAATGTGTATGGAATTGACATGCCTGCCGTTACTGAATTCATCGCGAATGGTAAGACAATAGATGAAATCGGAGATGATATTGGTGCGGACAAACTATTCTACCAAACTCTGGAAGATTTGATCGAAGTAACCAGCATCAATGGTGAGCAATCTTGGGATGCTAGTTGTTTCAATGGCGAATATGTAGCGGGTAATGTAACTCAAGATTATCTAGACGCTTTAGAGGCCGCTAGAAATGATTCTGCCAAGACTGTGAAGAGACTTTCAGCTGAAACAATCGGCTTACATAATGATGAGTGAGATGGTGAAATGCAACAAGCTTGGATACTTCGCTATGGCGAGCTTGGACTCAAGAGCAGAATAGTTAGGCGTCAATTTCAAAGGGCTTTGTCCAATAATATGGAGAATTTGGCAAAAAAATACCAAGTGTCACTGATCCAAGACAGTATCAAATCAATGGAAGTAGTAACAAGTAATTCACCACCAGAAGATGTAGAAAATTTGCTAAGTCATGTTCTAGGAGTAGTTGCAATTGACCCAGCAAAGTTGATTTCTGATGTTATTGAACCGTCAAAGGTTGCTAAGGCGATTCTAGAAAATGATAACTTGAGAGGACAAAAGAGGACATTCGGCGTTAGGACCAAGAGAGTTGGGCCCAAAGGTAGTTACAGTTCTCAAGGTTATAGTGGAGAGATTGGAAGGTGCATGTGTGAACAAGATGAAAACCTGTCAGTCAATTTATCAAACCCGGACATTTGGGTCAGATTGGTTCTCGAGCCTGAAAAGGTGTGGCAATTAGGAGAGAGAATTATTGCAGCAGGTGGGCTTCCACCAGGTGTTCAGGGCGATGTGCTTTGTCGAGTGACAGATGAAGAATCACTTCTTTCGACATTTTTGATAATGCGTCGAGGTTCACGAATTATTCCAGTAGAGGGTAGTGATGAAAAACTTCTACAGATTTTACGAGATTGGGATCCTTTCCTTGGGAGGGCAACCGCAATCTTGGATTTGCATGGTAAGGTTAAGAAAAGGCATCCATGGGGAGTTGTTGGAATCTCGGTAGAAGAAGGAGAATCAATGATTCAACGTCCGGAATCTGATGTGAAGACCGTTCCCCTTTCGACTTTAGAACCCCTATGTGGTTGGACAGAGTCAGAGGTCGAAGCACTCTCCAATCATATTAGAAAGCCTAGTAAGAATCTGTGCATGCCGAACTTGGATGCATGGGTATCATGAATGATGGCCTTGCTGGTCTTCACATGGCGCTTACTGTACCGGTGGTCAGCAAATTCAGTGCGACAGCCAGAATCACTGCAGTATCCAGCGGAATAAATTTGTCATATGGTCAAGTTGACGGTAGGTTGGTGATTGGCGAAAACGAAATTTCACTCTCCTCAATTACCTGCATGTATGAATTTCCTTTCGGTGACTTGGTCGTTGGAACTAGTGAGTCTTTGCAAATATTTAGAGACGGTAAAGAGATAACATCAACCGCATTTGAAACAGGCATTGATTCTATATCTGGAAAAGGAGATCATGCTATTGCCATCGATGGATTAGGAAGGGCACATATCATAGATTCATCAGGTGAGATTTCTTCGATAAATGAGAGTTCAGTATTGTTTGCAGCAGTTGGAACACAGGTTGCAATAGCTACAGAATCAGGAAAAGTCAGCATTTACTTACTTGACGGCCAAAAGGTCTGGGAGCGACCGATGAGAGGAGATGTCGGAGAGAGAATAACCGCTATTGGATGGAATGATTCGACATTGATAGTAGCCCGAGAGGGACACGGTCTAGTCCCTGGTGATGAAGAGGCACTAGAGATTGAGCATTGGCAATCTCAACAATTGGTCAAGAGGTATGATGTTAACCGCCGTGTAGTTGCAATAGATGGTCTTTGGATGGGCTTAGACATGGGCGGAATAATGTATGATGAAACTCTTGTTGCCGAACTTAACCATCCTGCTCACATCGTAATAGATAGAGGCGAATCAGCATTAGTTGGCTCTTGGTTTCATCTTCATAATGTAAACAAAGAAGGCTTGCAATGGGCTGTTGAAACCCAAGGCATGGTAGAAAAGGTCTCAGTAAACAATGACGGTTCTGCAGTACTGATTGCAGGCAGTGATCAGAACGATTACACAGATCCAGAACCGGTTGTGTTAATCGATTCAAACGCTCAACCAAGTTTGTTGATACAAGAGGAGACTGCGATAGATGATTGGGGTGAGGCACCGGCAATCGAAATCGATGCAGATGAATTGTATGGAGACAATACTTCTTTGGAAGAACTTGCGGGTATCGAAGCTGGAGATATTAGCGATGCAAGCAATCTACTGGATGCACTCAATGATGAAATCGAAATTGAAACTGTCGATGTGCAGGAGGATGATTTGATGTTGGCATTATCTCTTGATGCTGAAGAAATCATTGCACCGTTGCCGGATGCAGGAGGAGATCAATCGCTTAATGCAGGTGAAGACGGTACTGCAATCGTTACTTTAGATGCTAGTGAGACCAAAGACCCTCAGGAGAGAATAACTTCCTGGTCATGGGTAGATTCCAGCGGCAAAGAAATTTCTGACAATCCAGTTGTCAGAGTAAAACTCAACAAAGGTAACCATCGCCTTGAATTACGCATTAAAGACAAAGACGGGCGCTGGTCTTCTGACTCTATAGATGTGAGGATTGAGTGAGATGACATCTTCTCCACACATAGCACAATTCTTTGTGACTGCCTTGCAGCAACGTTGTAGTATTGTCACCAATACCGATAATGGTCAATCAGTAATAATTGATGGTGGAGGCGATTCCGACCGAATTATCCAATGGATAGATTCTGGAATAGGTTCACCAGATAATGAGATGGGATCTTATGATGGTAAAAGAACGGTCGTTGCTCTGATTAACACACACGCACATTTCGATCACAGTGGTCATATTCCATATTTTAAACAGCATTATTCGCTTGAATGGTGGTTACATCAAGATGATTTTTTCTTGCAAAGTTTAGCGCAAGAATCTGGACGTCGGTGGGGGTTCTCACTACCAGAGCCCGCTAAAGCAGAAAATACCTGGGAGCACGGTGAAGTACACACCTTTGCAGGTATGGATTTTGAAATCATACATACACCAGGGCACACCCTTGGTGGATGCAGTCTTCGACTTATTGTCGATGATGGCCCAGACCATTTGTTTGTGGGAGATACCTTGTTTCAAGGCTCGATAGGTCGAACTGATCTACCTAATTCCGGTGGGGATTTAGATTTGTTACTGCGAATGATTAGAGAGAGGTTGTGGCCATTAGACGATGACACAATAGTTCACCCTGGCCACGGTCCGCTAACCACAATTGGACAAGAAAAGCAAACAAATCCATTCCTGAATGACGGATTTAGAGGCCGTGGCGCTTGGTTGTAATCAAGACATCATCGAAGACAAAGCAGATTCAAGGACAGGCAGAGCCTCTTCCCAAGTAGCTACTATTCCGTAGTCTGCGTGAGCGAAAATAGGTGCATCTGCATCTTTGTTAACCGCAACGATGTATTTCGAAGAACGCATTCCTGCAAGGTGCTGAATCGCTCCTGAAATTCCGACTGCGATATACAAGTTCGGGTTGACGGTTTTTCCTGTCTGTCCAACCTGCATTGAATGTGGGATTTGTTCCCATGTGTCAACAGCAGCACGTGATGCTCCAACAGCAGCACCCAATACATCAGCAATCTTCTCTAAGTGAGAGAAATTGTCTGGACTACCCATGCCTCTGCCACCAGAAATGATGATGTTTGCTTCTGCAACATCTAAGCGAGTAGAAGCCCTTGCGATTATTTCTTGAACTGCGGTAGCAACATCTCCTGATTGGTCCACAACTGAGACATTTGCGCCGCTTGATGCTGCTGGAGGGAACACATTCGCTCTCACTGAAATTGCAGCATCTCCGGATAATGCAACGGTTTGCATCGCTTTACCAGAATATATTGGACTTGTCAAGTTCATCCCATTGATTGTAACAACATCTTGAACGACAGAAATACCTCTTCTTGCTGCGATTCTTGCAGCAAGATCCTTGGATTGAGGAGTTGCTGCTGCGATGATAATTCCCGAAGGAGCAGCGGCATCTATTGCAGCTGCCCATGATGCAGCATCATAATTTGCAAAACAGTCGCCCTTTACTGCGATTGTTCTGCTAACGCCATCATATCCTGCACCATCAGCGATCCCTGCATCAGCACATGGGATAACTACGGTTGGGCTTGTTCCCAGTGCGATTGCAGCACTGACTAATTCAGCGGTAACCGGTGCGATAGTTCCTTTGTTTGTTTCTGCTATAACTATACTCTCTGACATTCACTTCACCTCAAATTACGTTTGCCTCATCTCTAAGCAATCTAGCGACTTCTTCTGCTGCTGAGCCGCCTTCATACTTCTTCCCTGCTGGCTTTGCAGGTGGTGGAGTTTGAGATACAATTGTCACAGTCGGTGATGGGGCACCTGCGCTTACTACATTCACTTGTGCTCTCTTCGCCATCATGATTCCTTTGACATTTGGCTTCCTAACTTTTATTCCACCTTTGTCGCATGAAATCACTGCATTTCCAGGAATTGAAACCTTTGCTGAACCGTTTTCAACAGGACTTGTTACGGTAATTCCTCCGCCAAATGATGCATCGGTGATGTTGGACACACTAGCCCAACCTAATCTTTCAGCAATACCTGGGCCAGTAGAACCAGCACCAGTGTCAGCTGCGGTTTTTCCACAGTATACAATTTCAGCCCCTAGTCCAGTTATGGCTTCGGCAAGCGCCGACTGTATTGCATTGGAATCAAGTTCATTCCATGAATCATCCCAAACGCGAACAATTTCATCAACACCTATTGCTTTAGCGTCTTTCAGAACTTTGTCCGAATCAGCAGGACCTAGTGTTAGTGCAGTAACTGTTCCACCAGCTGCCTCTTTGTGTTTCAACGCAGTCTCGATTGCAAATTCATCATATGGGCTGATTACCCATTTTACGGCAGATAAATCTACTCTATCTCCGTTTACAACAATTCTTGCATTTGTGTCTGGAACTCTCTTTACTAGGACGACGATATTTGGCATTAAATTCACCCGAACCCTTTGGGGGTTGGTCGTCCCACAAAAAGACCGTTGATGAACCTTGTCTAATCATTTTGTTAATTGATTAACTCGCTCAAGAGTTTCTGGATTTGCTTCAAAATGCTCTGAAACGACTGATAATCCGCGTGAAAGGCCAGCAGCAACACCCATTTTTGCATCGAACGGGTGGAGTGTTCCATCGGCTACTGCTGATTTGAAAGAATCAAGGTCTGTCCAAGTACTAGGCTCGCCAAATTCGGGTTTTGGAGTTACAACGACTTCTCCAAATTCTGGTAAAATGATGTGCTCGATGAGTTCATAGACTGGTGAATCCGGTTGCTCAGGGTCAAGGTATGCCTTACGCATTTTCTTTGACAATTTGGCTTCATCATCGTGCAAAAGAATCGAACCACTCGGGTCGGATTTACTCATCTTATGATCGAATGATTCCATCCTCGCTCCTGATGACTTGAGCCCAGATATGATAGGAGTATGCAAACATGTTGCTTTGTACCAACCCCACCTATCTGCGACATCTCTCATGTACATGTGCGCTTTACGCTGATCCATTCCTCCAATGGCCACATCTATGTCCATTTCAAAGATGTCTGCAGCTTGCAATGCCGGGTAGTAAAATCTAGACAAATCACCATCTGATGAATCTTCACTTCTACCCATAATTGAGAAAGTTCGGCGAACTCTTGCTAGGCTCATGTTTTTCGAACACCGTAGAACTCTAGCCCAATAGTCGCCAGAATCCATGATACTTGATGCCCACAGGAATCTCAATTCTCCAGCGCCTTCTCCTTCTGGAGGATTGCCCAAGAGAGCACGAAATGTTTCTTCCATATAGGTCGCAGTAGTTTGAATATCTTCCATTACTCCACCAAATTTGTCATTGACCCATGCGTGCCAATCGGCTAAGAAAATCAAAACATTTGCCCCAGCATCAAGCATTCTTTTCATTTGAAGAGAAATCACTTTCCAGCCAATATGTGCTTTTCCAGATGGTTCGAATCCAACATAGCAGCGGATAATTCCATCTCCTTTAGCAGAGGTTCCATCGGCTATGCAATTTACCAAGTGATTAATTCCAACAGATTCATCTACGAATCCAATCATCAGATTTAGTCTTTCCAAAGCAGAATCATCGAGTTCAGCCACTCTGGGGCATCTCTCGATTAGACTCTCTTTATCAAACATCCAATCGCCTCATAGCAAGTCATTCAATTTCTTGACTCTACCTTCAGAAGGAGCAGTACCCTCTTCAATCATTTTCTCTAGTTCAGCAATCATTTGATGTGCTTTGTCGATGGTTTCTTGAGTGACAGTAGAGGACATTTCGATGGATTTGTGTGCCATCTTAATCGCCGAGCGAGCCTTTGAGAACTTCTTTGCTTGTTCTTTGGCTTTGTCTCCTCGCTGCTTTGCAGAGTAACCGGTTGCCTGGTCTAGGAAGTTAGACCAACGTACCCTTGACTGCATTGCATTTTCTCTTCCACCATCTTGAGATAGGAAACTTGACAAATCATCCCCCTTCATTTGTTCAACATCTACTTGCAATTTGCCATCGTCAGTATACTCTGCAGTAACACTGGTTAGAATTGCAAAAGATGCAGTAAATACGCCATCAGCATTTACCTCAACATCATTGAAATGTTCTGTTGCCAACTTGGCTAAACCTGCGTTGCCACCCATTGATTTGATAATTCCACGCTTGACCTCGAATCGCTCCATGTCTTTTCCCAAACTAATTAGGAACATAAGGACTACCTTTGAAACTGTAGTTACAAGCGGGGCCTTTTTGGTTAACACTCGCTCCCCGAGGTATGCGCAGATTAGCAGCATTGTTGTCAATTCTGATGTTATCACATGTGGTCAGCGCATCTCCTGAGATTACAGTCAACCTCGATTTAGAGAGGAAGTTAGCAGATTTTGATCTAGGAGTAAACGGTGGTACCATCTCTCCCGATGGTAATTCAGTACTAATCTATGGAGAGGACGGTTATGCACATTTGTTGTCCGCTAACAATGCAGATGATGAATCCACTGATATTCGGCTCGAAAAAGAGACCATGAGTTCACTAAACGATGCAACTTGGCATCCTAGTGGAAAGAGTGCACTAATTGTTGGTGATAATGGAACAATATTGCGATTAAATTCAACCAATTATGCTCTTGGCGAAGCTGAAGGTTCCATCGCTATGGCTGGCAAAGATATCAATACTATACGCTTTACTGCAGGCTCATCAGTTGCATATTTGGGAACTGATGATGGACAGATATGGAAATATTATGCAGATGGTTTCACCCTGCTGAATAATGAAGCATCCTCGAGAATTACAGATATTGATTGTTTGCGGAACAAAAACATCTGTGTTGCAGGTTCATTGAATGATGGTGTGGCTATTATCGACCAGGCAGATACAGTCACATGGCTACCGAATTCACGATACCACACATGGGTCGGCATTGGTTGTGAAGATCCAACTATGAACGCTTGTACAGGGTTTGCTAGCGGTAACAAAGCCGCTTCTATAGAAATCGACATTCTAGATTCAAGTAATTCAGAGTTAGGTGAAATCATTATTTTGGGTCAATTAGAAGGAGATACGATTGGAGATAGTCAAGCTTCTGAGTCATCGAGTATTATCGCACTAGCCCCTCTGGGAATGGTGAGATGGAATCAGTATACTCAAGACGCTTTCTTGATGTTTTCAAATGATAACGCATCGGATGAAGATGTGTTACTTGGCGGAGATGGTTATGCTGTAGCATGGGAGAATTCACAGTATTCGGGATTCTTGGTTACCAGCCAAGGAAGAATAGTTTCCTTCGAGCCAGCAAGTGAAGCAGATGATGGAGAAATTCCGAATATACTGATCCTTCTAGTAGCATTATGTGTCCCAGGTGTGTTTATTGGATTGATTTATTGGAATAGTCCGTGGTTGCAGCGGAAATACGCAAATTTGTTCAGCCGTAATAAGAAAGATGAGCAATAATCCCCTAACCTTCATGAGGCTCTTGCTACCGCAGCCAATCATGGAGCCGTTCGAGGGTCTAGACTTCTACGACATCGAGTCACTGTTGACAGAAGAAGAAATAATGATTCGTGACATGGTAAGAGATTGGGTAGATGAGGAAGTTCTACCCAAAATCGAGCATGCTTGTGAAAAGGGAATTTTCCCAGATGAATGGCGAGTTGCACTTGGAGAAATGGGAGTTCTAGGAGCACCTCTGAAAGGATATGACTGCCCAGGACTCTCATATGTTGCATATGGTCTAATATGCCAAGAATTAGAGCGAGGCGACTCTGGTCTTCGTTCATTCGCTAGTGTTCAAGGCTCTTTAGCAATGTATCCGATTTGGGATTTTGGTAGTGAAGAGCAGAAGGAATATTATCTTCCAAAGATGACTTCTGGTGAATGGATTGGATGTTTCGGTTTAACCGAGCCAGATTATGGTTCCAATCCTGGTGATATGATTACTAAGGCTGAAGATATGGGCGACCACTATCTCCTAAACGGAGCAAAAATGTGGATTACAAATGGAACAATTGCAGATGTTGCAATCGTATGGGCAAAATTAGATGGCGTGATTCGTGGCTTTATTGTTGAGAAAGACGATGAAGGTTTTAGCGCTCCTGAAATGAAAGGAAAGCATTCTCTAAAGGCTAGTGTGACAAGTGAACTTGTTTTCCAGGACTGCAAAATACCCAAGGACAGAATGCTTCCTAATGTCAAAGGCCTACGTGGGCCGTTTTCATGTTTAAACAATGCTAGATTTGGAATCTCATGGGGTGCACTTGGTTCTGCTATGGCATGTTTCCATTCTGCCAAAACTTATTCTCTATCCAGAATTCAATTCGATGTACCAATAGCATCTTACCAACTCGTGCAGAACAAATTGGCTTGGATGCTAAGAGAAATTACCAAGGGTCAGCTATTGGCTTATCACCTTGGAAGAAAGAAGGACGATGGAACTTGGTTCAATGAGCAAATTAGCCTTGCAAAGATGAACAATGTTGACATCGCTTTAGAAATTGCACGAGTTGCTAGAGATATTCATGGTGCTAACGGTATTCTTGATGAATATCCAGTAATGAGACATATGGCTAATCTTGAATCCGTGAAAACCTATGAAGGAACTCATGACATTCACAATTTGATATTGGGAAGATATATCACAGGAATTCAAGCCTTTACTCGAACCTCTTGATTAAGACCCAGTCCAATCTTGGCAATGGTCAAAATCATTACTTGTAATCGCATTTGCATAAGTGCGCAACTGCTTTACAGATTTACCATCAGACCATTCACCCATGTAACGCAATTCATCAGAATCTAGCAATTGGCTTCTATAATCCGATTCTGTTGCCTCATCTCCTTGCAAACTTGCTACTAGCCAATTAGATTGACTTGCTACCCTTCTGTAAAATCCCCAATCTGCAAGATCATCATGCGCTTCTGTCGCTTGAAGATAATGGCTTGCAACCATTCTAGGGAAACCGTATCTATCGCTTGGGACTTCAATGAATAGTGCCCCATTTCCTAACAGTACTTGATGATGGACTCCAAAACATTCTGACACACTCATGTCATCTTCGCTAACTGCGATGTGTGCAAGGAAATTTTCAGGGATTCTTGATGTATTGATTTGGAGATGTTCTTGAACAGGACGCGCATATGGAGCTTCTAGGCTTACAAATAATGCCTGATTACCCCAATTCCTCTCCAACGCCCAATCGAGAGCCAGTAATGAGTATCCAGCACCCAAACTATGCCCGCCAACTAGAAGATAATCATGGTCCACATTTTCAGGTAGCAATGTAATCATAAATTCCAATGCTGCATTGATTGCTACTGCTCTAGGAATGTGATATGGATGGTTTGACATTCCGTCTTCTTCGTGCAACTCGAATGTATCATATCCAGGTGGCATCACATCTGAAGGATATTGGATGAAGGCTACAGCAGTTCCTCGTGATGCTAATGTTTCAACCCAATCCACATATGATTCAAAGAAAGGATTCGCAAATCCATGAAGTATTATCGCTAGCGGCATTTCACCATCATGATTTTTGGGGAGAGCAAGATAAACTGAGAAAACAACATCTTCTTCGTAATCTCCTTGAATACTCGAAACTTCTTCCGGCATAGGGTATTCGTAACTATTGATTTGAACAGCATACATCCCATCTTCCATCTGCAGTTTTGGAGGAGATGGAGATAATCCTGCCATAGCGGTAATACCTGGGCTGATTAGCCATACAGCTAGTAGAACCAGTATAATGTGAGCAAAATTACTGATTTTGTCTTTGGTTTCTTTGAATGGATTGTCTGGAATACCCCGAATAATCAGTACATTGCATAGAATGATGAAACCATAGGTGGTTGGAAGCAACAAGAAAGCATCTCTGTAGTAGGCAAGATTGAGCAATGTAAATATCAATAATAAACCGAAAATAATTCCAGTTAGTCCTACTGCAATCACCTTCTCCAAATTGCTAGCTTTACTAGATCTATAATATGAAAATGGAATCGCAATTAGAAAGAATGCGAAAATTAGTGAATGAAATTCTCTCAAGAAATAAGTCCATTCTAAAGAACGTTTAGCCATTGGCCAAAATGCTCCACCCAAATCATTTCCTAATGCTAGTAGAATTAGTGGCTCCAATAATGCAAGAATGAATCCCGCACCAAAAAGTAATGCCAATCTACGTTTGGATGGCATCTCCATCCTATCAACTCCAATCAAACATCTGGTAGTAGTCCAATCTTGGATAATCCTGTCCATACCGGGTTAAGCCACCCTGGAATAAATCTGTGTCTCAGATAAACTGCAGCAGCAAGAGTCAGTTTCTGGAATTTATTCAACTTGACACGCTTGGTGAATACATCACCTTGCTGCCTCTCAATTTGCTTCAAAATTTTGTCATAGAAAGCAATCATTGCTGCAGGTGAATATCGTGTTCTTCTAGGTAGCAAAGGCAACAATTTCTTAGCCTCTTCAAGGTAAGTTCTTGCACGCTTAGCATAGTGGTGAATATATGGCTCCCATGTTGTATTCAATACAACATCTCCATTAAGTTCAGGTTCTGTAATTCCATTGGCTTCAAGTTCATTGAGAGGTAAGTAAACTCTGTTTCTTTGAATATCCTCTCCAACATCTCGCAAGACGTTTGTCAACTGCATGAAAATTCCCCAAGATTCTGCGAATTTCCTCGCTCTAGGGTCATCATATCCATAGATTTCAATGCACATCAAACCAACTACAGATGCAACTCTGTAACAATAAACATACAATTCATCAAATGTTCGATACCTGTTATTGTACAGGTCATCTTCCATTCCTGTAATCAAATCATCGAACACACTTCTAGGGATATTGTATCGCTTAACGGTATCTTTCAAAGCAAGGAATACAGGGTCCGTGCTGCTAGTTTCTGAATAACAAGTGGACAATTTCTTTCTAAAGAAGAATAGTTGTGTGATCTTCTCAAGGTACAGTTCTTCCTGTAGTATTGTGTCCTTGTTTTGTAGGCTCTCTAATTCTTCACGGTAAGCAACCGCTTCAGGGTCCATTTCTCCTTGAGAGCCAGGGAATCGATCTTGCCAATCACCATCTGCAATGTCGTCGGCTCTACGACAAAATGCGTATACTGCGCACATTGCTAGTCTCTGTTCTTCTGGAAGATACTTGAAAGAATGATAGAAATTTCCAGCCTCACGCATTGTTAATTCTTCACAATATGAGTATGCCAATTTTAGCAATTCAACCGGAGGGTCTCTTGCCCAAATTGGAGCATCTAGGTGATGGAATGGGTCGATTAGTTCGTCCTGCTCACCCACAATTCCAATGAATGCTGCACCTTCTCTCAGTGCTTCCATTGCAGTAAGGCTGACCGCTTTTACAGCATCAGCAGTCAAGTTGACAGCTGCACGCAATCTTTGTGCAGCAGTCATTCCTTCTTTTTTGACGCCAACATCTTTCGAAGCACCACCCTTGAGAGGGAAGAGCAAGTCGAGAGGTTTACGGCGTTCTAGCATGTCGCTCAGTGAGTATGTTTAACCCCTTACTTATCAGTGTGATGGTAGTTTGCACAGTACGCCCTACGGGCGAATAACAAAATCTAAATTTTCGTATTTGGGATTATGATTTCACCTTGTTTATTTGATTTTTAGAAATAAATTATGTTGAAATTCGGGTTTATTTGTCATAAATAATTCAAGAATAAATTACAAGTTAGTGACTATTTACTAGCCGCACTATTCTTTACTTCCTGTATCTTTGTTCTTCTCGAGTAGCCTTTTGACTCCTCCAGGAATAATTAACGCTCTAAGTAATTTTTTTGCGTATGATTTTATTTCATCCCTAGTGACTTTTATTTTATCTTTAGAATCCAGAATATTTCCTTCTCTAAGTAAGGTGACAGTTCTCTGTCCAATTAGTACTGGAAGCATACATGAAGCCTTCAATCTGAACTGTGTTTCTGGTAGCATTTTGATGTACTCTACTGCAGCATCTAAGTGATCATTTGTGATTTCAAGATACTCGTCATAAAGTGGCCTGAAAGAATCAATATTTCCAGCATCCAGTAGGTCCTCAGGTTTCAAGTCGTGCCTTGCTAAAGCTTCAGCAGGAATGTAACATCTTCCGAATCGCAAGTCTTCTGGAATGTCACGAAGAATGTTGATCATCTGCAGAGCCTTACCAAATCTAATACCCTTCATGAAAAATTCTTCTTCCTTTTCATGCGTTAATGAGATTATGTGTGCTAATGTCATCTTTGTCCAAAACACGCCTACACATCCGGCAACCCTGTAGGTGTAGTCATCCATTTCTGCATTATCGGCTAGAGCCGAAATGCTCTCGCCTTCATTGGCTGGACCAAACCTCTCTAAATCCAAAATTTGACCACCTACAATCACGTCAAGGCATTCTAACATTCGCTCTCTATCTGCCTCAGAATATACCTCTAATCCGTTTACAACATCTTGCACGTTTCTTAGTAACTCTGCTTCATTCTCATTTTCTTGGATATCTGCAATATCTGAGAAATCTGGTAAGTCGCTTGACCTACCCTGGGCAACATCATTGTATTCTCGAAGTAATCTCAGCAATTCTTCAGTCTCCCCGTGTTTAGAATCGGCAATGGTATCGGCAACTCTGGCTAGCAGATAGAGAAGTCCGATTTGCCCTCTAATTTTCTTTGGAAGATATTTCAAAGTTGGATAGAAAGAACGAGAAGTTGCTTCTAGCAAAGCATCAATTTTTGCATTGATGAGTACCGGCAATAAATCCCCTCATTCAACCCGAATTGCTAATTGTTCTTGACCCTGTGGGAAAATAGTTTGGATATAGCACTTGTAATATGTCAAAACGCCGAAAAATAATCTTCGAACATAGGCATATATTTGCCTCGAAAAATAGCAAGGCTTTATTTTGAACCAACCTAGCCCCTCTACGAGGGGATTAGTGTGCAGTGCGACTCTTGTCTTGAGCAGATACCCGATGACAGTATATTCTGTCCCGAGTGCGGTGCCCGTCAAGAGATGAGTCGTGCAGGCGGCCTACCCGGTGTAGGAGGCATCGGATTAGGAGGCCAAGATGTTAGCGGAGGACGCAACTTTGGAGTCGTTTCCGGAGAGGCTGTAATCAACCAAAATATGCCAGGAATGCCCCCTCAAGGAATGCCTCCTGGCATGATGCCTGACATAATGGGGCAAATTGCTCCGACATTGCCAGGAATGCCTCCGGCTAATGTCACTCCTTTACCAGGACAAGCACCTCCAAATATTGGAGGTTCCAGAGGAGATATGCCTCCTGAGGCTAAGGGTCCTTCATTATCCAGCGGCGTCGGACCAAATACCCAAATCGGGGATATTAGTAACCAGATTGGCGGAACTGCAGTTTCTCACAATCCATCTTTGTCTCCTACCGATGCGATGGTTAACAGAATCGCAGAAGCAGAAAGGGCGGTCAAGAATGAGCGCAGAAGCCAATGGCTGCAAATGAATCAACAATCAGCAGCTGATGTTCTATCTTCTATTGGAGGCGAGTTACCTTCTCATCTCAAAGGACAGGATGAAACTAGCGCCGCAGAATTCCTAGCCAATGCTATTGGTTCAGGAAAGGATGAATCAGGAAATGATGCTCTATTCAAGCGTATGGCCGAAGTCGCTGTTCGCAGAGTAGCACGTAAGCGTGGTGTTGCAGTTGATACTCCTCAAACAAAAACTGAAAGTGGCGTACTAATTGTAAATGTAACATACATTGACGATGGAAGAGTCCTAGATACTCCTGAAGACCTAACCTCGGCTTTCGAGCACGCAATTTCTACAGAAATTGCTCTCAAAGGACTTGAAGCAGTCGTCGACATCAATTTGTTCAGATCCAAAGATGGTGCAATCGATAAAATCGGTAGTAACGGCGAGGGTGCCTCACCAGTTGAAGACAGCGATGAAGAAATGTTTGCTTGCGAAGTATGTGATGGTCTTGTGAAAGAATCTGACAAAGAATGTCCACATTGTGGAGCGATATTCGAAGAAGAGGAAGATGCAGCACCTGCTCGAGGCCCTCCTGGTAGGGGTGGCCCACCAGGTCCTAAGCGAGGTGGTCCGCCAGGTCCATCAAGAGGTGGAGGCCCACCTAAGAAAGATAGTCCAAGTGGCGGCCCTCCCGGCCCTAAACGAGGCGGCCCACCTAGCGGCGGCCCAGGAGGTGGCCCACCAAAGCGAGGCGGTCCACCTAGCGGCGGCCCAGGAGGAGGCCCACCAAAGCGAGGCGGTCCACCTAGCGGTGGACCAGGTGGCGGAGGCCCACCAAAGCGAGGTGGACCTCCCGGTCCTAAACGAGGCGGTCCTCCTGGACCTAAGCGTGGCCCACCAAAGTGATCCAATCATTCATTTTTG
>PAZU01000010.1 GCA_002715725.1 Methanobacteriota archaeon | reverse complement strand
CACCTACAGGAATTGGAAAAACTGCAGCAGCACTAGCTGCAGCATTAGAATTCGCAGACTCTGCTAGCGGCTCGAAAACCGCTGTTTTCCTAACACCCAAGCAGAGCCAACACCAAATTGTAGTTGATACTGTAAGAATGATCAATAAGCAATTGAAATCAAATTCGAGACCAATCAAACTCGTTGATTTGATAGGAAGAGAATCAATGTGCGAACATGTAGAACCACTAACAGGGAAGTGTAATTGTGAGCAAAATACCACCAGCACATCACTTCAAGAACGCAAAGATGAGGTTCGGAAATATATCCTAAGTAACCCAAGACATGTCGGAGAAACATTAGAGTTTTCAAAGATTAGAGGGGTATGTGCTTGGTCTACTTGCCGTTCAGTTGTCAAAGAATGCGATATTTTGGTTTGTGATTACAATCATATTTTCATGGACGATGTAAGAGAGGCATCACTTACTTCAATGAGACTTGAACTTGAAGAATTGGTTTTGATTGTAGATGAGGCACATAATCTTCCATCTCGAATTAGGATGGGAATGCAGCGACGACTATTTCCCGATATGGTTAGAAATGCAGAGTTTGAAGTTCAAGACCACATAGATCACATGGGAGACGGCGACTATTTTTCTTTTGAAGAAGCAAAGAAAAAAAGAACTTGGTGCCTTGATGTTTGTAAATCGTTTCGAACAATTCTAGACAATGAATTCGACAGGATGAGTACAGAACTAGCCGCCTCTGATGATGAAGAGATCTTGATAGAGTCAAGTGAAGTTTTAGACTGGATAAACAAAGCATTCGATAAAGTTGAACAATTATCGAAACAAACTACACTGACAAAGGAAAATGAGTATTTTATCCCATCTAAGAAAAATAGGCTTGGCGAATGGGCAATACTACTTGCATCTAACGAAGTGGAAATCGATGAAGGTGGAAACAATGAACAATCAAGCCACCTCCTAGCGCACCTAATTGATGTGCTATTGAGATTCGGAAATGGACCTGCAATATGTCTGGTATATTCAGATGATTTCGGGAAGAAAGGGAGAATAATTACGCATCTGTTAGATGCAGGTCTAATTGCAGGAGGAATCTTCGACAGAGTCTCTAGTTCAATCTTGATGTCGGGCACATTAAACCCTCCAAGTATGTACGCAGATTTACTTGGAATCAGCAAAGAAAAACGAAGTGAATCTATTTACGAATCACCATTTGAAAAGTTCAGACGACCGATTGTAGTGGCTACTGATGTAACATCAAAGATGACTGGAAGGAGTATTGAAAATACAGTCAAAATAAAAAAACACATCCAGTCTATAGTCGAAAATACTCCTGGAAATGTCGCTATATTTGCTCCATCATATAAGCTAATGAGCGAAATAATGGAAGACATCTATCTTCCAAGGAAGGAAAAAGAAATTGAATCTAGAGAGTGGACTAAGCAAGATATCAGCGCATTATTGGTAAATCTAAAAGATGCAAAGAAACCTAACAATCGAAGTATTGTTCTTGCAGGAGTATTTGGAGGTAGACTCTCAGAAGGAGTAGATTATGCAGGCGGATTATTGGACACAGTGATTTGCATTGGAATACAGAACCCAAGGCCAAATCTGCTACAGAAAGCATATGCAAACTACATCAAAGACAAATTTGGCCAAGGCAACTTTTGGCGATATGCAAACTCTCAACCAGCAATAAATACAATCTTACAAGCAATGGGGCGGCCGATAAGAGCAATGGGTGATAGAGCACTCATCGTATTGTTAGATAGAAGAAACATCGAGCGAACTTACGCAATATGTTATCCACCAGACATTAGGATGAATCAGGTTAGTGATTCTGAAGGTTCAGGAAGGTTCGCTAAACGATTTTTCGCCAAAGTACACCGAGATGTCGAAATCTGAAAGGTTCAATATGCTCCGGCACTGAGAGGTAAGCATGGAAGAGTGGGAAGAGGTCGAAATCGAGACTGTTAGTGACGGCCTTGATGCATCACCAAGTGAGTTGCATGCTGTATTTGAGATATCAGGAGACCATCTTTCTGAAGTCAGAGATCGTCATACCATGATGCTAGTAACATCTGGAGAGTTACCAGAAAATCACATGGCAGAAATAGCTCCAGAACGTAGGCTAGATTGGATTATTGACGAATTGAATGGTAGAAGACATTCCGATGGATTATCAATTCCTTTACATGGTGCTGAAATGGAAAATATCGATTTATCCAAAGGCGAACTAGATGGCCATAGCACTCTAAAATTGAAAGTTGGAACTTTTGAGAGGAAGTTGCCTCTACCTGCTGACATTGAAAATATCAAAGCCAACATTACAGATGGTATTCTCAACATCCGTTGGTAATCATCTGTTAGGAACTTCTCCAATCTGTCCAATCTCTGACACTACACGAGTTAGTGCTTCCTGAGCGTTTGCCTTGTGGCTCTCACTCATTTCATGACGACTGTACCTTGCCTCTTCGAATATTGTATCTAGAGAAGATAGCGATTCCTCTGACAAGTTTGGTAGTGCAGCTCGAATTGCCATTTCGAATTCTCTTACCGTCTCGAAATCACGACGCAAGAATCCTCGTCCCATCAGAACATGAACCATGCTCTCATAGCATTGGAAAATAGCCTCACGCATCGAATCTCCTGCCGCAAGTAGTTCTGCAGTGTATGAGAAAATATCTGCTAGTTCCTTTGCAGCGTCTGCTGCACGGCGCCTCATTATCAAGAATGCAGCCGCTGCTCCAATGACAATTATAGCAGCCAAATACATCCACCATGGCACTCCACTGCTTTCACCTTCGTAGGTGTAATCTGGTTTGAAACCGGAATTAAACTCGGTGTTGAATTCATTTTGAGATTCATCAGATAGAATGAAGTTAGATGAGATTGACATCTTGAGAGTTAACTCGCCATATTCTGAAGTATCACCGTAAGGAGGTTCAGCGTTAAATTCGAAATCTGCTAGCCCATTAGAATCGGTTACAATAACAACTTCATCCAAGCGTGAATTGTTGTCATCTTCTAGGTATACTGTGATAGCAATACCTTCTACTCCCTCTTCAGTATCCTCAGCAATCAATTTGATTTCACCGCTTACAACTTCTTGCTCGTTCTCAATTATTGGCTCAATATCAACATCGAAAGGAGTTTGCAGATTGATTCGAACCGAGATAGTATCTGTCCAAGCATTTCCTGTTCGCAGGTATAATGAGGAATTCTCAGGAGTCTGAACATTCAACTGTAGTTGTCCAGGTTCCATCCATGTAGGAGCTGTTGCAATTAGAGTGTAAGTACCACCGTTCCAGATGACGCTCTCGATGTTAATGCATCTTGCTTCTGTACCACCAGTGCCACAGTTTACTCCGTTTCCTAGGGAAAGTTGTGCTCCGTCGATCAGTACTCCTTGGCCACCGATTTCAGTAACCCTTCCCGTAATTTGGATTCTGTGTTGAATACTATCTCCACGCACAACATATGTGTTGGTTGAATCGATATGTACAGTTACATCAGCCCAAACTACGACTGTACGATTTGAATCTACAGGTAAGTGACCTGGGCTTCCTTCGAAGGAGAAGGTCATGACATGGTTTCCTCTAGAGTAAGCAGAATCTGCACGTATAGAAGCCGTAAATTCTCCAGTAATCGAAGTAATTGCAGTGTCAACTTGTACGCCATCAATGTAAATTACAATTGTCTCGCCTGCTAATCCATCATTCAGAGCTGTATCTATGTCGTAGAGTGTACCAGTAATTTCCCAGAAGTCGTCTCTAGTAGCATCCGCATCAGCAATATTGACTGTTATTCCAGTGCGGTGCGCTAGGAAGAATGTAGCATTACCTTGTCCTGCACGGTACCAGCCCTGTGCAGGAACGTCCGCCAATACGGTATGGTTACCATCAGCGAATATATTCGGAACTTGCCAATCGAAGCTATAGTTACCATTAGAATCGGTTGTAGCATTACCAATTGGAATTCCTTCAACTGTAACAACAACAATCATTCCTGCTAATGGGTTGAGAGTGTTGTCTCCGACAAATCCGTTAATAGTTGTCATTTGCTCTACCGCTAGTGGAGATTCAATATTTACCTCAACATAGATCTTAGAATATATATTCCAAGTTCCATTGTTAGTCGATGGCAGATATTCCAATGTTCCTGTAAATCTTGTTTCCAGAAGAACCGGTCCTAACTGCGCATCAGCAGGAACAGGATGTATTGCGGTAAACTGACCTTGTTCATCAGTTGTGACATTTGTCAAGAATTCTCCACCAAGCCAGATTTCTATTGTCTCATCTCCCAGAGGATTGTCAACAATATCTAGCAGTCTACCTTGTACTGTTAGTGTATCTTCGCGGTCAACTTGTCCTCCTTGTGTCAGAAGTAGAACCTTAGTTGGTACTGCAACTGTGAAATTGACTGTAGCAGAACTTGGATAGTAGAAATCAGGATTTGCACTATCTCCCTCTCCAATTGGATCCACCCAATCTCTACCACCAGTGAATTTGACCAAGATGTTATGCGGCCCAGCTTCGATAGCCTGTGGTGAAGTCCAAGCAAACATGAACATTCCATCCCCTGCATTCGATTGAACGCTAGCCACAGGGACTCCGTCAATTTGCAAGAATACAACAGCAATTGAATCATTACCATCAATTTGTAGTGGCATGCCTAAATCATCTAGTAATGTACCATTGACATACAGAATATCTCCTGCTGTTATAGCAGGTGAACTCTCAGTGATGTTGATTACAGTTTGAGCAAGTACCACGAATGCAACACTCGTATTATCGCCAATTAATCCTGTAGAACCAGGAGTTCCAAGGAACTCTGCATCTAAATCATGGAATCCTACTTGCGCATCTGCTGGAACTGTCAGATTAACATCGATGACTCCCATTGAGTCTGTTGTACCGACTGTTGTAACTGAAGTTCCATTCAGCGTGACTGTGATTTGTACTCCAACAACTGCTGCTCCAGTATTATCAAACAATTGTAGACGAGCATTTACATCATCTCCTCTATCTGTTCGGTCATTTAGAGATGGCTGATTAATCCCATCCAAAGATGGAGTTACGAATGTCAATGTACTAAAGCCACGACTGTCGAATGATTGGTTAGCACTAGAACCTCCATAGTAGTTTACTGAAGGAATGTATTGAGCTTGTGCAACATGTGTACCAGCAGCGAATGCTAATGACAATGTGATTGTAGCCGCCCATGTACCATTGGCTTGGATTTGTCCGTCTGTTAATGTAAATCCTGAGGCATCATCATCGATTGTGAATAATACATTTGCAGTCAACGGGTCACCGTTCCTCAATTGCAGAGCGCTTCCGTTATCACTTTCAATTGTACCAGTTATCACAAAGGCTTCACCAGCTACAGGATTTGCTGTAATCGGATCTACTACCATCACGGTTGTAGAACGAATTGTAACCGTAGATAGATTTCTTTGTGTGGATAACAAATCGACGCTACCGTTGTACATTATTGAGATTGTAATAAGTCCCAATGGTTGGTCAAATGGAACTGTGTGAGCGATGCTAACTCTTCCTTGAGGGTCAGTTGTATTTGATGCCAACCAAGTCTCGTCAAACCGTACATCAACAGTAAATCCGTCTAGTGGCTGGAACATATTCGAAGATTCCACCAATTGTGCTGTAATATTTACATCCTGACCACGATTAACCACAATTGGATTAAGAGGTTGTACATTCTCAAATAACGTTACACCTTGTACTAATATTGAGTGATTGCTAGAGTCTGTAAGATAGAATGGCGAAGAGCCTTCAACAACTGAAATAATGAATTCTCTAGGTCCTCTTTGTGTACCATTGTTGAGAACATCAGTAGGAACTGATAGGTTGAAACTTCCATTGATAGCAGTGAAAACACCATTGATTAATTTCTCTTCAGGATTATCTAACCAGAACATTTCCAATGCAACTGCGGTAGTCATATTTCTACTAGAGTTGTCGCCATCTTCTACTTGTCCAACCACTTGGAAATTAACTCCAGCGGTAACCGTTGAAGGTATTGAATCAACTCTGATATTAGATTGGACTTGAACTGTAATGTTGATGTCAGTGAAGTTACCATAATGGCGTGTAGCCGATGCAACCTTTGGAGATGAAACATCATCTTGTACATCCATTCTCAGAACATATTGTCCGGGGTCTACTCCAGCAACAGTCCATGTTAGAGTAGCGTTTCCATCTGATCCACTCACGGCAGTTCCAATGGAGATATTTGCTCCACCGTAATCCATGATGAAGTTCACTGTAGAGCCTGTTACATTGGAATAATCGGCAATATCTGCAACTCTAACCGTAAGTTCAATCGAAGTGTTCATTTCTGCAATTACATCAGAACCAGGAGGTCTTTGGAGAACAACATCTGATTCAATTCCCCATGTAGTGGAAGGGATTTGAGGTAGAGCTGGAGGAACCGTATTATCGATCCACTGGTAGTAAGCACCTCCCGGTGCGGCAAGAGAATCGAAATCTGTAGTAACTTCTAGGTCGTATACTCCAGAAGGAATATTCATCGGAGCCGTAATTGAAAGATTGTATGTTCCTGTTGTATTGTTCAGTAAACCATTAGCAATGTCGATTGGACCTATCTCTGTAAGCAAGGATGCGATAACAATAGTTTCGTTACCTAATACAGCCGTTCCATGTACTGAATCTGTGATATCACCAACGAGCCATGTCGTGTTACCTAAGTATGTCCAATCATCGATAACAGATACCGTAATGTCAACTGTACCCATGATTCTCAGTGATGATGTATTCGTAGACGCTAGGAAGAATTCATTTCCACCAAATGACATATTGAAAACATAGTCGCCTGCGACTAAATTAGCATTAGTCGAGAACGTTGGTGACATTGTACTTGAATCTGGATTACTGGTTGTATTGACTGTAGATCCATCGAAATCGAAAGTGAAAGTCCCATTCAAATTGAGTTCAAATTGTCCACCTAAGTGGTCAGACACCTGTATGATAAGTCCCACATCTTCACCACGAAGTTGAGGAGTAGCCTGTAATTCAAAGAATAAAATTCCTTGAAGCCACCACGGAGTTCCTGAAGTATTCAAGGAATCTGTTGCCTCTAAATCATCAGGATAGAAGATCAATTCTAATTCGATATCTCCTGCTTTCACAGTTGTATTATTGACATCAAGAGTGTGAATTATTGAGAATGAACCATTCACAGAACGATTGAATAATTCAACGAATGTTCCACCGCCATTCAACTCTCTCATACCGAATGAAAGGTTTCCTGCAAGGGCAACTGGGCTTGCTCCAAATGATTGAGCTGTACCGTTGATGTAAACAACATCGTTTATTTGCAAAATCGAGTTGTTTGTACCAGGTCCCTCGATGACTGCCGTCAAGTTTGGAGCATTTCTAATGTCCATTGTGATTGAATGAGTTGTTGGTCGCAAGTGGAATTGTGGTCCTCCAACGCTCTGAGATGTATCTTGCCATCCACTGAATCCGAGAGTAGCAGAAATATTGCTCTTGGTTTCCAACTCATCTAATGTGACATTAATCGCCCAAAATCCTCCAGGGCCTACAGCTCCACTTAGATTAGTCAATCCATCGACTGAAGAATTAAACTCTAACCACACCTCGATATTACCCAGGGTTTCAGCACCATCGGTCTCATTATTCTCAAACAATAATTGTCCGGATAGAACCGTTGTAGCACCTGCTCCCAGAACTGGTTGGTCAATCACTCCAGGCTCACTGTGTGTCAAATCAGAATCATCGGTCATATTGATGAACACACCCATGTCCAATCCATCATTGGAAACATAGCCATTCTGCATTGTCTCAATTACTATACTAGCATAACCCGGGGCAACCGGTTCATCCATTGTACCATTCATCGTGAAATTTCCATTTGAATCTGTAGTAAATACTCCAAACATATTGACTGGAGAACCTGCTGAACCAGGGACATTACCGGTATCTTGAACGCCAACAACATATCCACGGACAACTATGTCTGGAATTGCAGTCGAATTATCTACATATTGCAAAGTACCTGAGGCAGTAACTTCAATTGAACCATCTCTGTCATATGTTGTTGGAGACCATGTTAGGTTAACCACCTCAATTTCTTCAGGTGCAGGGCATGGGTCGAATGGGATCCATCCCAAGTCGTCTCCTCCACTACCAGGGCTGAGTTCTAATCGAACTTCTCCCCATTGGGCTAGATTCGCTCCGTATACAGCATATCCATTACCAGTCCAAGAACCTCCGGTATAACCGGTGACATATCTTGCTGGAAGACCTGCGATTCTAGCCATCGTTACGAACACTGTCGTGAATTCAGCGCAAGTTCCTTCTTGCGCACGATTGAGCAATTCGTAGGTAATATCTGCTTCAGGAGCAGTACCACTGCCGTTGTAATTTCGCTTGAAATCAAAGGTAGCATTTCCATCACGAAGGAAAGTAGCGATTGCATCCGCCGTAGAGTAGGCGTCGGTAGCACCAGCATTGCTGATTACCTCGTTCGTCAGATTGGACACAAAGGATTCTGGAAGAGTCGTATTTGTGAAGACATCTGGAACATTCGTCTCATAAGATGAATTAGTTCCTGCAATAGTATTAGCAGCAATAGTTTGCCAATCAAACCAATATTCGTATTCTTCAACCCAAATAGCATCTAAAAGGCCATTTGTGATTTCATATGTATGAGTGTCATTTGTACGCGTCATAGTTAACGTTGCATCTGAATAGAATGTTATGTTGTACTGATATGCAGGCATTGGTACCATTCCTGACATCATAGGATTGGGGAACGCTAGATTCCAAGCAACTGTATCATTCGCATAATTTGAAGATGCAAGATGAGTAGTATTGCTGTAAGGAATCATCAATTCAGCAGCTGGATGAGCGTCGGTCTCTAGACCATATGCTGCACCTGTATAGAAATCGTATGTATTGAGTCTCCAGCGATGTACTCTGTTCAAGTCAACTACTCCACTAGTGTTGTTCGCCCAGAAAATTATGTCATTCTGATTTATGTCATCAGATGGGTCCCAAGGATCGAATAGAGAACCTTGACAATTCGTAAACCAGAATTGTTGTGGACATTCGTCTCCATCCATCATTCCTCCTCCATCGGTATCCGGATTTCTCCAATCTGTACCAGTTTGGTTCTCTACAGCATCGGGGATTCTGTCACCATCAAAATCGTCAGGGAATATATCATCTGAGGGGTCATTCTCTGGATTGGTAGAATCAAAGTATTCCTGCTTATCATTTACACCGCCTGAATCAGAATCGCTGTTATTTTCATCAGTTACCCAAATGTCTTGGCTTCCATTAGTAATCCCAATCCATGAATTGTCACAACCAGTAGTCCTCTCGAAATAGTTGTTTAATCCATCAGAATCATCATCCAATGTATTGTCACAAGGTTGCAGCGGGTCTGTTCCGACTAGAACTTCATCTAGGTCACCAACACCATCACCATCGGAATCGGCAAGTGTTGGATTTGAGAAGTAGCCGTATACACCCAATGTTTCTTCCCAGTCTGCCAAACCATCGCCATCAGAATCCGAGTAATCATCGTCACAATAACTAGGGAAAGAACCGGATACTATGTCATGGCACCAAGAATTGTTTCTGCTTTCAACAGAAGTAGCACCCGACGGAGGGGAGACAAATACTCCTTGCAAAACACCGTTGACCTCAGCACCATACGAGAATTGCGTATATGTGCCTGAATTATTGTAGTAGGCAATGCCACCAACAGGGCTGAAACCTGAACCATCACTAACCGTTAATTGGCTTGAACCTGAACTATAGGAAACAACGTTAGCAATGAAATTTATCAAAGAATCACAAGGATCTGTTCCGTGAGTAACGTTTGATTCATCACCGTCGCTAACTCCACCGAAATCGGTATCTGCAACATCCCACAGTGTGCAAGAAAGGTTCTCTTGCCAATTTTCTAGTCCATCGTTATCGAAATCTCCAGAATCTTCTCGGCGAGTTGGGTCGGTTTCATTAGCGTCTACGAAACCATTTCCATTTGTATCCTCATCACCGTCATCGAACGCATCTCCGTCCGTGTTGTTGTTACGAGGGTCGCTTGGCTGAGCAGGGAAACCGTATTGCCCGTTAATCTCAATGCCATCGTTGATTCCATCACCATCTGTATCTACGTTTGTAGGGTCTGTAAGTAATGTCAATGCTTCATGTGAATCATTCAATCCATCGTTATCGGTATCGGAATCAAGAGGATTGGTTGAGGTGATTCCATCTGTTTCTGCAGTTAATGTTGCACATCCACCAGGTCCAATGCCCAAATGAGGTGAACATGGAGTTGTTGTTTCTGTGAAAGAACCGTCAGGCCCTGGCCTGTAACAAGGCTGTCCTCCACAAGTTGTGGTCCAAGATGGGTTGACATATTCGTAGATGTTGATTAGACCGTCACCATCAGGGTCGCCGTTAGCACCATCTGCATTTGAAGCAGATGTTGCATTGAGTCCATTGGATGCTTCCCAGCCGTCTGGCATTCCATCACCATCTGTATCCCATCCATTAGGGTCTTCATCAGCCACACCGTCGCCGTCATCGTCATTGGATGAACAATCAGCGTCTCCATCGAAATCGTTGTCATTAGAGTCTACCATTCCATCCTTATCATTGTCAAATCCATCGGTACAGATGTTACCTACAGGATCTTCATCACAAAGGATGACACTTCCGGTTCCATCAGAACCAGAATCACCACAAGCTAACTGGTTGTATTGCATTGCATTTTCTTCATCCCAATTGTTGACTGGAACTGTTCCATTCCACCAAACACCATTATCCAACACTGAAGTAGTCGAAGATAGGTCCCAATTCGAAGGCTGGCCGTAATTATATTCTTGTAAATTAGAGAATCCATCGCCATCAGGATCACCGATTGCACCATCATCATTTGATGCAGAAAGTGGGTCTAATCCATACTGCCACTCCCATCCATCTGGAAGTTGGTCATTGTCAGAATCCCAATCATTTGGTTGGGTATTAATGAGGTACTCAAGCCCATATGTCAGACCGTCTCCATCTTGGTCAGTAGAGGCTAGAGCAGTGAATGAAACAAACTCGATAGAAGCTATTGTTGAGAACAACATTAGCAGTGCAAGTCCTATGGACTTGACCTTCTGATTATCGATATCTCTGAGCAGTTTTGGTCGCGCTGACAATTGGATGGAGGACATATGCACGGCTAACACCAGAGACACGGTTTACTCAAAGGCTCTTAAGGGAAATGGAACAATGTTCATACAATATTCGATTGAAAACTCTCCCCTACGGGGAGAAATATGCCAAAATAACTCATCAAAGATCGTCCAAATCCTCTAGCAATTCAAGGTCGTCATCAAGATCTTCATCGCTCATTACGACATCTGGGATATCGTCGAATTCTTCCGACATAGATTCAAACTGCATATCTTCTTCTTCGACAATTGCAATTTCTCTAGCCGATGTTTGTCCTCTTCGGTAAACTGCCAAAAATACAATCAAAAGTATACCAACATAAAGACCAATGGTTTGTGGATTTTCAAAGTCCAATGCTGCGTTTACGATACAGTCTACTCCTTCACAAGAAGTAGTGAATTGGAACTGTGGGGTTTGCTTGAGTTGGGCAGTACTAATCTCACTGTCCACCGGCTCAACCGACAACACGACTACCGCTCCCTTGCCTGCAACAACATCGCCGGAAGCGGTTAGAATCATTGTGAATTCACTCTTTGAGAATGGGCCAATTTCTAGAAGTATTGTGTTTCCTTCCTGAGTGGAACCGCTGGTAGTAAATCCTGCAGACCACCCTGAAGGCAAGGTCTGTGCAGAAATAATCACATCCAGAACAACATTGTTTGAGTTCTCAACACTGAACTCGTAACTCTGTTCTGCGTTAGGCAAAAATGGGGTTAATTCAGTTATTCTCTCAACAAAGATTCTACCAGGTAGAACCTCTTCTTTAACTTGAATCTCTAACGGCAAATCAAAGTATCTCGCATCACCTTCTGAGACTTCTTCTGTGACCCTTAGATACAAGGTGTGATTACCGGCTAAAACAAGGTCACGCATATCAATTTCGACCTCGATGTCACCAGAATTTCCTGATGTCAATTGAATAGCAACAACATCCTGTCCACTATCATCTGTAATCGAATAATCCCAAGTTCCGTAAGAAGGATCTCCAGTCTCCTCATCAGTATTCTTGTCTAGATTACCTGGAGAGATAATTCTCCACGTGTTTTCTCCGACCTCATCAGTACTGTCGGTTATTCTGATATCGAAACTGACTGTAGAACCTGGGTCCACAGGGCCGACGCTTCCAATTTCTTGACCATCTGAATCCGAGATGACTTCAGCTAGAATACCAAAGGTTCTGTGGACAGTAAAAGAGACAGTAGAACTTAGTTGGTCATCTCCAGCACTGTAACAAACGATTGTGAACAATCCAATATCAACATCTTCACGATTGGTTGGAGGATAAATCTTCAACATCAATGCTAATGTTTCATGAGAGCCAATGTCAGGAGTTATTGCGTAAGGGCCTTCGGTGGTAAGTTCAGTTCCAGTGTCATTATCAACGAAAGAATAAGACCAACTTGAACTAGGTGTTTCATCGACCTTCAGCCTGTAGGTATCTGTATCAAAACCTGCATTGAATAGATCGATGTAGAATGGTTCTCCCGATTGCGCCATATCTGAATCAATATAGTGTGAAAGTGATTCATCAAAGGCCTCAGGGCGATTAGAATCAGCAATCTGTATTTGATGATCTTCATCTTCGAATACATTCAGCCTTGGAGGTGCGAAAACACCGACTTCCTCCACATCTAACACAATCTTCTCGATTACAACCTCTTCTCTGATGTTGTCTTCATTTTCAACAAATCCTCTTGCCCAAATCTCAATTCGGTCAGGAGCGGTAGACAAATCACCATCAGGTGTTTCTATCGACAAAGTAGCAATCTTGAATGAACCGCCACCTGCTAAGGAGTAGCCTGCGGGTTGGTCCCAGATTGGGTCTGACCATGACGAAGGCAGAGATGTGAATAATTCAAACTCTACATCCATCTGGATTCCTGCAGAGCCTGTATGTTCTACCATGAACTCTACGCTGCTAATTTGTCCCGGTGCGATTAGAACACTATCGGTCTGGTCAACTGGAAGCGAGAGGTACATGCCATATTCCATGAAATCAATTCCAACGTGACGATAAACCACCACGTGACCTTGAACATCTGTAATCTCGAGAGACAAATTGTAGTGCCCTGCTGCAATTCCTGCATCATATGTCCAAGTATAATTACCGACTAAGCCATTGTTGTCTAATCTCAAATCGTCATCTTCGAATTCTTTGTCGAATACCGAATTTGTTCCTGAAGGAGTAGAAAGTACAAGATTTACTGAGTTGATATCGTCCCTTCCAAATGCGTCCCTAACGTCAACTGAAAACTGAATTGTTCTGAAATCAGGTCGATGGTTTGGCGACCAATCTAGTTGTTCTGCGTCAGACCAAATTCCGCCAGGGGCATGAACTTTAACACTTGAATCAGATAATGCATTTGCCTTAAGTGAGAGTCTTGAGAATCCATTGGTTTGCTCTACATCTCCATAGGCAACAAGAACTTCACATTCTCCCGACTGTCCAATTCCCCCTTGGCCTTCACATGAAGCTGAGCCATCGATTTGCAGACGAAGTTGTGCGCCCTTTTCGATTGTAAATCCATCTTCAGGAACATCAAAGAAAACTTCATTCAAAGTCCAAGAGCAATCGCTGTTCAAAAATCCACTATTACATGGATCATCTAGGGTCATGGTTTCCGTGTAGGTAGGACCTCCAACTGCATTTAAAGTGAAAGTTAGGTCAGCAGTAGACTGTTCTTGACCCTTGAATTGCAGATAAATGTAGAGATGGATTTCAGTAGCGCTACCTTGCCCGTAAACCGTCAAATCACTAATCAAATCATCAGATCGGAAATCAACACCTGAAAGGATACTTGCTTCTTTGTGAGAGCCGTCGGGTTCCATGGTTGTAATAGAGCCGTCTCCGCCTGAACCTCCTTCCTCATCCAAAAACAGATTATATGTCTCTAAGTTTGCAGGAGTTTGCTTTACTTCTACTTCTTCTTCCAGAGTTTCAAACTCTACAACTGGAAGGCCAGAGGATAGCAACAATAGCAGAACGAGGACGGGAACAACTCGAGAATTTAGCATGCGCACCAAATATCCGTCTACTCGGGGGGGTTAAACCGTTTTGCATACATTGTGCCCTTAGGAAGTCACCCTACGGGTGATTTCTATTTCGCCGAAGCGACCAAGCTGTTGCCAAGCAAAGCCCGATAATTATCAAAGCCATAGGGTCGAAACTCGAGGTCGAAATTTGAATTATTTCTGATTGTGCACCTTGGCCACCACAACCTGGCGGAGGCGGACCAATTCCTGGCCCCCATGTCTCGCCGTAACCGTCGCAATCTCCACCGCCACCGCCGCCACCACCTTGGCCAGCACCTGAATCACTGGACATGTCGGCTTCACCGTGGTAGCAGATTAGGAAGTAAGGGAAGCCCATATCGCCATCACCATTTTGCATTGTAGTATGATAGTGATAAATCCCCTGCGGGAAATCGGGAGTAGGTCCAAAATGTCCATTGCACTGATCTAGGTGTCCAAGACCTTCAGTGTACTTGTAATCATCAATCCCATTGTAACCTGTTTCTCCGTCTTTCAATTCGTATGAACTTTTCATCTCAACAATATTCATCTGGCTATCATATCCCCAAAATCCGTAAATCGGATAGCCATCAAATGCAACTCCTATCACCTTCGAATGATTGCCATCATAGGTATTTTGCGCGACTGCTTGAATGGTTGACTCGTCATAATCATTTTCTATAGACTCACCTTCTGCTGGATGCCAGTGCATACAATTAGCATCAGCATGGTAGTGATATGTCCCCCCTTGAGCAGCATGTCCATGGCAAATACCTAATTCAATAGGCTGCCTATCCTCATTGTATGCACCGTGCTCTGCTGCAACAGCATCACCACCTGGGCCATCTTCAGGACCGAATATTGGTACGCCATTAATTGCAACCGCTACTGCGCCTCGATCTGGAGCACATTCTTGATTTCCATTAGCCTCAGGACAATTGGTACTATCATGGCCTCCGTTTGTATCGTTCACCGGACTCCTTGGTATCGACCATGTGTAGGACTGAGCTCGTGAACAATCACCGCCTCCTGAACATGCTAATGTTGATTCAAAATCATGATTCGGCAACCCGTTTGTAGAGATAATTAAGTGAGTCTCATTTAGAGTAATCGAAACTTCACACTGATGATTTTCAGTATTTGCAGTCGTCAAATCATCAACAAATGGCCTATCATCATTGGATTGACATTGGAAGAAATCAAGCCAAAACTGAGCTAAATCTGTTGCATCATATCCTAATTCAATCACAGTCAAAGTAATGCTTGCAGTTCCAGAACCTGCAGAATTGTTTGCATACACTGTAAATATTGTCTCAGTTATTACTTCGGACGGGGTTCCACTGATACGTCCAGATTGATTATCGAATAACAAACCTTCAGGCAATTCAGGATGTATTTCCATTGAAACAATATGCCCTCCAATGCTCGTGAAAGTAATATCGGTCATCTCAGTGCCATTTGTAAGAGACTGGGAAACTGTGTAAGGAGTGATTTCGGGAATAGTAATTACTGCCGTTACTACAAGTATTTCTTTACAGAAATCTTGACCATCGTCAACATAAAACTCGATAGTGTAAGTTCCAATTTGATCTGGAGTAAATTCTGCGATTATGTTTGATGGATTAACTATCTGCGCAGTCGAATTCTCCGGGCTTTCGATTATTTGCCACAAAGGATTCAGAAGTGTATCACCATCTGCATCTGCAGAATTACTCGCATCCAGATATGCCATTTCATTTACATCAGTGGTTAAATCATCGCCAACATCACAACTTGGGACAGTGTTTTCGCTAGTATTGTTGGTGTTTTGGTCATACTCACAACTGCCATCATCATCTGTTGCTTCTGAATTGTAATTGTTTGCAGAATCATCAGTACAGCCAGCAACTTCATCAGAATCCAATACTCCATCATCATCAAGGTCGTAATCACAACTACCATCATCATTTGTTGCATTCGAATTGAAATTATTTGCAGAAGAATCTGTACAGCCATTTATGGCATCAGCCAGTATAATTATTGTAAGATTATCAGACCAGGTGTCTTCTGGTAAATTATGTGCTCTGAATATAATCGAGATATTTTGACTTCTATCTTCAACTTCGATATCAAATGTCCAGGCACCATCCATATCAGTAGCAATATTGTCTCCACTAAATGTGCCCTCAGCAGATTGTATGACCCAATTGATTCTCACTTCCATAGGATGGTCATGAATCACATTACCTGTAACAAATTCGTCACCATCAATTTCGACTAAAATGGCTTCTAAAACAGGATCTGCGTGCAGGTGCTTGGAGTGGTCAATAACATCTTCATCCGAACTATCGGAACAATCTTCAAAACCATTGTTTTGCAATTCTAAAGAAATTTGCTCTCCATTATCACAGGTAAATAAACTCTCTAAATCTTCATTTGATCTAGAATCTATGGCGATATATCCCAAAGCAGAAAACAGGACGACTACTGAAAGTAAGATGGGTGCAGTCTTGCTCATTAAACTGAACTAACGATTAAAGCATATAATTGTAAATGTTAGATGTTCACAAGTAACTATTATTCTTGATTTCGCCCGACTCCTTCATTAATTCTAAGCCTCGCCCACGAACTGCGCGGGGGTTGCCGAGTGGTCAAAGGCGCCGGGCTTAAGATCCGGTCACGATGTGTTCGTGAGTTCAAATCTCACCCCCCGCACCATTCAAGTTAGAGACCAACCACCGTCTACTGGAAGTATGAAACCAGTAATGTATTCCGCTTCTGATAGAAATTTGACAGCTTGGGCTATATCTTCTGGCTTACCAGCACGCCCGAGCGGGACTCGTTTGAGAACTTCCTCGAATCTTTCCTTTTCCCAAGCAGCGGCTAAAATTGCTCCAGGTGCAATTCCGTTAACTCGGATATCTGGGGCTAATTCACCTGCCAAATTGATTATCAGTTGTCTTAATGCGGCCTTGGTAGAAGTGTAATGAGCTAACTCTTTCCAAGCATGATTCCAACTTGTGTCAACCATACCGATGACGCAGCCCTTTTTGGCTTTCAATTTAGGAACCAAACCCTGAGTTATGAAAAATGGGGCGTCGAGATGAATTGATGAAAAACGACGTAATTCTTGTGGAGTAACCGTGGAGAAATCTTCCTGATTATAGATTGAAGCGTTGTGAATAAGCAAATCTATTCCTCCTGCTTCGGTGACCAAATCATGGTCGTGTATCTCCTCGATGATTCTGAATAAATCATCATCATTTGACAAGTCACCACTAACGATCGCTCCTCGACCTCTCTGAATCAATTGTCTTGCCTGAGTAAGTGACCGGTTACAATGGACAATAACAGCCCAACCATCATCGATTAAGGAGTTCACAATCGCAGCTCCAATTCTACGTGCACCACCTGTCACAACAGCAACTCGCATGTCCAGCCCTAGGCGAGATTAGACTTGAATCCTCGTAAACCCCCATAGCGACTCTTTTTGCACCCCATCCCTTCGGGATGACTAAGGGGGAGAAGGTTTGACCGTTAGGAAATTGGACATGGCCAGCACCAGACCTCGCCTGCCAGACTGGTTTCGGACCCGTTTACCATCTGGAGAATTGCAACAGAAATTCAAGGAAACAAAGGATACTGTAACAGACAATATGCTCCATACAGTCTGTCAGGAAGCTCGTTGTCCAAATATTCACGAATGTTGGGCTGCTAAAGATGCAACCTTTATGGTTGCAGGACAGGAATGTACACGAGGTTGTCGTTTTTGCGCAGTTGGTTCAATCAAAACCCCACCTCCATTGGATGAAGACGAGCCAAACAATCTTGCAGACGCTATTGCCACAATGGACCTAAATCATGCTGTGATTACCGTTGTTAACCGGGATGATTTACCAGATAGTGGCGCTGGACATTACAGAAAGTGCCTCGAAGCTGTCCGCAGAATAAACCCTGAAGTAACTTTGGAACTTCTTTGTAGTGACTTGGCTGGGGATCATCAAGACTTGGCAGACCTATTAGATGGATTGGAACTGGAAGTATTTGCTCATAATGTAGAATGTGTTCCTAGATTAGATGCTAGGGTCAGAGATCGCAGAGCATCATTTGAGCAGTCGATTGGTATTTTGAAGGAAGCAAAGAGATTACGTCCCGACATACTAACTAAGTCCTCAATTATGGTAGGTTTGGGCGAAAAGGACGAAGAGATAACTGAAGCATTACAATTGCTTAGAGATGCTAAAGTTGACCTCGTGACAATAGGACAATACCTAGCACCAAGCCCTAAACATCTACGCGTCGATAGATTCCCAGAACCAGCTAGATATGATGAGTGGAGTGTTCAAATCGAAGAAATGGGTTTCCTAGGATGGGCATGTGGGCCATTAGTTAGGTCTTCATATCGAGCAGGAGAACTTCTAGCCAGAGCATCGGTAAGGCTTAGAACGGACAAGGAGTGAGAGAAACATGTCGGGGAATGAGAAGGGGTCTATGGACGCATATACCGTACCTACCGCACCATTCAGACCCGGTGATGAAGCCGATTTTGGAGGCACATGGAAAGAACAACCCGGTGACCTTTCTAGGCCTGACCCGGTGACTTGTACTACCCCGGAAACTTACGACCATGCTCACGGATTAATCCGTGTCCTAGGCGATGATGATTCAGCATCGGGTGAATGGGATCCTGGATTAGATGCAGAAGAATTGATTCGTGGCTTAGAGATGATGATGCGTCTGAGAATTTTCGATGACAGAATGATCAAGATGCAAAGAACTGGAAAGTTGTCATTCTATATGCGCTCATTCGGTGAAGAAGCTATTGCAATTGCCCAAACAATGGCTCTCGACGATACAGATTGGATTTTCCCCTCATACCGCCAGCCTGGTGCACAATTCGTTAGAGGACGAGACATGGTGAGCATGATTTGCCACTGCATAGGTAACACTGAAGACAATATTCGCGGAAGGCAAATGCCTGTTCACTATTCTTGGAAAGAAGGCTATTTCATTTCTATATCTAGTCCGGTAGGAACTCAATTCAGCCAAGCGGTCGGGGTTGCAATGGCATCTGCTTACAAGGGTGATGACCAAGCAACTATCACTTGGTTAGGAGATGGTACTAGCGCACAAGGAGATTTCCATTATGGACTGAATTTCGCTTCTGTATTCAAACCACCAGTTATTCTCAATGTTGTCAATAACCAATGGGCTATTTCTACACACAAAAATTTGGCAACCGGGGGAGTAAATTTCGCTGCAAGAGGTTTGTCTTACGATATTCCTTCACTTCGCGTTGACGGAAATGATTTCCTAGCATTGTATTCGGTTACAAAGTGGGCACGTGAACGTGCAAGAGCGGGCAAGGGTGCAACCTACATCGAAGTTTACACTTATCGTGCAGGTGCACATTCATCATCTGATGACCCCAGCCGCTACCGCCCTAGTGATGAATTCAAGTGTTGGCCTGGTGGCGACCCTGTTGAGCGTCTGAAGAATCACCTAATCAGTATTGGAGCATGGTCAGAAGAAAAGAACGCAGAACTAACTGAGAAAATCGATTCAGAGGTTATGGCTGCATACAAAGAAGCATGCACATTTGGTGACTTGGCTAATGGCCCATTCCCTCCAGCATCTACAATTTTCACAGAAGTTTACGAAGAAGTTCCTTGGCATGTCCAAGAACAAAGAGAGGAGTTAGGAAAGTGAGGTGATATTATGACAGAAATGAACATGATTGAATCACTAAACAGCGCTCTAGATAACATGCTTGAAGAGCATGACAATGTGGTAATCTTTGGAGAAGACGTAGGATATTTCGGCGGAGGATTCCGTGTGACAGATGGCCTACAAGCCAAGCATGGTGCACACAGGGTTTTCGATGCACCTCTTGCAGAAGGTGGTATTGCAGCAATAGCATTTGGAATGGGATTGAACGGATTGAGGCCAGTGGCTGAAATCCAATTTGCAGACTATATTTTCCCTGCTTACGACCAAATAGTAAACGAAATAGCAAAATTACGACATCGCTCAGGTGGAGAATTCACTGCACCTGTAACTATTCGAACACCTGCTGGCGGAGGTATCAAAGGCGGACACCATCATTCACAAAGTCCAGAATCACAATTCACACATACACCAGGATTGAAAGTAGTGTATTGTTCAAATCCAAACAATGCCAAGGGATTGCTAACCAGCGCAATTGAATGCAATGATCCAGTGATTTTCTTCGAACCCAAGAGGTGCTACAGAGGNCCTTTCTATGGAGACCCNCACAATGTTCCAACNTGGAAGGGCCATGCGAAAGCAGAAGTTCCAGAAGGNCACTANTCCATTCCTATGGAACAAGCTGAGGTCGTAATGGAAGGNGATGCTTGTACAGTCATTGCATGGGGAGCCATGGTTCATGTCGCTGAGCAGGGAATCAAAAATAGTGGAATCAATGCAGAATTGATTGACTTGCAAACACTACTGCCATGGGATAGAGACACCGTAGTTAATTCAGTTAAGAAAACCGGGCGTTGTGTAATTGTTCACGAAGCGCCAAAAACGAGTGGTTTTGGAGCAGAAATGAGTGCTTCAATCCAAGAAAGATGCTTCTGGCATCTAGAATCACCGATTATCCGAGTAACAGGCTGGGACACACCTTTCCCTCACACTACTGAGTGGGATTATCTGCCAAGCCCACAGAGAATTGCAGAAGCTATAAAGAAAACACAGGAGGCATAAACATGGGAATATTTGCATTCAAACTGCCAGACATAGGAGAAGGAGTCGTAGAAGGAGAAGTCGTCGAATGGATGGTCTCGGTTGGAGACACCGTCAAAGAAGATGACCCAATTTTATCTGTGATGACCGACAAAGCGACAGTCGAAATTCCATCACCGACAGATGGTGTGGTTAAGTCACTGGTTGGAGAACCAGGGACTATTCTAGCGGTTGGTCAAGTCTGTATTGAATTTGAAACCGAGGGTGAAGGGACTCCCGTTGAAGAAGCACCTGAACCAGTAGAAGAAGTGGTTGAAGAAGCCCCAGAGCCTGAACCAGAACCTGTTGAGGAAGAGGCAACTCCTGAGCCAACTCCGGCTCCTGCACCAACACCTGTTGTAGTAGCAGCACCTGGCGCTAGGCCACTTGCTTCGCCTGCAGTTCGCCAAAGGGCGAGAGAAAGTGGGATCGATTTGTCCACAGTTACTGGTAGCGGACCTGCGGGTAGAATTACTCAAGGTGACCTTGAATCATGGAAGGCCGCAGGCAGTCCAGTCGCAGCTGCAGGGCCTGCTCGAACTGCTCAAACTGGAACTACTGAAGTTCCTGTTATCGGGCTGCGAAGAAAGATTTCAGAGAGTATGACCGAATCATACACAACAATCCCTCACTTCTCATACTTTGAGGAGGTTGACATTACACACTTGGATGAATTAAGAGTTCATCTAAATTCATCTCGCAGTGATGACCAACCTAAGTTGACATACCTACCTTTCATCATGCAAGCACTTGTTAAGGCGCTAGGTGATAACCCAGTATGTAACGCACTATTTGATGATGACAAAGGAGTAGTAACACGACATGATGCAGTTCACCTCGGTATTGCAACTCAGACTGATAGAGGACTATATGTTCCAGTTGTAAAGCATGTAGAGGCTCAAGATATTTGGCAATCTGCATCTGAAATGCAAAGGGTTAGCAAAGCCGCAAGAGACGGTACTGCTGGACTTGACGAACTCACTGGTTCAACATTCACAATTACGAGCCTAGGCCGAATGGGAGGACTTGGAGCAACACCAATTATCAACAAGCCCGAAGTTGGAATCCTTGGTGTTCACAACGCTGTTGACACTCCGGTGGTACGCAATGGACAAATTGTAGTTCGCAAGATGCTGAGGTTATCCTCTTCTTGGGACCACAGAGTGGTTGATGGCTGGGATGGAGCAATGCTGGTTCAACGCCTAAAGGCGCTGCTTGAAAACCCAGCAACTATCTTCATGTGAGGCTGATTAAAATGAAGACTCGTAAATGTAAGGTATTAGTCATCGGCGCAGGCCCTGGTGGTTATGTTGCTGCAATCAGATCTGCTCAACTAGGAATGGACACTGTTATCGTCGAAGGTGAAAGAGCAGGAGGAACCTGCTTAATCCGTGGTTGCATTCCATCTAAAGCAATGATTCACGCTGCTCACAAATTCCATGATTTAGCAAAGCATGCAAAGAAAGGCGGGCACATGGGGATTTCAATTCCTGGACCTGCTGAACTAGAAATGGCTGCTCTAAAAGGATGGAAAGATGATATTGTCGACCGCCTAAACAAGGGTGTTGAGCACCTACTGAAGAGTTCTGGTGCTGAGTTGATTACCGGTTGGGCCGAATTCAAAGATGCAAAGACAGTTGTAGTTGGGGACATCCAAATTGAAGCAGAAAATGTAATCTTAGCAAATGGAAGCGTTCCTATTGAATTGCCATTCATGAAGTATGGAGATGGAGTGATCTCTAGTAGAGAGGCACTTGATATCGACGAAAAATTGGACCACTTAGTAGTGGTCGGTGGCGGATACATTGGTCTTGAATTAGGAATTGTTCACAGAATGCTTGGTACACAAGTAACAATTGTAGAAGCGATGGACAGCGTGCTACCAATTTTTGACAAAGAACTCCGTCGACCACTTGAATTATTCTTGAAGAAGAATAAGGTCAAGGTTAACACCGGCGTTTTTGCAAAGGGTGTTGAAAAACTCGATAATGGAAAACTGAAACTCAATTTCATTGACAAGAATAACGCTGACGATGAATCAAAGATGCAATCCGTTGAGGCCGACAGAGTGCTAGTTACCGTTGGTCGCAGACCACGTAGCGAAGGACTTGCAGCAACCGGAGTTGCTCTAAATGAAAGAGGATTTGTCAAGGTTAACAACCAATGCCAAACAAATATGAAAGGCGTCTATGCAATTGGTGATGTCTCTGATTTAGGAGAAATGTTAGCTCATGTAGCATCTTTCCAAGGTGAAATGGTGGCAGAAATTATCGCTGGCACAGACCGAGCATACAATCCTGTTGCAGTTCCTGCAATAGTATTCACTGAACCTGAAATAGTCTCAGTAGGAATGTCACCTGATGAAGCAAAAGAAGCTGGTCACCCAGTAATTACTGGAAAATTCCCACTCGCTGCAAATGGAAGATCTCTGACTCAAGAAGCAGAAAAGACTGGCGGATTCGTCAGAGTAGTTGCCCGTGAAGATGACCACAGAATTCTCGGAGTTCAGGCAGTTGGAACTCACGTCAGCGAATTGGTTGGCGAGTGGACTTTAGCACTCGAGATGGGAGCATTGTTGGAAGACATCGCTGGAACAATCCACGCACACCCAACAATGACTGAGATGACTCACGAAGCAGTTCTTGCAACCTTAGGTCACGCAATTCACATCGCTTGAAATGAATGGCAGACCCATCTGCATGGGCTCCCTTTGAAATGAAACCGTCTCAATCCTTATCTCATAGCGGTTAGTGGTAGCGCTATGGTCGAAATTCAATGTCCCCATTGTGAAGAAGATATTGAATTAGAAGACGATGTGTTTGGATTATTTGTTTGCCCTCATTGTGATGAGGAATTCCTCTGGGAAGATGATGACTACGATGAAGACGTTTCAAATTTCGAGAATAACGGGTCGAATAATCCACTCATGATAATAGTTGGATTTTTTATTCTACTCGTTGCAGTAATAGTTGGTTTTTCTTTCGACACGATGGTCGGAGTCATGGCTGCAATAGTCATTTTTGGTGTTGGCATTGGCGTTTTGTTTGCAGCAGGTATAATGGCACTTCTTAGGAAATAGACTAAACGAAAAAACGACAATTCGCAAGGGCAGCGTCTGTATCGACCCACTGAATTCCCTTTGTATTGATGGGTGTACTAAGCGACCTGAACAAGTGGTGGTGTAGATTCAACCGTTGGCTCTGAATTGTCGGAGTTGTGATACTCTTCAAGAAACAGCACGCGGTCCTCGTCAAGGCCGTAGGATGTGGCAAAGGTTGCTAGCATTGCCTTTTCTCGTTCGGTGATATCACCATCACGCATCGCTTCTGAATACGCTTTGAGGTATCCCATGTCTTCTTTTGATAAATTTGTAGAGAGAAGACGGCTTGAAATCCGATCCAAAAGACTGAGGATGGGTTTACGGATTACCACCAGTCCAACACCTATCAGAACACCACCGGCTAATCCAAACCCAAGTACATTCTCCATCACTTCACTTCCAAGAATGAAAAGGAATGCACCCACGCTAGTGAACACGGCGTTTCTGAACGTCGTCCTGAGATTTTCATCAATTCCAAAAACAGTGTCTTTGAGAGATGCGTGGACGAACATCATTGCCTCAAATGCAACGCCAGAGACTTGGAAAATTAAAGCGAATGTCCACACGAAATACTTCAGCCTGGACATGAAAGTTCGATCCACGCCGTATCTCCAATCGTTGACATCGATGAAGCCCGCGGGCCCACCGTTCAAAAGCGGAAGGAGTATCAAAATAAATGCGAAAAACATTACATTGCCCAATACCTTTCCTGCAAATCCAATGTAGAGAGAATTTGATGTTGTGCTGTCTTTTTGATTGAGTACGCCACCATCTGAATCTCGCTTAATCGATGACCTTAGGAATAAGAGAGCTAGGATTGAAACAGGAATACTGCTCATGACAATTAGCCAGAGTCCGGCGCTTTCTGTAGCAAGGATGGAATCAAAGACGGCCGGACATGTTTCAATGGAGCTTGCGATGTCTTGAATGTCTTTACTGATAGTTCCCGTCCATACATTGGTGGTTGGAGCAGCCCCCTCTGCAGAACATGTCAACCATACCTTATCGGGAATTTGAAAGATTGGCATGTTTCTCAGAACCATCCAAATTGCTGTGGAAATGATTGGAATGATGTACCAAACATGCTTTTGTAAGACGGGCTTATACAGGAACTTCAATCGCTCTATACGATAGTAAATTGGAACAGAAAAATAGAGGAAAAGAGAGGCTATGGTTCCGATGATAAAAACATCAATTTTGATCAACCAGACAATATCCCAAAGGGACTCATATTGCGGTAAATACGGCAGAACGTCGACCGCTTGAAACAGCATTTTCATGCCTTCGCAGACCAACAGAACGGCCATGAAGCGGTTGACGGGTGCCTTTGGATTAGCCTTGATTACAAGGTAAGCAAGGCCGAGAACCCACAAGAAAGCAAGAAGGGACATCCAATTTATAACCATCTGCAGCCCAAAAAAACTGTCAGAATTAAATGCCCTCGCGTAGTACTCTCCGAAGGTTGTGGCCATGTAGGTTCCTTGCTGTTAAAGGATATAAGCAATACCCGGAAGATAGGCTTACCGATAATTACTACTAAACCTCAAGGGTTCTTGCAAACCCTCAAGACATTATGGAGGAGTACAATGGGTGTTCAGCCCCCAAGTACACTCGCTACCCTATGTAATGGGTTTACGTCTCAAAGAATTTGCACGCAAAGTGGCTTATGCAAATCATGAACCGCAACTTAGGCAGTCGTCTGGAGTATCTAGAGAACATGCAATTGCTTCCATAGTGGTCGCTTCTGCACGGTTTGCTAGGCCTTCAACAGTTTCATCTTCTGCTTTCTTCTGTTCTACTGTGAATTGGATAGCGTCAGCTGCTGCCTTAGTTCGTAAGTAGTACATTCCAGTCTTCAATCCCTTTCTCCAACCATAGAAGTGCATGGAAGTAACCTTCGCAGGGTTTGCATCGATCATGTGAATGTTCAGTGATTGGCTTTGGTCAATGTATGCTCCACGGTCAGCAGCCATATCGATGACATGCTTTTGCTTGATTTCCCAAGTAGTCTTGTACAATTCCTTCAAATCTTCAGGAATTGCTTCGATTGCTTGGACACTGCCTTTGTGACGAAGGATTTCATCCTTCATATCTGAAGACCAAAGTCCTCTCTCGATTAGGTCGTTGACCAGGTGCTTGTTCAGTACAATAAATTCACCAGATAATGTTCTTCGAACGTATAGATTGGAGGTGAATGCTTCAAAACATTCGTTGTTTCCTAGAATTTGGCTAGTTGAAGCTGTTGGCATTGGAGCAACCATCAGAGAGTTACGCATGCCGTGTTCCATAATCTGAGCCTTGAGAGTATCCCAATCCCAGCGTCCAGAATGTTCTGTAACTCCCCAAAGGTCTGGTTGTAGAATTCCTTGGCTAGCAGGAGAACCTTCGAATGTTGAGTATGGTCCTTGTTCCTTAGAAGCATCCATACTGGCTGAACATGAAGCGAAGTAAATTGTCTCGAAAATCTCTCGGTTTAGTTGGTGCGCTTGCTCAGACTCGAATGGCATCTTTAGCATAGCAAATGTGTCTGCGAGTCCTTGTACACCAAGTCCAATAGGTCTGTGACGCATATTAGAATTCTCAGCTTCTTTTACAGGATAGAAATTTACATCGATTACTCGGTTTAAGTTCCCTGTGGCGTGATAAGTAACATCGAACAATTTCTGGTGGTCAAATGTTCCATTGGTTGTATTTACAAACCTTGGTAATGCAATAGATGCTAAGTTACACACTGCAACTTCATCAGGTGCTGTGTATTCAATGATTTCAGTACATAGATTTGAAGACCTAATTGTCCCCAAATTCTTCTGGTTAGATTTCTCATTGCATGCATCCTTGTAAAGCATGTAAGGAGTGCCTGTTTCGATCTGCGCTTGTGTAATTGCATCCCAAAGTTCACGAGCTTTTACAGTTCTACGAGCACGGCCTTCTGATTCGTACTTTGCATACAATGCACGGAATTCATCTCCATATGAATCGTGAAGGTCCTGGCATTCGTTCGGGCAGAAAAGAGACCATTCAGCATTTGCTTCAACTCTCTCCATGAACAAATCTGGTGTCCAAAGAGCATAGAACAAGTCTCGAGCCCTCATCTCTTCTTTGCCGTGATTCTTTCTCAAATCTAGGAATTCGAAGATATCGGGGTGCCATGGTTCGAGGTAAATTGCAATACTTCCTTTACGCTTGCCGCCACCCTGGTCGACATATCTTGCTGTGTCGTTGAATACTCTAAGCATAGGGACTAAACCATTTGAATGACCATTTGTTCCTTTGATGTAAGAACCCTTAGATCTGATCTGATGGATTGAAAGACCAATGCCACCGGCAGATTTTGAAATTCTTGCACACTGTTTCAAGGTGTCATAAATCCCATCAAGAGAATCCTCAATCATTGTTAGTAAGAAACAGGAGGACATTTGTGGAGTGGGAGTTCCTGAGTTAAACAAAGTAGGTGTTGCGTGAGTAAACCATCCCTCACTCATCAAATCATAAGTCTCCAATGCTTTCTCGATGTTTCCATGATGAATGCCGACTGAAACACGCATAAGCATGTGCTGAGGTCTCTCAGCAACAAGACCATCCAATCGCAGCAAATAAGAGCGCTCTAATGTCTTGAAACCGAAGTAATCGTAATTGTGATCTCGGTCGTAGTCAATGTGAGCATTTAGTACGTCCTTGTTTTCCATTATGATGTCAAACACTTCTTCAGAAATTAGTGGAGCATGCTTATTGGATTCAGGATCTATGTAATTTCTCAAGTCAGAAACTACATCGCTGAAGACATCCTTGGTAGAACGGTGCAAATTATCGACACAAATCCTAGCTGCAAGTTTAGAGTAATCTGGGTGTTGTGCGGCTAGAGATGCTGCTGTTTCAGCTGCTAGTTCATCAAGTTCTGAAGTAGTAACTCCGTCATATAATCCTTCGATTACTAACTTAGTAACTAGTCCTGGATCAACCCAGTCTTGATTCAGTCCTTCAGAGAGTTTTGTTAACTTCTCTTGGATTGCGTCAAACCTGACATCTTCCTTTTGTCCATTCCTTTTTACTACTTGTAGACCCATAATTTCTGTCCCCCCGATTTATTTCCTTGTGAGCGTGCAGCATCCGTGGTCGGACGCGTACGGTTTAGAAGTCTTCCTCCATTGAGAAGCGTTGTTGTACCGCTCCGATACTCGATGAACCCATTACGCCAGCCTTTTGATACTCGCCAACTCTCTTTTCGAAGAAATTGGTTTTTCCTTGCATAGAAATCATTTCCATCCAAGGGAATGGATTATCAGCATTGTATATTTTTGGAACACCAAATGCTACCAATAATCTGTCTGCTACGAATTTAATGTATTCTTTCATCAAATCAGCATTCATACCGATTAGAGAAACTGGAAGTGCACTGGTGACGAATTCGATTTCGATTTCAACAGCTTCTGTAATGATTTGTGTTATCTTCATAGCGCCTGCCCCTCGTAACAACTGAGAGTGTAATAGGCATGCAAAATCACAGTGAAGACCTTCGTCTCTACTTATCAATTCGTTAGAGAATGTTAGTCCTGGCATCAACCCGCGCTTCTTCAACCAGAAGATAGCACAAAATGAACCTGAGAAAAATATTCCTTCGACTGCAGCAAATGCAACCAACCTCTCAGCGAATGATGCGCGCTTTTGATCGAGCCATCGAAGTGCCCACTTTCCTTTCTTAGCCACCGAAGGTACTGTTTCAAGTGCCTTGAATAGGTGATCTTTCTCATTAGGATCCTTAATGTAAGTGTCAATCAAAAGCGAATATGTCTCTGCATGAATGTTCTCCATCATAATCTGAAAACCATAGAAAGTACGTGCTTCTGCCCATTGAACTTCATTTGCGAAATTTACAACTAGGTTTTCATTAACAATACCATCCGATGCTGCGAAAAATGCCAGTACATGCTTCAAGAAGTGCTTCTCGTCTTCAGAGAGTGTGGCCCAATCTTTAGCATCCTCTGCCAAATCAATTTCCTCTGCAGTCCAGAAAGAAGCAGCGTGCATTTTGTACATCTCCCATACTTCTGTGTGTTCTATAGGGAATAGAACAAATCGGTCGAGGGTTTCTTTTAGCATCGGTTCAACGAATTCAGATGAAAGGTCTAGGTCAAAGCCGTCTTGATTATGTGATTCTGGTTGCATCTTGTGTCCCTCCCAACTTTCTATCGCGGTGGATTTTGTTGGCCGTACAAGCGAGCCTATAAAGTTGGGGAATCAACTCCCCATTATTTTGTCAATTTGACAAGGCTACTATTCGGGTCAACCCTTGTACTTGAATGTCGGAAGTTTATCATCTCTATCATTTGTTTATCACCACCATAGAACTCTCTGCATATAATCTAAAAGTTACCAAAGCCCTTGAGAGCCTCCAGCGATTGGGGTGCTACATGCGAGAAAGCGTCGAAGTGTTATTCGCTAAACTTGACCCTGAAGCATCCGAGCCAACACAGGGAAGTAAATCCGCTGCAGGTTGGGATTTGAGAGCCCTTGAGGAAACCACCGTTACAAAAGGAGTATCCACCAAAATAAGAACGGGATTGGCAGTGGCAATCCCTGATGGCTGGGAAGGCCAAATTCGTTCTCGCTCATCACTGGGAGCTAAAGGAATGATAATGCCAAATGGAGTTGGTACAATTGATTCTGATTACAGGGGCGAACTGATGGTTCTTGCAACATGGATTGGTGAAGGCGATGAAATAACCTTAGCCAAGGGAGAAAGAGTTGCACAGATGCTGATTGCGCCTGTTCCCGTTACAATTTACAGAGAAGTTAGCATCGAAGAATTATCCTCAACTGATCGAGGAGAAGGCGGATTTGGAAGCAGCGGTCGGTTCTGAGGTGTACTAATGCGTAAATTTGTAATCAATGACATCGGTAAAATAAGCCATGCTGATGCTAATGAACTAATGCGAATTATGCAGTCAAAAAGAATCGAGGACGAGATTATTGACACACTTATCGTGTGCGAACATGATGAAATTGTAACCGTCGGCCCCAGGGCACGTAATGATGGCATTATGCCTCCTGAAGATTATACAACCGCAGCAGTAGACAGAGGAGGAGGGCTTACTTGGCACGGACCTGGACAGATTGTCATCTACCCCATTTTCAAATGGGATTTAGATGGAGAATCTAATGTCAAAGCCATAATTTCAATTCTAGAAGAATGGGTGATCAATGCACTATCAGAACATCAAATTAGTGCAAGCAGAAATGAGAGAATGCAAGGCGTATGGATTGGAGGTAACAAAATATGCTCCATTGGACTTTCCTTCTTGCGATGGACCAGTAGGCATGGCCTTACTATCAATTACAATACCCCTGCTGGAAGAGTAGAGATGGTAAGCGGATGTGGTTTGGGACAGGACACGACTACGAGTTTATCCGCCTTAGGCTACAGTTTATCTAGAGAGCAAATTCTGAAATCACTGAAAAACAATGTTTCTGCATTATCAAGAGAAATTTCTGATGAATGAATCATTCATTAATCTCCAGTTCAGCGAATCTTAGTAGTTTAGCATCCAAATCAGGGCCGGCATAGACGGGTTGGAACTGACCGATAGAATGGGAAAGAGTATGTTCGCCAGTATTATCAGGATTTATATTCGATTTTAGATTTCAATATATAGCCTAAGTAGTTTGCTCTATAGAGGAAAAGCCTTCCACTGCTTTTGTGAATATATTGCAAAACGTTCTGCATACAGCCACGGACATAACTTGATACATGATTCCATACGAGTGATGCCTGATGGGCGAGATTGTATTGGTGATCTCTGGTGCTTCGGGCGCAATCTATGGAGTGCGTCTAGCAGAGATTCTAGGTAGTGATGCAAGAATAGTTGTCACCGAATCTGGAAGGCTAACCATGGCGCATGAATGCGAGGGATTGACTCCAGAGCAACTTGTGGAAAAAACCGGAGCAATTCTAGAAAACAATGACGACATTGCTGCTAAATCCGCATCTGGTTCTGCAGCGATTGACGCTGTTGTTATTTGCCCATGCAGTGGAACCACACTCGGGAAACTAGCAGCAGGTATCGGTGATAATCTAGCAACTCGCTCAGCCATTGTAGCCATGAAAGAAAGGAGGAACTTGATTATCGTTCCAAGAGAAGCTCCTTATGCTACTGTTCACTTAGAAAATATGGCCAAATTATCAGGATGGGGAGTGACCGTTATTCCCGCATCTCCTGGTTTCTACAATCTACCTCAAAGCATGGATGATTTGATAGACTTCATAGTTGCAAGAATACTCGACCACCTTGGAAGGGATAACGACCTAACCAAACGCTGGACTGGTGAGGAATTGCAATGAGCGATGATGTGATTTCTGCTGAAATTGTTGAAGAGTGGAGCGAAGCAAATAATCGACGCTCAGTATTAAATTTCTTTCAGAATTCAACTGTGATTGCAGGAGTATTAGTTACTCTATTCGTAACATCATCATTCATGTACTTCTATCTTGGAGAAGAACCCGTAGATTACGGGACATCACTCACTTACGATCAAGACCGAACTAGGGGATACGTCGAAGATTTGCTAGAGTTAGGACATCCGGATTGGTACGGCAGGATGAGTGGAACTGCTGAAGAGCAGGCTACTGCGGAATATATCAACAATGTATTCGAAGAACTCGGTTACCAATCGACATTGCACACATATGAAGTGCCAATGCATAGTGTAAACAGCGAGCCTAGTTTGAGAGTTTGCACTCCTGGAGCCGCAGGAGGATTTGGGGTAGCTCCGTGCTCACCTGCAGATGTTGGACAACAAATCACTACATTCAATCACAGAATGGATTACGTAATCCAAGGGTTCTCCGGTGAATCCTCAATTAACTTTGGAGACGACATCGAGGTGGTGTACCTCGGCGATGGTTCAGACGATTCTTTGTGGGCGTCTGCTGCTGGGAAAATTGGTTATTTCGTCGGTGGAACTACAGTTGCAAGCAATACTGAGATTATGGTTCGCGCCATAGAAAACGACCTAGAGTCCATAATTAGGGTCAACAAAAACTACAATTGTGGAAAAATCGAAGGCAATGATTGTGTTCCAATCTTCAAAGGAACTAGTCACAGCGCAATCTTGCAAGCAAACGGTGGAAGTATGCCATCAGGCATGGCATTTATTGCGATGAGCAAGGATGCAGGCGAGATATTAGAGTCAGTGATTATCAACGGCAGTGGTCGGTTAGAGATGATAATGGACGTCACTAACGACCAAGAGTTAACCATTCGAGTTCCGTGTGGAACCTACTACGGAGAAAGTAGCGAGATTTTGATTGTTGGAGGTCATCACGACACCGTATACCACGCACCTGGTGCTGTAGACGACACATCTGGAACTGCAACGGTTCTAGAGATTGCTACGATGTTCTCGGAATATATCGAAAAGAATGGTGAGCCTAAGCGAACAATTAGATTCTGTACATGGGGAGGTGAAGAAGAAGGCCTGTGGGGCTCTACTGCATATGTTGCAGAAATGAATCAAGACTTAGCAGAGAATCTCAGACTATACGTCAACCTAGACATGAACCATGTCGATATCGATCTTGAAAATCGAGGTAATTCTGTAACTCTATTCACCAACCATCCTGAAGATTATGCGCACATCAAAGAATTGGCTGAGGAGTACAAGAAAGATAACCCAGAGATGGCTGAGAAGTATGTAATCAATCTAGGACTTTACGATGGCGCAAAAGGAGAGCCAAATGGAATGCCTTGTAACTCAGACCACTGTCCATTCGTTTACGACCTTGATGGAGGAAATGTGATTGGTAGAGCCGCTGTATGCTATGGAAGTGGCTCTTATGAGTATCACACCTATCTCGACGATATGTCGAGATTCAATGAAGAAAGCTTAGGTATTTCTGCAACGATTTATGGAAACTACATGAAGTTCCTAGCATACAACCCAGATGCCTGAGGTGATTAGATGGTAAATCCAAGCGCACATGCAAGTCACATTTTAGTGAAGAGTAAAGGGGAAGCAACTCAACTAGCTTCCAATATCAAGAAGTTCAAGGATTTCCAAAAAACCGCTAGGAAAAAATCCGATTGCCCATCGAGTCAAAGGAGTGGTGACCTAGGATGGTTCAGAAAAGGACAAATGGTTCGTGAATTCGATGAGGTCGTTTGGACAATTCCTTTGAAGACTGTTTCTGAACCGATCAAAACACAATTTGGATATCATTTAATCTGGGTCCACGAAAGAGAGGAGTGATTCTATGGTCACCAGAGTAGGTCTAGAGTCTTATGAAGTTCTAGCATGTCACGGAGTGTTTGATTTTGAAAGAGAGAAGCAGCAGCCTTTCATTATCTCAATCTGGGCTAGTTTAACTGAAGATGTCAAAGAAGATGACATCGAACTTACTCTGAATTATGCTGAACTACAGTCTGCTGTCGATACTGAGGTTGTCAACTCTGAGCCAGTTAAACTGATGGAAACCTTATGCTACAAACTAGTAAGTAACATCTCACAAAACGATGTTGTAGCTGCTTTGTCAATAAGAATAGAAAAGCCAGATGCACCTTTCCCGCACCCTGGAGGATTGGCGGTTGTCGAACATGAATGGACGAGGGATTGAAGGGCTGCCGATTACCAGCACTCACCATGACCGAGCCCTCGAGAGTATTCGTACCCTCGGTAACCGAGGAGAACGGAAACACAATCGGATTGGGAGTTTTTTCATCTGAGGAAGTTGCTTGGAAGGTATTGAGGACTTTTCTAAAGAAATCACATTTGATGTCTTTAACTCGCTCTGATTTAGTGATCTGGGAAATCGACCAAGTCGGTGAAGATGCCATGACCATTTTGTCAAGCATGCACTGCAGAGATTGTCCAGTTTGTAAACGTAGAACTTTTTGGATTGACCTAGATTCTTACTCCGCAATGTGCACAGGTACATCCTGTGAAGCTTGGATTGAAGAATCAACCGTTGAACCTGGAAAAATAGACTTAGGTTGGCCACCTACTCGTTTCCTTAAACAAACTGAAGCGCTTGAAGACGCACTAACCGAATTAAGAGTATTAGGTGCTGAAGTTGAGGCTGCAGGTAGAACTCCCGAAGATCCAATCACATCGATTCCAGAGGAGTAATTCCGACTCCTATCATTCCTTGATTAAGCAGTACTCTAGCCTTCTCGCTAACTGCAAAGTTGAATTCACTGACGGTGCCATCTTTGATTACATGACAGTCTCGGTAGAACGAGTTGTATGCAGTAGCCAATTCAAGCATATACAAAGCAAAAATATGCGGCTTGTTTTCATTAACTGACTGTCCAAGTTTATCCGAATAACAAGACATGACACGCAACAATTCATGCATGGCAGAAGGAATTTCTCCTGAACTATCGAAATTTGCTGCCCGGCCAACCTTCCTTGCAATCGAACATGCTCTTGTATGCGAATACATAACGAATGGAGCGCTTTCACCCTCGAATGAAAGTGCCTCTTCCCATCTGAAAGTGAAACCTTTTTCTGGACTGACTTTTACAATATTAAATCTTACAGCAGAAACGCCAACTGCTTCGGCTATTGAGTTGATTTTGCCTTCATCTAAATCACTTCTCAATTCTCTAACAACAGAAGCGGCGTGTGCCTTAGCTTCTTCAAGTAAATCATCCATGAATACTACATTGCCCTTACGAGTACTCATCTTGCCCTCGGGTAATTTGATGAAAGCATAGAACATAACATCAGGCACTTTTTCACCTAATTCGGTTAGAGTCATTCCTACTTGTTTTGCTTGTAATTTGTGATCCTCACCAAGAATATTGATTAGATTATCACATTGTTGCCACTTCCACATGTGATAAGCAATATCTCTTGTCGCATATAGCGAGGAGCCATCTCCTCTTCTATAGAAGAAATCGGTTTTACCTTTGAGGCCCCTTTGACCTAAGTCTAGGAAGTGCGCACCGTTATCTGCAACTCCATGGATTTCGAGACTCTCAAGGCGTTCCATTAATGCTGAAACCGTTCCATTAACCACAAACTCAGATTCTTTGGTGAAGGTATCGAATTCTATTCCTAAACGTGAAAGTGTTTCCAACATACCGTCGAGAACTGGTTTGTATGCCTGTTCGAATTGTGCTAGTACAACATCATCTCCGTGTTCAGAAGCATGTACCAATTTACCAATTGCGGTTTCAATATCTTCTGCTCCTTCATTTGAGCGAATGCTTTGTGCAGCTTGGTACCAACGTACGGTTTCATGATCTTTCTTTCCCGCCCAGCGCGGATTAATGTTATCAGCGTCATTTAGAATGCCATCAACTTGCTCCTTAGAAAGATTAGCCAGTGCCCAAGCAAGAACTCCGACCTGTTTGCCCATATCATCAACATAGTATTCTGCACGAACTTGATTCCCATAAAGTCGGTTAAGTCGAACAAGGGTATCTCCCAGTATTGCATTTCGCGCACGCCCCACATGGAACGGGCCATTTGGATTTGCACTGGTGTGCTCAATCAGTACACTTGTGTTTCCTGGAGTTAAATCCATACTCATTACATTTTGAGCAAGCCATTCTGATTTGGCTTTGAAATTTAAGTATCCTCCAGCCGCAGCAACCTCAAAGTCTCCTGAGAGAGAGGATGCGAGTTGTTCTGCAATTTCAGCGGGGTTGCGGCCTAATTGCTTTGCAAAAGGAAAACAAGGCAAGGATAAGTCTCCTTGTGCTTTTTCTCGGCTGGTTCCTAATGCCTTCTTCCAGAAGTCCCCAGTGACTCCAATGTCAGTCAATGCCGACTCTAGAGATGGTTCAATGATCTTCCTAAGATTATCCATGATTACACCTCACATTATTGGATAGCGAAGAACCGCAGCCAATCCACCAAATCCTGAATCCAATTGAGCGCCCTCTTCTGTATCCGTCGAAATGAATTTTACTTCCGAGCGACCTTTTGCAGCCAATATAGACAATTCATCGATTAATGATACTGAACTTAATTCTCGTAAATCATCTCCATCAGCTTTGCATGTCGGACAAGCCGGCAAAGCATCGGTTCTTCCTATGCTGACTGTCCATTGATGCCCACATGAATTACATTTGATATCTACTACGTTCTTCCTCATTCCTTCACTGATTAGCAACTTAGCAACTGCACCCTGTTCGAGTGCTTGACGGATCATCGCTTCACCATAAGTTGCTTTGGGATTTGTTTTGACTAATTCTTCTAGGAATTCAGTTACTACCCGCCTCTCTGCATCTAATTCGATTTCGCCCATCAGGCCTCCAGCATTGTCAACTAATTCTCTAACTCCACTTTCATTAGAATAACCAACATCAAAAGTTGTCTTCGCAATTTTCTTGGTTATCTCGTGATGGAAATAGTCGTTCTTGTAAACGAAATCTTTGGTAGCGCCTGGGCCTCCAATAATTATCGCCTGAATATTTTCTAATTCAGGTAACCAAAATGAACAAGCATGCTCAGTAGCACGCTTGAAGAATTTGTGAGCTGCTTCCTCAATCAATCTCTCGAAACGCTGAGCAGATTGGCCTCCTTGGCGGTGCTTGCCCATGATATTCGAAACCAAATGTTCCTGAACATGAATACGTTTTCCACTGGCAATTCCATAAGCAGCTTCCGATCTATCAATTACGAATAATCCATACGACTTCTTATCGATGAGCATATCTTCTAACTGAGTTAATTCAAATTTAGAATCACAACGGTACCTAAATGATAGCAAAGGTTGAGGCAAATCGTCGATTACAACTGTGATGTGCCGGTTTTTGTTATTTCCAACTATAATTGAACCTGTGAACAAAGCGATACCCCTTTCACCAGCATCACGATATTTTGAAAGTGATGAAATAGCTGATTCAATAGCGCCTTGAACATTCTTTTTAGTAGATTTTGATTTGATGTTAGCAGCCTGTCCATGCTCGTTTTGCAACATTTGCCTAGCATCGGAAACTTGTCTGTCGGGTGGGATGATAACAGTCACCAATTCTGTTCCGAAGCCTTTCATTACTCGGAGGTCCTCAAGAGCTAATTTGAGTTTTAGTCTACGGGTAGCCTGTTCTGGATCATCACTCATACAGGTCTCCCCCAGCCCTAAGGGCTGAGGCGAGGACTTTGAAGGCTTCTGAGAAGGAAGCATCATCAATGGTCGACTTTCACGGAGTATCGATGCCGACCCAAATTATCGCACTTGGCGGTTCGCTTCTTAGACCAGAAGAAGCAGAACAGAGAGCGATTTGGTTCGGCCAACTTCGCCAAATGGCGGTTCATTTTGAAGGAAACGCTAGGAAACTAGGAATCGTTGTAGGAGGGGGACTTCCTGCCAGAGAAGCGATTTCATTGGCAAAGGAATCATTCTCTGACCTCTATAGACTAGATACTGTCGGTATATCTGCTACAAGGTTGAACGCCACAATATTACAACAATCTCTTCTAGAAATTGGATGTAAAGTTAGTCCAATCATCCCTACATCGACAACTGAGGCTGCAGATTTACTAGAAACCCATAGCATCGTGGTAATGGGAGGCACTACACCTGGCCACACAACTGATGCAGTTGCAGTAGCTCTTGCTAGAGATTGTGGGGCGCCACATTGTGTAATTGCAACAAATGTAAGCCACATTCATGACAGCGACCCTAGAACAAATCCTGAAGCAAAGCCAATAGAAGAAATTACTCTAAGTGAATTGGCACAGATAACGGGAACTGATCCTTTGAATCCAGGAGAATCGGCTGCTGTAGACCCTGTTGCCGTAAAGTGGGCTATCGATGCCAACATCAGGTTAGCAGTACTGGACGGAAGAGATTTGAGCAGAGTTGAAGACGCTCTAGAAGGAAGGCCCTTTGTTGGAACTTTAGTAAAGGCTGAGTGATAATATGGTTGATGCGAAGGCGATTAAAGACAAAGTTAGCAAAAAAATCAACAGTGCTCGAAGCAAGATTTCGGTGAATAATGTACCTCACAAGCATTGCAGAATGTGTGGAGTGAATATTGACATAAAGTCTGAACCAAGAATCTGTAAAGAAATAACCTGCATAGAAAAGTTGGAGAAACAGGAAAAGAATGACAAAATGATGAGAATAATGTTCTTCGTTTTCTTTGCAGCAATCGTTGCACCGATTGCACTTCAACTGCTAGGCTATGGCGCTTAGGACTGACGGTGCCACCCTTCAGGCAAGGAAAGTGGGTCTGAAGCCATATTTGCTTTACACCTTCTTACTATTTCCAATCGTAGTGCTGTAACTCCAACATCATCTATCGAAGAGATAGTAACACATCCTTCTTCATCGAGAAGAACTGGCAATTCTGGCTCGCCTTCTCCATCCCATTCAGATTCTGCAAGTACTACATCATCCCAGTTTTCTGGCCTAGGTTCCATCAAATCAGCCTTTGAAACAACTACAATCATGTCAATATCAGGTAGTAATTCCTTGACTTCATCTAGCAAATTGTGCTGATCTTCCAAACTTGTACCACATTGCTCTGATAGGTCCATCAAGAAAATACACAAACTTCCTACATGCTCTATGGCTGCAATAGCCTGCATCTCGATTGCATTTCTATCATCCATCGGCCTATCCAACAAACCTGGAGTATCTACCATTTGATGTGGAACACGGCGATGCTTAAAATGGCCAACGTGAAGCTGCTTTGTAGTGAATGGATAATGATTCACTTCCATATTCCCACTAGATAGTGAAGAAATAAATGCACTCTTTCCTACATTTGGCGCCCCACAAACTACGATAGTAGGACAGACTTGGTCTATTACCGGCAATTGTCTGAGAATCAGCCTGCTCTCATGTAGCCAATCAAGTGATGGCCCAAGTCTCCTCATGATGCTGGATAATCTCCCATAGGCTTCTTTTCTTGCATCATGCATTACTTCAAATCTAGCGGTTCGAATGATTTTATCTGAGTTCTGTTTAGCGATTTTACGCATCTGCTTAGAGCCCCAACCTAGCATAGAGAGATGATGGCGATAATCATCACATCCTACACAAGCATCGACCATGGCTTTGTCAAAAATTGGCAATTGATCCAAACTAGGCCAAGCGTGTTCGGTATCTTCCAAATACTGAGACATTACATCAGCTGCTGTTTGGACCATTCTGGTAAGTTGCTTACGCACACGGAATACTTTGACAGGGTCGTCTACTCTATCTGCGGATTTTTTCGCACGACTGAAACCCTTGTCAAGAACTTCCTCTTCCGTTAGTACGGTGATTAAATCCCTCCATACTACCTTCATAGCGAGTCCTCCAGTACACGGGGGTCGCCTCCTATTTTTCAATTCGTAGGTAAGTTTTGCATGCGTCAGTGCTTAGAAGGAGGAGCCCCGACACCCAATCATGTCGGACTTACCGGATTGGGCTAAAAGCATGTGGGAAGAGTTAGGTTCTCCAGAAATTAGTGAACTACAAAGCATTCACACTGGTGACCTAATGGAGCGTAGGCACGGATTACGAAAGGACGATTTAGTAGAAATTCAACTCGATGCGAGATCTTTGAGAGATGAAGATGAAAGTTGGGTCCGTGGAAGATTACTATCTTCTGGCAAATCTTCACTTGAGGTATTGACGACCGATGGTGAACATGCTTACATCGCTCGAGAAGTGATTGTGAAAATTGTATTAGTGGCACACACTCGTCCCGCATATATTGACGACAAGGAATTATTAGAATTCGAAAGAGCCGACCAGAAACGTCGCACTAACCTCCATGAAAAGGTAGAGAAGAAAACTAAGGGCAATGACGATTCACATCTATGGGGTTGAATCTATGTCACTAGAAGAAAAGAAATGTTTGCCCTGTAGTGGCAAGATTCCTGCAATGAATTTGCAAGAAATAAAGCCACTTCTAGTTCAGCTTAACCACCAGTGGAAATTGATTGAAGAACATCACTTAGAAAGAGATTTCTTGTTTGATGACTTTGCGACTGCGCTTGATTTTGTAAACTCTGCAGGAGAAATATGTGAAAAAGAAAACCATCATGCTGATTTTCAATTATCATGGGGTAAAGTCAAGGTTTCAATATGGACTCACAAAATTGATGGGTTAGCAGAAGCGGACTTCATATTAGCTGCTAAAATCGAAAAAATTTAGGTGTCCTCAAATGAACTCACCTCAAGAGAATATCCTCTCTAGGAGGACTATTTACCGCTTTATGGACAAAGAAGTTTCTGACATGATAATCACACAGGCTCTCAAAGCAGCGTCCTGTGCTCCATGTCACAAACAAACACATCCTTGGAGATTCTATTCAATTGGAGAAAATACTAGGAAATCGCTAATACCGCTGATTACAAAGTTGGCAAGAATAAAATCCGAAAAAAAGGGATCTAACAGTGTTGACGAAGATATCGTAAGAGCTGTATCAAAAATCCAAGACGCTCCTGTTCTTTTCGCAATAACATCAAAACTAAGTCCTGAAGATTCGTTCAGAGAAAGGGAAGACTATGCTGCAACTGTTTGTGCATTGCACAATATGGTACTATCATTTTGGGCAAACGGAGTGGGTTCTTTGTGGTCAACAGGATCTGTAACAAGAGATGATGAAACTTATCATAAACTGGGGATAAATAAACAGCAAGAGGAGATTATAGGTTTTGTTCGAGCAGGATACCCAATCTCTACACCGGATGTATGGAAGCCAAGTTATGAAGAAGTTACGACTTACTTGGATTAGAGTTTGACCGGCCTAGTAGCACCACAAGCTTGGCACTTCAACAAAGTAGTTCTGTCATACTTGATGAAATGAGTATCAGGAGAATTACATTGAACACATTTGATGTAAGTGTTGACATAATTGACAATCGCTTTTTTCAACCTCTTTGGAGGGATACGTCCTTTGAATCGAGCACGAGGACCATCTCTAGAACCTGCAGTACCCAATTCATTCAACATGAATTGGTAAACGTGATTGTCATCTCTATCCATGTGATTTACTACTTCAGCAAAATTTCTGAAAATAGTGTTTGAACCTTCTATCATAATCTGAGGATCTGGCAAGGTCCATCGAGAACGATTGGAAATTTCCTCTGGGATATTTGACCTGGCGCGGTCAAGCAGAGACTCGTAATCGTAGTCTGACATCAGACTACTCGCCGAGCCCGCCCCATTTGAGGGTTTCCGCCTGTTTTCTCATTTTGAAACGATGGTTTGATGTCTGATAGACTCCCCGAAACCAAATATGGAGCAAGGTTTGAGCATAGAGCAGTTGAGGGACATGGTCTCTAATTTGCGAAAAGAAGGACTAAATTCTCAGCAAATTGCAGATGAATTATCCCTGTCACAAGATACAATTTCATGGCTACTGGCAGAAAGCACCAGTAATGAGAAGCCGCTGGATGTAGGAATTGGCTGGAGAACAATTGGTGTTCGTCCACAACGAATAGCAGCTATTGGAGCAATAATGGCAGATGTGGCGGCAGAAGAATGTGGAGATAGCATTGACACAATTGTTGGAATCTCCATCAATGGAGTGCTATTTGCAAATGAAGTAGCAAGCCAATTGGGTTGCGAAGTAGCCATTCACAGAAATGTAGACGGAGGACCTGGCAAAGGTGCATTGTCAAACAAGTACGGCCAAGTAGCAGGTAAGAGAGTTGCAATAGTCGATGATGTACTTTCAACCGGAGTAACGATGTCAAGAACTATCGAGGCTATGCGTGAATCTGGAGCGGAAGTAGCACTCTGTATGGTGTTAGTCAACAAAACCGGGAGGAATGAAATCGAAGAAGTTCCTCTGAGAGGAATAATCAGAGCTGCTGTAGTCTGAGGTGGTAATCTTGCACTGGGCCGACTTTGCTGCACAAACCTTGTCGCAGCGAGGAGATAAGCACATCATTGCTTCAGGAATAACTCCAAGCGGTGAATTCCATATTGGACATTTACGAGAGATTCTTACTGGAGACATGGTTACCAGAGCATGTAAAAATGCTGGAATGGATGCTGAGTTTGTATTCATAGTGGATTCTGCAGACCCGTTACGAAAGGTGTATCCTTTTCTTTCAGATGAATATGAACAGTATATTGGCTGTGCGCTGGCTACAATTCCAGCGCCGGACGAAAATGGAAAGCCGGGTAATGATGGCAGGAATTATGCTGAACATTTCCTCGAACCGTTCTTAGCAGCATTAGAACAAATTGATGTCAGACCAAGAATTATCGACAACTATACTTCATATGCAAATGGTGAATTTGCAGAAAAATCTCGAATTGCCTGCGAACATTCCGAGCAAATTAGGGAGATCATTGAGCGAGTAAGTAGTCGCGAACTAGCTCCTGATTGGTTCCCTTACAATCCTTATGGCCACAATGGTAGTTTAGATGGAGTCACTGTAACTGGCTTTGAATCACCTTACGTATATTGGACTCAAGATGGTAAGCCTGGCAAATCCGACATTAACAAAGCAGAAGGTAAACTTCCTTGGCGAATAGATTGGCCTGCAAAATGGGGATGGATTGGAGTTACTTGCGAACCATTTGGAAAGGATCATGGCGCCGCAGGAGGCTCATACGCCACTGGAAAAGAAATCTCGGTCTTGTTTGGAGACAATCCGCCTCACCCACTTGTTTACGAATGGATTTCATTGAAAGGGCAAGGCGCAATGTCTTCATCTACAGGAAACACGATTGGTCCTTTAGAAGCACTGGAATTGGTTCCTCCTGAAATTTTACGATATCTTATCGCCTCTACAAAGCCAAAAAAGGCGATTACATTCGATGCCGGAATGTCGCTAGTTGAATTGGCAGATGAGTATGAGAGATTACTATCTCGAGAATTGTCAACTGAAATGTCAGATGAGAGTCTTTCTCGAAGACAGAAGGTTGCCCTCGAGGATGCAGAGGGGGCACTAAGAATGAGTAAAATTGGAAACTCTTCAAGTTCATCGGTTTCTTTCAGACATTTGGCAATGCTTGCTCAAGTAAAGAGTGACCAGGAAATAATTCAATCTCATGGAAGCGATATTGTCGACAAACTAGCAAGGATGCGAAATTGGATTGAAGGTGCACATTTCCCTAGAGAATTAAGAATTAGTGTTCGAGATGAAAAAATGGCAGGCCTAGATAGCGAAATTTGTCATGCTTTGAAAAATTCATTAGGAGATTGTGATTGGAATTCAAAAGCTATTGGAGATGCGATTTCATCATGTTTCAAACATAATGAAATCAGTCCAAAAGAAGGTTACAGAAACCTATATCTCGCCATCTTAGGAGTCGATAAAGGACCAAGACTTGCACCGATTCTATCAGAACTTGAACAAATTAGGGTTCTAGATTTACTCGGCTGAACCATAAATTAAGCAAATTCAACAGATACGTAGTATCTGAACCGTTCTATTGAAAGGGGCCAACTGTTGTTGGGGTGTCATGGCCGGAGTGTACTGTCCCAGTTGTGAGGCTAAGGTCGAACCTGCTTCGAAGTTTTGTCTATCTTGTGGAAACGACCTAACTGTTCGTGGTCCAATAACGGCAACTGGACACGATTTGAACCAACTCAAAGACGTAATTCGATCCCGTGATGACTTGTCGATGGCAGAGAAATTCGATATGATTGCCAAGGTTGAGGAAGGAGCAAATCCGATCCTCCTTGGAATCGCTGCTCCAGCTGATGATGATGATTCCGAAATCAGTGAAGAAACGGATGATCTAGAATTAATCGAAAATGCGTTCACAAATTACCAATTTGGTGAGTCCGAAGCTGCTGCTGCTGCAGTTCGAGCAACTGTCAGGGGAACTGATGGATGGGTTTTGGTTCAAAAGGGCGACCTCGACCTTTCTGAAGGGCTATTCAGAGATGCCATGAATCTTGGAATGGATGCGAGTACGCACATTCACGATGTATCCAGTGGTGAGCATGAAGGAATAGACCCTGAAGCAATGCGTTCAATACCTGTTCTCAAGCCTCCAAAGCGTTCATTCTGTCCAAAGTGCGGTTCCGATATTCATTCTAACACAATGATGCAATGGAGAAAGTGGAGAGATTCCTCTGGAGATGTTGTTTCTATGCAACTTGAAGCGAGTATGGAGACTGCATTAATCCAAGTTGCTTCACACTACCTAACCGTGATTGAAAACATCAAGAAAGAGTCAAAATCCGTTGATGAAGATGCTCTAAAGAAGAAGCTGGAGAAAGAAATTCGTAAGGAACTTGAAAAAGAGTTTGAAGGGCGCACTGTAGCGACTAAGAGTACAGGAAAGAAAACTGAATCTATTTCTAAATCAACATCTGCAACAAAGAAGAAGTCAAATGCTACTTCACCGAAGAAAAAAGCAGGTGGCTTGTTCGGTGCTAAGAAGCCAAAGAAGACCTTTGAGGGAGATCCTGCGGACAAAGCAGACTGGTTCTTGGCAGAAGCACTAGACACCGTGTATGACCCTCATGGAACAGGAAAAGTGGTGAAGCCGAAGACTATTTTGGCAAGATCTAGTGATGGCAATGTGCGTGTTCAAGACATTGTCAGAGTATATGATTCTGAAGGCAAGGATGGAATTAGCGAACTAGCATGGACTAGTCCGCTAACCGAGTACATTATCGAAGCATATGATGCCTGCTGATTAATAATTGACTTTCAGCCTCATTGGAACCAAGTCGACCTCACGGTTCGCCCTAATTGCTGAGACCTCCATTTTTGCTCCTGACATTGTAGTTACGAACGGGATATTCATTTCAACTGCCAATCTTCGCATCATGTTTCCATCTCTTACTGCTCCACCAGAGATAGTAGGAACATTCACAATGAAAGAAACCTGCCCTTTACGCATTAAATCAAGAGCATCTGGATGCTTTCTCTCGTTTATTCTATAGACAGTTTGAACCTCTACACCTTTTGCTCTAATCACATCTGCAGTTCCGGGGGTTGCATAGATTGTGAAACCCATTTCCTCAAGTTGTCTAGCTACCGGAATTAATGCCTCTTTATCCTCATCACGAACGGTGAGATATGCTCCACCTTCTTTGGCTACCGGAATTTCTGTTGCCAGTCTTGCTTTGAGATATGCAACATCCGCTCTAGTGTCAGAACCATAAACTTCGCCTGTAGACTTCATTTCTGGACCAGGTGCAGGATCTAGACCTTGTAACTTAATGAATGGGAATACTGGCGCTTTGACTGCTATATGGCCTGATGTTGCCTTTGGAATCTCTTGATTATTCAAATCGATTCCTAATGTTACTCTTGCTGCAATTCTCGCCATAGGTACGCCCGTTGCTTTAGCAACAAACGGAACTGTTCGACTACTACGTGGATTTACTTCAAGGCAATACAAATCGTCTCCCTGTATTGCGAATTGTATGTTGAAACAACCCTTGATTTTAAGTCCGATTCCGATTTTCTTGGTTTGCTCCCTTACCCGTTTCAACATGTCTTCACTGATGTTCTGAGTAGGGATGAAACATGTTGAATCACCAGAGTGTATACCTGCTTCTTCCAAGTGCTCCATAACTGCACCAATCAAGACCTCTTTACCATCGGATGCGGCGTCTACATCCAATTCGATTGCATGACCTAGATACTCATCTACAAGTAGAGGTTTATCTGGAGCAAGGTATGCTTCTGTAAGATATGCATCTAACTGCTTTTCGTTAGCGAGAATTTCCATTCCTCTTCCACCTAAAACATATGATGGGCGGATTAAAACAGGGAAACCAATCTTTTCTACTGCCCTTCGTACATCGTCTGCACTAGTTCCTGTTGCCCCACGTGGCATTTGTAATCCAATTCGCTCAGCAAAGGCTTCGAATCTTTCTCTATCACTGGCCTCATCAATTGCATCACAACTGGTACCAAGAATATCTAACTGCATGTTGAGAACAGTTAATCTTGATTCTAGTGGTAATGCTAGATTAATCGCTGTCTGTCCACCGAATTGAAGTAGAATCCCGTGAGCATGTTCACGCAATAGTACCTCAGTAACATATTCTAATGTCAATGGCTCGAAATACAAACGATCTGAAGTGTCGAAATCTGTCGATACTGTTTCTGGATTGTTGTTCATTAGAACCGCATCCATTCCAGCTTCTCTAATCGCTTTTACAGCGTGAACACACCCATAGTCGAACTCAATGCCCTGGCCAATTCTAATTGGGCCCGAACCTATCACTACTTGTCTACGCTTTACTCGATTCTCCAAATTGGGTAAAACATCGATTTTGTTGTCTCCGTGAGGCTCATAGGTTGAGTAATAGTAAGGAGTTTTTGCAGCGAATTCTGCTGCACAAGAGTCGACCATTCTGAAAATTGGATGTACTGCATGTCCATGTCTTGCCTTCATTACAGCCTGCTCATTCTTGTTATCAGCAACCTGTTTAAGCCCCAAAGCGGGGAAACCGGACAATGCATCAGCAATGTGACCATCTGAGAATCCGAAACTCTTCCATTTCCTCAGTTCATCTGCCTTCAAATCTTTGGGATTACAAGACCTAGCGACAATTTCATTTTCTACGTTAGCAATTCTTTGGAAACCATACAAGAACCATCGAGTTATTCTAGTAATTTCGTGAACTCTTTCAATGCTCCATCCTCTGCGGAATGCTTCGAGGACAGCACCCATTCTACGGTCTGTAGCAATTCTCAGCCAATCGATTAGAACATTATCTGGCAGTTGCTCAAAAGCGCGCTCTGCCATGCCCTCTCCTTCCGATTCATCCGCCCTAGTAAGCGGACGAGGATGAGGTGCACCTTGCTCCAAGGATGCCCATGCCTTGAGGAATGCCTCCTCGAAACATCGTCCTATTGCCATTACTTCTCCAGTTGATTTCATCGAGGTTCCTAAGGTTCTATCAGCTGTACGGAATTTATCGAATGGCCACCTAGGAATTTTTACCACGCAATAATCCAATGTTGGTTCGAATGCTGCAGTCGTACCTTCTCCTGTAATCGGATTAGGTAGTTCATCTAGAGTATATCCTACAGCAATCTTTGCAGCCATTCTAGCAATTGGATAGCCAGTTGCTTTTGAAGCAAGTGCAGATGACCTCGAAACACGAGGATTGACTTCAATTACTCTAACTTCACCAGTGGATTGATTTACCGCGAACTGGACATTGCAACCACCTTTGATATTCAGTTCGCGAATCAATGAGAGCGACATATCCCTCAGTTGCATGTGGTCTCTATCCGATAATGATTGAACTGGAGCAACGACTGTTGACTCACCGGTGTGAACGCCCATTGGGTCGATGTTCTCCATAGTACAAACAATGGTTGCATTATCGGCAGTATCTCTCATTACCTCGTATTCATACTCCTGCCAGCCAAGGATGCTCTCTTCAATAAGAACTTGGCCAATTCTGCTGTTTCTAAGACCAAGTGTTGCAATCTCAACTAACTCACCAGTATTCCAAGCAGTTCCTCCACCTAACCCTCCTAATGTGAATGCTGGCCTAATCAAGATTGGCCAACTACCAATCTCATCGGCTGCTGCAAGTACCTCATCCATCGAATTACATGCAATTGCTTCTGAGATGGGCAAATCAATACCTAGACAAACTTGATTGAACAAATCTCTGTCCTCTGCCTTGTCAATTGCATCTAAATCAGAACCAATTAATTCAACTCCCAGTTCATCCAAAACACCTGCATGCGCTAGTTCACTAGCAATATTCAGAGCGGTTTGTCCACCCATACCGGCCAATAATGCATCTGGCCTCTCAATTTCCAAAATGCGACGAATAGTGTCTGGCAAAAGTGGCTCGATATACACCTTATCTGCCATTTCAGGATCATTTTGTATTGTTGCAGGGTTTGAGTTGACCAAGATTACTTTGTACCCATCTTCTCGAAGCGCTTGGACTGCTTGAGAGCCAGAGAAATCGAATTCTGCTGCTTGTCCAATCTTGATTGGTCCAGAACCGAGAACAAGAATAGTCTCTAGGTCCTCACGGCGTGGCATTATGCTCCACCCCCGTAATGAGCATCTACCATCTCACGGAATCTTGCGAATAATGGGTATGCGTCATGTGGCCCTGGTGCTGCTTCAGGATGGAATTGAACTGTGAAAACAGATTTCCCAACAATATCTAAACCTTCTACTGTTCTGTCATTTGCGTTAACGAATCGAACCTTTACTCGCTCGCCATGTAGATTCTCTCCTTCTGGAGAACAAGCACCTGAAGGGTGAGCTGCTAACATTCCGGCATCTGGGTCTGCTACTGCAAAACCGTGGTTTTGACTAGTGATCCAAACTCTTCCGCTTTCCAAATCCACACATGGTTGGTTTGCTCCTCTATGCCCATAACGCATCTTGTAAGTCTGCAAACCACTCGCTAATCCCAATAACTGATGACCTAGACAAATCCCCATAACTGGGAAATTTGCTTTCACGGCTTCAGCAAGCGTATTTCTTGCCATTGTTGCTTTCCCAGGATGGGCAGGGTCTCCAGGCCCATTTGAACAAAATAATGCTACAATTCCGTAAGACTGTGCTTCTTGAAAAGTTGTATGCGGTGGACACCAAACCACTTCAAACTGACAACAAAGACTCCGGAGGATATTGTACTTGATTCCGCAATCGATTGCGGCTATTCTCGGCAAGGGTTTTCCAAGATTATCTGTAGCGCCCTCGTTCACAATAACCGGTTCACTGATCGAGACCAAATCTACTAGATCTTCTAATTCAGGTGAGGTTAATTGTGCTAAATGCTGCTTGAGTGCTTCTTCATCTTCAAGAGGTCCGAAAACACACAACACACAGCCATACTCTCTAACTCTACGAGTAATGGCTCTTGTATCAATTTCCTCAATCCCTGGAACATTATGATAAGCCAAAAAATCAGTGATGCTGGCTAATGAATCTCTGTGATCTGGGTCTTTCATTGCATGACGCACCACCACTCCACGCGGCCATACACCTGCTGATTCAGAGTTTCCGTGGTGAATGCCGTAATTGCCAATAAGCGGGTATGTGAATGTCAAGACCTGTCCTGCGAATGAAGGGTCGGTCAATGATTCTTGATAACCAGTCATTCCAGTAGTGAATACTAACTCGCCTTCACCCCATACTTTAGCTCCGAATAATTTGCCTGTAAATCGACTTCCATCGGCCAATAATAACACACCATCTCCAGAAGCAGAAGGTGGGATAGTTGCACCTGCATTGATGTCGTCTGTAGCATCTACTAAGAGAATACGGTCCCCGAGTGAGGTATCTCCTTTCTGAGACCACTCCCCCGACATCAAATTTGCTGATTGTATAGGGGGTATAATCATTCGCAAGGCATACGAACAAGTTGCCCGATTAGCAGTTACTGGTGATTTTATTATTGAATGCGGTTTAGTACTACTTGTAAGTAATAACAAACTTTCTAATCATCTTCCCTCAAATCGTGAACTAACTTGCCATCGTTAGTACCTTCAATTATGAGCCGGGCGTCGTCGAAGTTCCTTTCACTNCCAGATTCGCCANACCATGCATCCATGAATAGAGCCAGTGCAGCAACTTCAGAATGCGGCTGNTTGCCTACCGCAACATTNTGNTGACANATTTTGAAAACATCTCCTGGGACTTTGGCTCCNCCAACAACAATCAANACTGGTCGGTCTCGACGNATTTTCGGGATTGCTTTCCTGAAAGGCTCACCATACATGGTCAAATGAACAGCTACTCCTCCATTTGCCACATGATGCTTCAAATGACCCATTCCACTTACGTGCTCTGTCTCAAGATGTCCTCCAAATCTGTCGCTGACAGAATTTAGATTGTCGAACATTTCTTTGTCTTCATCACCGGCGAGTAGAAAACCATCAGCACCCATTGCTCTAGCCACTAATGCCAGATGAGTAGTAATTCTAGGATCTCTTCCTCTTCGATATCCCAGACGAAGGACATCTAGCCTCTCGCTCATGACAACTCCGAGGTGGTTCTCGGTTTCAAGCCTCGGTCTCAAGTTCTGCCTGTTCTACAGGGGGGAATTCCTCGCCACTATTCGAATAATCAATACCCGGATTCTTCTCCATGAACTCTTTTACCCAAACGAGTAACCAAGCATCGATTAGTAATTTGGCAGCCATTAGAACCGTTGTACAGAGAACTGCAAGCCTAAATGTCTTCCAAATCGCATCACCGGTTTCTACATCACCCATCAATCCCATGATTGCCGGCTCGAATGTATACAATACAGCTAGAACGAACATGATCCCACTGGCTAATCCAGGGAATAGTTGCCCTAGTTCCCTGCTGAAATCAGATAACAATGAACCAAGGAAGATAAGACAAGGTGCCAAGATTGTTATTGTCAAAAATTCAGGTCCGAAGAAAATGGATTCAAATGCAGGTTCATCTTCTACTTGAAGTACGGTTAGCCACCAAAAAACTGCATATCCAGCAAAGATTCCACCCACAGTTTTTGCCTTCTTGTGAATTAAACTAGGGATTTCGCCAATAGATGATGGATTCAGTCTAGAAAAAATGCGTTCTGCAAACAACAATTTGTCTTCACTTGGCATGATTATGTCATCAGAATCATGACCATTGTGGATGTCATCAATCATCCCCTCATCTTCAGACATGGGGACACCTGAGGCCCCGCATGTGATAAAACCTGCCGCAGGCAGGGGTGTTAACATGGCAGTCTTAGAGGGCAGCGGTAAAAGCCGACCCCTAGTGATGGGAATCATCAATGCCACTCCAGATTCATTCCACAAATCATCTCGAGAAGGAGGTGTTGAAAGAGCGATGCAAATGATTGCTGAGGGAGCAGATTGGATAGATATCGGAGGTGAATCTACAAGGCCTGGTGCAAATCCAATATCTATAGATGAGGAACTAACTAGAGTTATTCCACTGGTAAGTGAAATTTCTAAGCATTGCAAAGTATCCATAGATACAAGAAACCACCAAGTTGCTAGTAAAGCCTTGGAAGCAGGTGCAAGCATGATTAACGATGTCAGCGGGCTTAGAGACCCTGCAATGTTTGAATTGGTAATTGATTCAGGTTGTGAGGTTTGTATTATGCATATGCTTGGTGAACCTGGAAATATGCAAAAAGATCCGAAATATGAGGATGTTAATCATGAAGTCAATCATTATTTAATTTCTAAAGCGAGGGAATTAGTTGAACGAGGTCACTCGATTGACAAAATACATCTTGACCCAGGGATAGGTTTCGGAAAAACTCTAGAACATAATATTCAGTTACTCAAATCGAGTGAAAATTTACGACCATACTCAATACTTTGGGGAGTCTCTAGAAAATCAATGATTGGACAAATATGTAACCAACCTGAAACTGAAAACAGGTTGGCAGGAAGTCTGGCTGTCGCAGCAAAGGGATTCTATGAAGGAATTGACATTATACGGGTACATGATGTAAGAGAACATAGCGATTTGTTCGCAGTACTTGAAAAATTGGAGGAGTGAAAATGTTCCTAATTTTTGGCTCAGACTCACTTGCAATCAGGCTTGCAGAATGGATTGGTGCACGTTCTAGAGTGCGAATAATCGGATTAGCAGAACAATTGGTGCCAATGAATGACGTTGAAATTGTTGCACTGCCAACTGAAATGGAACTACATGAAATGCCTTTGCCGGAAGTTAATCCGACTGCAATATTGTTACTAGACGAAATAATCTGTGATAATGACCCGGTTAAAGAATTGAAAAACCGATGGCCAAATACTCCAATTCTATCTACAATCGATGTTGAAGGTGCAGAGAGGATTTCAATTGAAGATTTGACAACATCAGCAATTCAAGACAGACTTCGCTCAATAGATAGAAAACAGGGTGCAAGCGAAGTATTGCGAAGACTAAGTGATGAAGAAGATGCAAAAATTTTGATTGTTTGCCATGACAATCCTGACCCAGATGCCCTAGCTAGTGCTCTAGCGATGAAGCATCTATGCGATTCATTGGGACATTCATCTACGATTATTCATGGTGGAATGATTGAGCACCAACAGAATAGAGCGATGGTAAAATTACTTGAAATGGACATTCGCAAACTGATTCTAGATTGGGAAATTGAGGACCTACTAAATGAGTCAAATGTGGTAATCTGTGTAGATTTTAGCCATCCTGGCGCCAATAATATACTGCCTTCCACATGTGTACCGCACATTGTAATCGACCACCACCCAAGCGAGGTCAGGCCTGCTGGGGATGTAATTTTAGTTCGCTCAGAATTCGCAGCGACGTCATCTCTTATCGCTTCTGTACTAATGAATTCAGGAGTTGAAATGAACTCCAATGTAGCAACTGCACTCGCATTTGGAATCAGAACCGATACTCTAGGATTTACCCGCTCATTTAACGCGGTTGATTTACGCGCATTATCTTGGCTCGGCGCATGGATAGATTGGGATTTAATGCGTTCATTTGAAAGTCCACCTCGAACCCAAGAGGTTCTCTCAATTTTCAAACAAGCTCTCAAAGATGCAACTCTGGATGACGGTTTGATGTTAGTTCCGATCTCCGAAATGGCAGATAGAGATGCACTTTCACAAGTTGCCGATTTTCTATTACCTACTGAAGGAGTTGAAATTGTTGTATCCTATGGAGTTAGAATGTCAAAGGTAATCCTTTCTGCAAGATCTACCAGCGAAAATGTCCACCTAGGAAAAATTTTGAGCAAAACATTTGCTAAAGGAAGTGCAGGAGGCCACAAAGAATTAGCAGGTGGCCAAATTCCATTCGAAGAATTAGATTGTGATAATGCTGAAGAAGCAATGCTATCAATAACAAAAATTCTCAAATCAGCATTTGGAAGTGAGTAAATGAGTGCCCCAATTATAGATGTTGATGAAAATTTGCGTCTACTTGGCACCGCCCATGTAGCAACTGCATCGGTAGAAGCAGTAAAACAAAATATCGAAGAATGGAGTCCCGATATTGTCGCTGTTGAACTTTGTAAGAGCCGTTTTGACGCATTGACACAAGATAGAAGAATGGACAAAGAAGGTCTATTGAAAGTTATCAAAGAAGGTAAAGCGCCAATGGTGCTGTTACAATCTCTACTAGCTGCCGAACAAAGAAAACTTGGTTTGGATGAAGGTCAACAACCTGGAGCAGAATTACTTGCTGCTGTTGAAGCAGCAAGGGAATATGATCTCGAAGTAAAGTTGGTAGATAGGGATATTCAAACTACATTGCGGAGAGCATGGAACAAAATGCGCTTCAAAGAGAAAATGGGTCTTATGTGGGCTTTACTAGCCGAAGACGAAACAGAAGAAGAGTTGGAATTAGAGCAGATGCTTGCAGATAAGGACTTACTTACATCATTGATGGAAGAACTACGGGAAGTTTCTCCAGGTGCAGGTGAAGTTCTAATCGATGAGAGAGACGAATTCATCGCAAGGAAAATTTCTGAGATCCGTGGAGATGGAAAAGTGCTTGCTGTTTTGGGAGCAGGCCACTTAGATGGAGTTTCGAAACTTCTGACTGAAAATGTCAAACCTAGTGAAGAGCGAATATCAGAATTAGCGGTTGTCCCTAAAGGGGGTCGTATGATGAAAACTATCTCTTACGCAATTCCTGTTGTGCTTTTTGCACTCCTTGGATGGTTCGCTTACAATGGGGATTTAGCATCGATTAAAGAAAATGGAATCTATTGGTTTGCTGGAAATTTCATTGGTGCTGCACTGTTTTGTATGTTAGCAGGAGGACATCCAATTGCCATCCTAGTTGCTGCTTTGGCATCGCCAATCACTTCGCTTAATCCAGCACTGGCTGCAGGATGGTTTGCAGGTTATGCTCAAATGAAAGTTAAGGAGCCTACTGGAGAGGACTTAACAGAATTCCTCAAACTAGACTCTGCTAAGTTGTTCTGGACTAACAGGGCTGGAAGAATACTGTTAGTAACTGCACTGACAAACTTAGGTTCAATGGCTGGTGCGTGGATTTCTATGGGATTAATCGCTGCAGGATTGTGACAAGTAACTCAATCCTTATGTTGCGATTTTTCAAGCCCCACCCATGAAGAGTGTCGTTGTTACTGGTGCGAATAGAGGAATTGGGCTTGAACTGGTAAAGCAGTTACTTGATTCAGGATACAGAGTTTATGCAACCTATCGTAGTGAGAAGGGTGGACTTGAAGACATCACTAATCAGAATCTCTCTCTCCATAAAATGGATGTAAGAGACTCTGCTGGAATTGACGAACTGTCAAATTCAATAGAAGGAAAAATCGACCTACTGATCAACAATGCTGGCGTAGCAGATGGCAGATGGCAATCGATTTCAGAGATTGATATGAAACATGCTCTTGAAGTTCTAGAGATTAATTCAATCGCACCTGTTTTGATTACTCAGAAACTTCTCAATCAATTGAGCAACGAGTCTACTATTGTAATGATGAGCAGCCTGATGGGTTCGATTAGCGATTGCATGAGTGGTAGGTCCTATGCTTATCGAGCTTCAAAAACAGCATTGAATATGTTTTCAATTGCAATGAAAAATGAGTTACAGCAATCAGGAATCTCAATCTTGATTCTTCACCCTGGATGGGTTGCTACCGATATGGGAGGGCCAAATGCTACCGTTTCTCCCGAACAAAGCGTTCATGGTATGCTAGAGAGAATAGATGAGCACAATCTCGGAATGAGTGGACGCTATGTCCAATATGATGGCACTCCAATTGAATGGTAATCAAAGTGATTCAAGGACCATAGCAATGCCTTGACCGCCACCGATGCAAGCAGTCGCTACACCATACTTCCCACCGCACCTCTGAAGTTCGTGCGCTAGAGTGAGAACTAATCTTGTTCCAGTTGCTGCAAGTGGGTGTCCTAGACCCACTGCACCACCGTTTACGTTTACCTTCTCTACATCCAAGCCTAGATCCTTTACACAAGCAACAGCCTGTCCAGCAAACGCTTCGTTGATTTCCCAACGGTCAATATCTTCGATTGTTAATCCTGCCTTCTCAAGAGCTAAGCGACTACTAGGAACCGGACCATAGGCCATAATTGCAGGTTCTAGACCGACTATTCCCCAAGATACAATCCTAGCTAGAGGTTTGTCGCCGTCGGCTTCAGCCTTCGAAGCAGACTTGATTACAACAGCAGCAGCTCCGTCAACAACACCGCTAGCATTACCTGCAGTAACTAGGCTCTCTGGTCCGAACGCAGTTCTTAGTTCAGCCAAAGATTCAGGAGTGCTTCCCAAAACAACGTGGTCTTCATCCTTGAAAGTTACATCATTAACAGGTACAATTTCTTGCTCCCAAATTCCATCAGCAATCGACTTAGCGGTTCTTGAATGCGACATTGCAGCAAACTCATCAGTTTCTTCTCTAGTCACACCTTTACGCTTGCAAATCTCATCACTAGTTTGAGCCATAAATGAGCCACACATTCCATCAAGTAGGTTAGTGAATAGGTAATCTTCCATATCCTTCTCAAGTTCTGTACCTGCTCTTGGAGGCCTCGCTAATTTGTAGGTATCACGCATTCCACGCAAAACATGGGGCGCCTGAGAAAGGTTCTCCATCCCACCAGCAACTACGGTTTGTGCCTCATTCAGCATTATCATTTGAGCGCCAGAAACGATTGATTGAACTCCACTACCACAAATACGCGATAGAGTCAGCATTGGAACCTCTTGAGGAATACCAGCGCCTAAACCTGCGTGTCGTGCACCAAAGATGGCTTGATCGCAAGTTTGCAGAGCATAACCCATTACGACATGGTCAACATTTTCCGGAGATGTCCCGGTTTTTTCAAGGGCTCCCATGATTGCGATTTCGCCTAATTTGAGTGCACTTACGTCTTTGAGAAGGCCACCAGGTTGCCCGTCTCCACGCTTACCGCCTTGCCATTCACAAAATGGTGTTCTTGCTCCGCCAACAATCACGACATCTTCTGCCATGTGCCTGCGAATATAAACAGCCTAATCATATTCACGCTAAGCCAATCAGGCCTAATCCGCTCAACATCAAACATATAGGCAAGACGAGGTATTCAAATCCAGACCTCGAACTTCCAAGGTTTGACAACTCCGTACCCCTTTGCATTGTGCACTTAACACCTGGAGCATCCTCATTGCCCCATACTTCGATGATACTGTTGCCCATTGTTCCATCCAAACCTTCAGCCTGTAGTGCCTCAGATGGCCTTGGCTTAGTTTGTCCCAGAACATAAACAGGGTTTCCTAATCTTAGACCATACAGTGTCCATCGATGCTTCTTGATTCTAGCTCCACCTAGAAGTCCTGCTATTGCAGAAGCCATGAGTTGCTTACCAAGAGTTTGAGCAAATGCACCGTCCCATCTCTTGAGATACTGACCATATTCCGCTCTCTTGAATGAACCTGCGTTAACTCTAATTCCACCGGTTCCATCATGAAGAATGAAAGGACACCCTCCCTTATCGGAACGTATAGTAACCCAGTGGCACTCTTCCCTTGTACCATTGTCTGTCTTTACTGTTCTACACTGGTATTGCTCATAGGACCAATAATATCCAACCATGTTTCCAACAGCCATATTCTCATTTCCGTCTACAACAACGGTTAGGCAACCCTCAGCAACCGGTCTAACTTGACCAACTAGTTCTGGATTGCCAACAGCGACAGAACGTACCAAAGAAGTTGGAGTGTCAAGCATTTGACTAAGCATCTTTGACCTAAAGTATCCAACAAGAGTTAGAATCAAACCAATTCCAGCAATGATTAGCGGAATAATCATTCCACCTTCATAATCATCTTTAGACATCATAGAAGCAACTGCTACTATAATACAGATTATTGCTGTAAATGAGTAAACGCTGAACAGTGTCATTGTAGCTGGAGTCGGAGTTCCAACCTTTACCGGATGCTCTGCCAAAGGACTACCATCTCCATGTGGAGAATATCGGTTTGTGTTATCCCAAGTTGTTGGCCCAGGAGCGGGAAGAATCCAATCATTTGGATCCGTTGTCGGAACATAAGAGGTCTGCTGCATCCACCAACTATCGATAGATAGACCACTGGATTCTGCCTTGGCCTGTAGTTCAGCAGGGTCAATAGCACCCTTCCTAATCTTGTGAAGACTTCCCTCGAGGGAACCAGGAGAAGAAAATGCCATGATTACTAAACCAATTGCAGATATAATAAGTGCCTGTACATCATTTACTGCACTCACAAATCCAAACAATGTGATCAGCAAACCTATTACCCAAATTAACCAGCCTATCCAATGATAAGGGAAATTAACCTTGAAAGTTCCACCATTGAGGTCTAAGTCTTCGATATTCATAATTAGACGCAGTGGCAGAGAGATGATGAAGGTTCTCTATGACATACTAGCAGGCTTATGGTCCCAAATAGCCCAAGTTCCAGTTGCAGTAGCAATTGTGCGGCCAGAGTCAGTAGTGATTTCTCCTTCAAGGTGAGCAACATGCTTACCTCTTTTCACAACATTGCCACTCGCAGTAATCTTCTCATCAGGCCTAGCTGCTGAAATGAATGATATGCTCAATTGTGTAGTCGCACACCATTCCTGTTTTGGAAGTATGGATACGAGGGCTCCACCAAGAGCCATATCGAGCATCATCGTGTACAATCCACCATGGGCAACACCACCTTTATTGCAATGTTTAGATTCTATATTTAGGAACACTGAAGACTTTCCAGCGCCCCAATCACCCCTTTGAATTCCTATTTCTAAGGCCATATCAGTTAGATGAGCCGGTTCTGACATTTCCACCATCAAATCACACCCACGACTTTGACCAAAATTCTCTTTCTGCGTTGACCATCGAATTCAGCATAGTGGATTTGTTCCCAGTTACCAAGATGTAATCTCCCATCTTTTACTGGCATAGTTACTTGTTGACCAAGCAATTGTCGTTTTAGATGTGCATCTCCGTTATCTTCACCGGTTCGATGATGATGATATTCTTCCCCTTCACGACCGTCTATTCCATGAAATGGAGCTACTTTTTCCAGCCATTTCATTATGTCATGGTGCAAACCATATTCGAGGTCATTGACATAACATGATGCGGTTATATGCATCGGATTAACCAGTACAAGGCCATCACGGATTCCGCTTTCAGATACTACTTTTTGTACATCTCTAGTTATGCACAAAATTTCGTATCGCTTCTCTGTTTCAATCCAGAGTTCTTCGACATAGGTTGCAGCCTGACCTGTGATCAATTCACCCATCTAAACACCGTCAGCCAATCAACGAAGAGTCATCCATGCCACTACCAGTCACCATCAATGGTATTGCAACGATTACTCCACATATTCCGTTACAAACTACGCTAAATCCAATTCCAATCGCTTGACCCATCCCCGAAGGGTCAGACAACTCTGCAGGAATAAGCAATTGCTGTCCGATTGAAACAAGTAAACCAACACCGATTAGAAGCCATGCTAATTGTATTCCACGAGTTTGACGATTATTTATCCAGATGCCTGAAATAATAGTCCCAATAGACAATATTCCAGATATTGCTGAGACTAAAATTAATTGTGTAAAGTATTCATCTAAAAGTGCGTCGTCAACTTCACTAGTTAGTAAAGAAGAACTAAAAATACCCAATACTGAACCAAGGACTCCAATAGCCCCGTATATTATAACTAATATTCCAACAACTTGAGGAGCAGAAGATTCTTGTTGAATAATCACTACATTCTGTGGAAGACCTGTGTTTGGGTCTATTATTACCGTTTGAGGTACGCCTGTCAATTGGCTATCACTTGGTTGCATATAGGTTGG
>PAZU01000009.1 GCA_002715725.1 Methanobacteriota archaeon | reverse complement strand
AAATACCAGTTTGGATTACCTTGAGTCAAACTATGCATATCAAAGGGTGCAACTTCACCACCAAGCCAATTACCGTTAGAATCTATTTGAGCAATAAAGAAGGCTGCCTTTTCGCCTTTTGGATTGTCGCCTATGCTAAGTACATGTGAACCCAATCTCAAAGAGTTACTTTGCATAATTCCTGCTACTGTAATTATTCCGGACGAATTGGAATAATCAATCGCAAATATTGAATCATGATCTGTTGCTCCAACACTTCTTTGCCATTGTAATGAATTACCATTGTCGGACATATTTGAAATTAGAACTGCTGATGTATCTGTATCGATGTCAGCCTGTATTCCGTTGGTGTTATCATAATCCCCATGTCTCTCCATTGCTACTATCATTTTGTTGATTGGTGCCGATTGCCAAACAGCCCCTCCAACAGTTGTATCCATAATCGAAGTACAGGTATCTACTTGTCCTGAACTAGCAGCTAATTTGAATAAGGCTGTATTTCGATAATTATGGTCTCCACAATTACTGAAATATGTAGAGCCTTCAGATATGATATTAGCATTTGTTTCAGAACCAACAATCAAAACAGAACCGGTTGAATTTAGGCTTGTCAATGATGACTGATAATAGTTTGAACTATATCTAGCGCAGTAGTTTTGAGCCCATCCAACTGAACCTGCACTTGAAATTTTTGTTACATAAAAGCCCTTCAATCCATTATAGCAACTAGCTTGAACAGCACCCCAAGTCATAGTATTGCCAATCTCATATTGGCCTCCAACAAACGTATTTCCAATCCCATCAATAGTAACGTGTGTTGCGCGGTCACCTTGGATGTAAATTGGTTTCCTAACCCATTCAACAGCATTCATATTAGACCTGATAACAAAACTATCCAGTCCTTGTCCACCACCGTGAGATACAGTAGATGAATCGAATTGTAAAGACGAACTATTGAACTCCCCTACTGCAACGAACTTGTTTGAGGGGCTCCAAACTATATCGTTCGCCTTCTCATCACCTGTGCTTCCATATTGCCTAACCCAGCCCCAATTTCCAGTATTGGAAACAGTTGCGAAAAACATGTCTGCTCCGCCATTCGATGTGAGATTAACTTGGGCTAGTTGAGCACTTGAACCATCAAACCAACCAGAAATGATCAATCCTCCAGATGAGTTTACATCAACTCCAGTAATGTTTTCATTACCACTTCCAGTAATCGAATCTAGATTCATCCATCCACCGCTTGAATTCAGATGGTTTACTATGAATCCATCACATCCTCCGCCATTATTTACAGAATGATTACCTGCAGTGAAAACACTAGAATTGAATGCTCCTACTAGAGTAATTACCTCGTTAGAATCGACAACCATATCCTGAATTTGGTCATCACCTGGACCGCCAATTGAAGTTCCCCAAATCCAATTGCCTTGATAATCGAGTTTTCCTAAGAAAATATCGAAACCACCTCGGTTTAGTAATACATCACTTCCGAGGACTATCGTACCTCCTGAGAATGCTCCTGCAACGAAAATATCCCCATCAGATGGATCTACATGAAGGGCCTTGGAAATCGTTTGGCCAGCGTTGTGATCTTTCACAGCCCATTCCCATCCTAATGGACTTAGAGAGCGCCCAGTAACTTCTTCCTGAGTATTTTCATCTTGCAATTCAGTCAAATCCGAAAACATTCCTGAAGCCAAAGAAGAGATTAGAAGGAACACGAGAAGTATTGAAGTCCTAGAGGTCGGATTGGCGAGCATCGGTTCGTTGACATACTCTTCTCTATTTATCGTTTGTTAGAACAAATTACCCTACGGGTAAATTTAGTGAGATATGCCAAAAATTATTCAAATCTAATTTGAATACTCCAAATTTAAAAATCACATTTCAGAGATAGAATTTGAGATTACTTAAATTTCAAGATTTTAATATTTTAATCAATCCAAGTCAATATTGAATTAGATTACTCGATGGTTCTCTTACGATGTTCCTCAAAAGCCACCTCCTATGTGCATTAAGGCGAAGCCATTAGATGAAACACCATTCTTGGCGTAGCATGGCAGGTGACTATCTAGTCGACAGGTCAACCGCAACCGTCCTAGGTGCGGTGGGATTGTTGATTCTATTTGTCACTTGGAAAAGTCGCTCTGGCAAATTTGAATCCTTAGCACCATTTGGTTGGGTGATGACCGGTTTTTATTTCTTTAATGACATTGGATTTTATCTTGCCCATGATGATGTTGTTCTGACCGTTATGAGTGCACTAACTCTACCTGGAGCTTGTGCTATTGCGATATGGGAAAAGCAAGTTACAGACCCAAAAAACGCTAAGGCATTACGCTGGTTTAGAGGTACAGTAGCAGTTGCTGGACTACCTTACCTAATGATCGCACATATTCCAATGCTGAACATATTAGCAATATGGTTCGTAGCTTGGCAATCTGCAGCTCTACTTTCCTTTGCCGGCGGAGCAGATGTTACTTTGGGAGAAACTTATGCCAATCCCGTTAATAGCGCTTCAATCAATTGGAATGATTGGGAAGGAAATCGCTGGTTTTTGACAGAAGAAATGTCAGAATTTTCATTTCACACGGAATTGTTGGTAAATGGTGAGCCGATTTACATCAATTTCGTATTGGCCTGTACAGCAATACAATCTATGATTATCTTTGTCGGGGCAATATCCGTTCTAGAAATTGATTGGAGAAAGCGTGTTAGGGCACTATTCATCGCTTTATCGTTAATTCACATACTAAATCTATTCAGAAATGCAGGGTTAATTTGGCTTCAAATGGGATACCCGGATTGGCGTTGGATGAATCTTACAATCTTTGAATTTGGGCACGCTTATGCAGCAAGATTCGTGTCATTGGGTGCAATGTTCCTGCTAGCTCTTGTTCTATTCGAAATGTTACCACAAATGCATAGACATGTTCTTTCGCTAATGCGTCCGCTTGGACTCAAGCCTGGGAAAAAGCGTACTCAGTCGTAGAGATCTGACACAGTCATATCTTCAGGAACATTTTCTACAGGCGGTCCTAAGTCTAGTGCCGGGGGTACAGAATCCTGTGAAGGAGGCATGTCCCCTGAGTTAACCATGCCAGCAAGCATGGATTCAGACATCCTGTCTTTCTGATATTCTTCCCAAGCATACTCTGGTCCTCTACGTGATCTAACAAACATGATTCCCAAGAATGTAGCTAGAACAAGTCCAAGAATACTGGCAGAAACCCAGATAACATCATTGTCTACTGAAGCGATAATGTCTGCATTATCACCAACTCCATCACCATCTGTGTCCTTATCTTCATTAGGGTCATCAGGGAATGCATCCTTGTCGTTAGGAGTTCCATCTCCATCCCTATCCAATGGATCATAGGTGGTTACACAATTTTCTCCATACTCCTCAACTTCATCATAGTCTACTCGCATATTATTGTTTGAATCCATTTCGAAGAAATCGTATTCATTTTTCCATGCAATACTCGATAGGAATTCAATAGAGAATTCACCTCTATCATCTGTGTTGATTTGTTCTAGTGTGACATATAGTTCATTTTCACAGGTGCATATCGCAACGATCGCTTCAGTTTTGTCGATTACACCATCTTTGTTAATATCAATCTCATCGAATTCGTTATCATCACCATCGAACGATTCATCACTGGAGATATCTCCATCTCCATTCAAATCTAGATCTTCAAAAATCACCTTGACATACTCGTCACAAGAAAGTATGTCGTCACCTATTGGGGGCTCGGGACTAGGCGGATCGGGGCCTGGTCCAGGCCCGGGTTCGTCGATTTCATCCCACTTCGCAACTATTGAAATATCTTCAATCTCAGTATTAGCGTAAATCGTGATGTCAATTCTTCCACTAGCAAAGAAGATGTAAATCTCTTCATCTGCACCGCTCCAATCTGATTCAAATTCAGTTTCACCAAATTGTCTACCCATTGGGCGTTCTTCGGAATCCTCCCAGTCGAATTCTTCAGTTTCAGCGGATAAACCAAGGTCTCCTTCTCCACCCCATGTCTTGATAGTCAAATCCATAGCAGATGAATCGCCTAAGTCTATGAAGAAATACAATTCTTCATCTTCAGGTGCACTCATTCCACCGATTTCTTCCTCATTGAATAATTGGATTGGTTCACCATCATATGTCCAAACATATCTATCTTCAAATGATGCGGTAATGTCGATGCGACTGTAGTATTCCTCACTACCTAGAAGGATATACCAACGTCCAGGAGTTGGATCATTGAAACCAAGTTTGTCGCCAGCACCGGGTGCATTGGAGTGCTTATCGTAAGTTGACCATGTGGGGACTTGGTCGAGGCGCATCATCAATTTCGCTTCTCCATCTCCGTTGTTCAAATCAACTTCCAATCTTTCTGTTCCAACTGGTACATCGATGTAGAAGAATTGATCAAGTCCATCAAAACCACTTAACGGACCATAGGAGATGCCGTCAGTCAATTCAATTGCAGATTCTGGGTCCACGTTATTTGGCGCATATGTGAAGTCCGCCTGAATTGTTACATCTCGACATCCACTGTAAGATGTCATCATGATGTAATATATGCCTGGCTGTGCATCGAAAATCTGTACAGTCTCATCATTTCCAGAATTATATGAATGGTCTGAAGTTTGCTGACCACCAATTTGGCGACCATTACTTCCGCTACTCTCTTCAAACCAGCCATCTTCTATCCATCCCCAATCATCAGTGTAAGGAAGAGCATCTAATGCTATGTGCAACTCACAATCACCTGGGCCTCCCCATGTTTTTACACGTAATTCAGCCAATTCATCTTCAAGTTCTACATAGAAATACAGTGATTTGCTACTATCTCTTGTAATCCTTTGACCTGTGACAGCAATGCCGTCGTTCAGTTCGGTCATTTCATCGAGTTCGGGTGGTTCTGGCGCTTCTTCCCAGTACGCATTCACCTCTAGTTCTTCGATATCATAGTTTGAAGAAATAGTGATCCAATAAGTGCCTTCTTCAGGCCACTCGAAGTATTCGTATACATACAATCCGTAGTATGTTTCAACTTCATAATCATGGTCCCATGCTGACGGAATACGATCTTTAGCGAGATAGATTTCGTATTCGATTTCTTCATATTCTTCTTCAAATTCGAAATCCCATGAGTACATGTTTAGCGATGCAAACTGAGTATTTTCAGGTATCTCCATGAAGAATAGGAGTGTATCTCCTGCATTTGCATTGAATCCATCATAGTATTCGCCATTCTCTAATTCAAAGGCTTGTGCAATTATAGTGCCATCAGGCATTACCCATGCAGCACCGTGAATTATTCCAACCAGACCTTGTGAATCTTCTGTAGATTCCCCCTCGCCTTCAGTAAACATCCATAACGATTCGTTTAGTGAATTACCAATACGTACATCATCCATCATTCCACGGAAATAGTTGCAATCACAACCAGCACCCATTCTTCCAATAAATAGTTCATCACAATCTTCGCCAGATTGGAAACAATCGTTTGAGCCGAAGTCGCCTGAAGGAATTTGTGAGTCATTAACATCGATAAGACCTACAGAAGAGTTGTCAATGAAGAATTCACCACCTGTTTCTGTGTTTACTACCACCTTGATATGTGTCCAAACATTTTCTTGAATCGATATATTGGATATTGGGTTTCTAGAAAGAGAGTATTCGTTGGAGTAAGCTAGATAGCCATCATTTAGGTAAAGTCCCCAGCCATAATCGCCGAACATTGTAATAAATTGTATTCCATCAGTATCAGCAACATTTACCCATGCTTCAATTTCTAAGGAATTCCCCCAATCCGGGAAGTCTTCATCAATTGTGATGTGGTCATCATCTCCATCAAATCGAAGAGCATAATCAGCACCATCGCCAATCTCGACGACACCGTAGACTGGGAAATACTGGGGGTCATCCTCTAAGTCATTCCATGATGCTGGTTCAATTGACCCCATATTGGTTCCAGTAATGTGGACATAATCTTCATCATCACCACTTCCAGGTTGACCATCTCCCCAGTTTCTGTAAGTGAATGGTGTTCCATCATGCCAGCGGTAATCTCCCTCGTTTTGGTAATCAGATAGTCCAATCCACAGGTGTCTAGTAGTTTCGTTGTTTACAGCAAAAGTATCGAAAATCCACTGATCTTCATCTGCATCATCTATGGTAACTAGAAATCCGCCTAAGCTTCTGGCAACCGATGCAGCATCACTCCACGAAGAAGCAGAAAGTAAGTGATAGGTGTGGTTGTTGCCTGGATTAATTGCAGTATCTAGAACTTCAATCTCCTGCACTTCATTTGCTGATGATGTTGTAACAAATGGGCTTGCCGAAACCAACAGCATAAGGGCGGTAAGGAGTATAGCCTTGCGATTCACAATTGGCTGACAAAGAAACTTGTTATTTAATCTAACACTAGAATTGCGCATTGAATATAATACCAATAAACGCTAAAAATTGACATTATGGGAATTTCACTTCATTCGTTTTCCACCGATACGAAGTTCAGTTTTTAGTGGCATTTGATGCTCCCAAGCGAATTCTTTCACTATCCGCCAGCCCTTTTCTGAGCCTTCGTAATCGGTAACATCGATTATTTTGTCGCGAGTATTTGCTTTGAATGCGGCTACAGGTTCTGCATTCCTGAAAACCAGGTATGCGCTACCAAATCCAAATTTCTGTTTCAAAACATCTGCGAAATAAGGAGCGATTGGGTCTGAAGGAGGAATGACAAAATCCCGAATAGGAGGGACATTTTTTGCTTCATCAAGTAAGTCTTTCTTACCCCAGCAAACCTCATGTAAGTCTTGGATTAGGAACCCTTTAATCAGCGTTGAATCTTCTTCAAATTCGGTCAAAATGGCTTTCAATTCTTCAGGTTTAAATGGAGTTCCAGCCAATCTTGTAAATTGCTTTAGAGTGATAACAGGGTAATCTGAAACCAGTCTTCGTAAGTATTCCCTACGCAGAATAACGGGGTCTAAGCCCCTGCGAGGTGCGACTGAACGGAAACCACCGCGGTAATCTTGCACCATATGACCACTTCGAAGTAATGGCTGAATCAATTTCCTGAATGCAGCTCGCTTCATTGCATGCCTTTCCATAAACAGATTTGGGTCACTATGGTTTTCGAAGAATTCTAGGATATCCAATAATTCCTCATTAGGTTCTTCACCACGGATTGCTAGTAATGTAGAGAAGTGGTCATATGAGGCCCAAACTTGATGTCCTCTGAGATTAATTCCTTGATGTAACTGGTTGGCACTTGCCATATTCTTCAAACTGACTCTGTAGACTTCTGCTCGTCCTCGCAATCCAAAGTCATCACGGACTTCTTGCACACTTTCAAGCGCCTGAATCTCATTTTCCAAACGGGAATTTTGGTGCAGATGATGTCTATGGAAAAGAGCCCTTTCAGCAATTTCTCTTGGTTGTGGATCTACAATTCCTCCACGAATCATTCTCTCTCCTGCTAATTTGAAACCGATTCCTTCGAGAGCTTTCCTTGAGTCCTCTTCTAAATCAGTTACAGGAATTCCGTTGAATTGAGACAATACTGCAACGTCCACTAATTGGTCAGAGTGATTGTCCAACAATTTTTCAAACGCTTCACAGAACTCATCTAAGTAAGCATATGGAATGTGCATATCTTTGATTTCAAGATAATCGTTAATCTTGAACATCAATACCTTGCCTATCGGGTCCACTCCTTTGAATACTGGTAGGTACCAACCTCTATCCAAAACAGAGCGAACTTCCCATATGAATCGAGAAACATATGGGTCGGATTGAGTTAGAATACGTAATGTTCTATCTTCTCTACTTTGAGTGCTCAGTTTAGCAACTTCTTCAGGAAGAACATAGAAGGCTTCTGGTTCAGGAACCAAAGCCATAATCTTTGCAATTCTCCCTTTGTTCTCCAAATTCCTAAGTGCTATTGCTAATTCTTCAACACTTCTAGAAACATAATATCTCAGAGTGAAAGCCTTTACTGGACCCATTCTCTTGATGACATCAACTAGTGCGTCTTCAAAATCCATTGGCTTATAGACATCGATAACTCTGTGGAATAAAGACAACCTTCTTCTTCGACCGCTCACATCTTCGAATTGTTTTACCAAACATAGTTGCCTTTCCAAATTGCTGATTGCATTCTTTAGATCTCTTTGAAGGGATTTGTGATCTTCACCCTTTGGGAAATCGATAAGAATTTCCTGGCGTGTCAAGTTTTCACCTATTGGAATTTTTTCGAGGATTAACTTTTCCATTTCACCTAACCATGGCTCAGGTTTCAATCCCAGCAGCATTGGAATATTCTTACGCGTAGTATATCCTATTCGATTATGCAATAATCTACCCATTATAACATCTGAATCTAACTGCAAATCTTTCCAATCTGCATATCTGAAGCCATCGACACGGTAGAGCATCTCTTGCTGTTTTTGGAATAATATGTGTTGGTCGAATGCTGTAAAACCGTCACCATATTGTTCGAATGATTTCTTCATAACCATGTTTTGTACCCATCGGTATTCAACAACATCTTCCTCTCCTCCGGTGATTTTATGCTCATCAACCTTGAGGATATACTCTGCATCGTCTGTCTGTCTATAGAATCCTACTGAGATGACATTTCGAATTTCTAATTCATGCAAAATGGAATCAATCTGACCCTGAGGGAATGGTAATCGGGAATTGATCTGATCACCTTTGGCAGGACCTTCGCTACCCAACATTTCGATAATTTTCACTCTCAATGCTTCATGAGGGTCTGTAATTTTGCGTTTTTCCCATTTGGTTCCATTCATGCCGTCAAATTCAATCGCAACTTCATAACTGATACCTTTGGTGTATAGGTCACGAATATCTTCCATTTCTTTGCCGCCAGCTTCAGAAATTCTACCCAAAGTGCCGTGAATCTCCGCCATGTATGTCGTGAACCATTTATCATCCAGTTCTTCGGTTCCTGTCGAGCGTAATTTTGTAATTTTGCCTTGGTTGGCTAATTCTTGAACCCAGTCTTCAATTGTGCTGTGTTCGATCCCCTTTAGTTTAGATGCGTAAAGTGGATTCTCCCATTTCCTATCCAAACCTCCACCCTTACTCATTAGTTTAAGGAGCTCAGTAGAATTAGTCGGTTTCGGAACTTTACTAGAGTAATATTCATCGATTTGTTCATCGCTTAATTCAGTAGCAAGACTACGGTTTCCTAGAAGTCGTTTTAGGATTTCAGGGTCGATATCTTTGACAAGGAAAGCCCTTGTTTTCATTGAAAGCAAATCCTCGAATGTACTCATGTAAAGACTCATTCCAAGTCTTGATGGTATGGGAACTTTAGTGTGAACAATCCTTGCTTCAGATTCCTTTGTGGCTTCTAAGAATTGATTTAGAGAAATAATGTCTATGTCACCAAACATAATTTCGGCTTTGGCTTCTCTAATCAGTAGTGAATCTTCGACAGAACGATGTCGTTGTAATAATGCATCTGCTCGTTGCTGGAATTGCTGTGGACTGACTTCTTCAGCGCCTATTCGCTTAGGAATAATTAGCGAACGCCCTGCTATTTCCCTAAATCTCTTTGCAAAAATTTGGGTGTTCACAATGTAACGCTCAATAACTTCCATGTGGTCATTAGATTGGAAATATTCATACATTTTACCCGGGTCAACTTCTTGACTGGTTTTGATCAATAACCCATTTTCATCAAAGGACAGTTCCAATACTGCAATACCGTCTTGTTCTGCCAAACCTGCCATGAAATAACCTAACGCTGTATTGAAACCTCTGCCACGACATGAGGTGATAAGGTATGTCGGCATACCTCCAGAAACAATTTGTTCGACAATTAACCTATTTGGGTCTGGTACTTGGAAAGAGTCCAATGTATGCTCCTCTAAATGGCGAGCAATTGTGTTTGAAACCCCTTCGCCTAAACCGTATACATCTCGCAAAATGACTCGAGGGTCATTCTGCCTTCTAAGAGCATTAACACTGTGCCCAATCAAATCGAGCAATGCTTTGGATAATTCCCTGGACCTGCTCCTTGCTTCACCACTCCAAGATGGAACAGTAGGCCTGTATCCGGTGACAGAGTTTACATTCACTCTAGTACCTTGAATATTTGTGACTCGGTAAGTTGAACCACCTAGCAAAATAACATCTCCCCCTCGTAAATTTGCGACGAAAGATGATGATAACTGTCCCAAAATACTGCCTTCAGCATTGAATACCAGATATGAATTATCAGGAGCTATAGTACCTATATTTGTATAATATATCATTCTAGAATATCCGCGTTTACCATAGATATTATCTTCCCAATCAATCCAAACACGCCTTTCTTCTTCTAGCATATCAAGTACTTCAATAAAATCGTCATATCCTAGGTTTCTGTATGACCATGTGCTAGTTACAACTTCAAACGCTTCATCAATATCTCTTTCATTAATGATGACTAAACCAATTAGGAATTGAGCAAGTACATCTAGACAATTTTGTGGGAAATCAAGTAAATCCATGTCACCGGTTTGAATAGCAGATTGTAGTGCTGCTAACTCGATTAAATCATCAACACTTGTTGGTAGGAATCGAGCACGTGGAATACCTCCAACGTGGTGTCCTGCCCTCCCGATTCTCTGTAGAGCAGTTGCTATGTCACCAGGAGAACCTATCTGAATCACCAGATCTACTGAACCGATATCTATTCCCATTTCAAGTGATGAAGAAGTAACTACAGCCCTAAGGTGTCCCAATTTGAGTTTTCTTTCTACATCCAACCTGATTCTCTTGTCCATCGAACCGTGATGGCCAGCTACTAAATCACCCAAAAATGGACGTAACTTTTGGACTAATGTTTCGGTCATTTTCCTCGTATTAGCGAATACTAGAGTGGTTGTATGTGCACTAATTAGGTCGGCAACCATTTCGACATTCATTTCGAGAACTTTCATTACAGAAAGTTCGCTGAATTTAGGTGAACACAAAAGTATGTCTAAATCTAACTCCCTAGCACCACTAATTTTTGCAATTTTAACAGATTGATTCTCATTTCTGCTTTCCCTATCATCACTTGCCACTAGGTATTCAGCAACAGTTTCTAGGGGTTCCATCGTCGCTGAAATACCAATTCGTTGAACTGGGCGTTCAAGTATTGTGTCTAGTAAGGAAATAGTTAGAGCCAGATGCACACCGCGCTTTGAGGGAACTAGTGAATGCATTTCATCAATAATTATCCATTCGACATTAGAAACAATTGGTTGGAATCGAGGAGATGATATTGCGATCGCCATACTTTCTGGAGTTGTGATGAGTATGTGGGGTGGCTTTCTGAGCATTTTCTGCCGTTCTGATTGTGGAGTATCACCGGTACGTAGTCCAACTCTGATTTTACCCTGGGCTCTATCTGGAAGGTAATTTTTCTCGATTTCCTCAAGAGGGCCAATTAGATTCTTTTGAATATCATTAGCTAATGCTTTGATTGGTGAAATATACAAGCAATATACTCTCTCTTCCAATGTGCCTTCCAAGGCATGACGAACTAAACTGTCAATAATCGTTAGAAATGCTGTTAGAGTTTTACCAGATCCAGTAGGGGAGCACAGTAACAAATGGTCCTTATTGATAATCGATGGAATTGCTAATTTTTGGGGCTCAGTAAAATCAGGAAATTTTTGTTTGAACCAATTACGAACAGGCTGACACAATTTCTCATACAAATCCTCACTTTCGAGGGGATTATCTAGATATGAGATATTTGCCATTATTATCAACTCACTATCCGTGATTGGGAGCGTGCGCAACGAGGTCTTCAATGTTTGGTTTTAACTAATGTACAAAAACATCAATTATTTACATTAAAAAAAGCCTACTGAAGGGGTAAAATTGACATTGTGAAGGAACTTGATATATTTGTAAAATCCCATTTTCATCTTCACAATAAGAGGTGGCCTCATGTACCCCTTTGACTACGCAGGTGCATGGAGGAGTTCGACACTGAGCGTTTAGGCAGACTAACTGGTATGCTAAAACGCAGAGGAGTAATCCTTCCTGCGTTTGAAATTCATGGTGGAGCTGCTGGATTGTATGATTTTGGACCAGTAGGCGGCAGGTTACGCAATCGTGTAAACCAAACTTGGATTGATCATTGGCAAAGTTTGGGAAACATAGTAGAGATTTCTTGCCCCACAATCACTCCATATTCTGTCCTCGAAGCAAGTGGNCACGTAGGTGAATTTAGTGATTACTTAACTGAATGTANCGAGTGTGGTGAAGCAAGTAGAGCTGACCATTTAGTCGAAGATNTTTATCCTAATGCNGACACTCTTTCTAAAGANGAGTTGTCCAAATTAATAGAAGAACACAAGCCATTGTGCCCTGCTTGTGGTGCCAGCGNNTGGGGTGAAATTGAAGCACAAAATTTGATGTTTAATACAAAAATTGGTGCCGGTACTTCTGGTCGCCAAGCCTTCTTGCGACCTGAAACTGCGCAAGGGATGTTCACATCTTTCACTTCCATATATCGTCATTTCCGAGAACGCCTTCCGTTTGGAGCCATTCAAACAGGAAAAGGCTATCGAAACGAGATTAGCCCTCGTCAAGGAATGATACGTTTGCGAGAATTCAATATGGCAGAATTAGAATATTTCATAGACCCAGAGATTGCACCAATCCATGATTTTTCAATTTGGGAAAATCCTGTTACATTGATTGCAGATGATGGGGGAGAACTTGTAATTACTCTTGAGAAAGCAGTCGAAAATGGAGTCATAAGACATCCTACCGTTGGTTATTTTATGGGTTGGACAATGGATTTCTTGTTATCTGTGGGAATAAATCCCTCGTTTTTGCGATTTAGACAACATGAGTCAACAGAAATGGCCCATTATGCTCAAGATTGTTGGGATGCAGAAATTTTAGGCTCATATGGATGGATAGAATGTGTGGGTATTGCACACAGGGGTTGTTATGACTTGACTGCACATGAAGATGCAACAGGACAAAGGCTCCGGGCTTGGAGAACTTTTGATGAGCCTAAGGTCGTAGAAATTGATGGGTGGACTACCGATGGCGCAAAAGCAGGACCTGCTTTCAGGGCACTTGCTGGCAAGGTCAAGCAGTTTGTTGAAGAATTACCTTCTGATTCTAGTTTCCCTCTGTCTCAAAATATTGAAGGAACAGAGTTGCAAATTTTACCAGAACATGTCAAGCGGGTGCAACGTACTGAAAATGTAAATGGTGAATGGTTTGTCCCACATGTTGTTGAACCTGCGTTCGGCATAGATAGGATAATCTGGCATTTACTAGACCATTCATACACAGAAACCGAAAAATCAGGAGAAGATTATTCCTATCTGTCCTTGCCTGAAGTTATAGCACCTGTTGATGTAACCGTTCTACCTTTGTTCGAGAAAGATGGAATGGATTTACTCGCTCAAAAAATACACAGGGATCTTTGTAGTCGCAAGAATATTTTCTCAGTTTATGATGCAAGCGGTTCAATTGGTAAGAGATATGCCAGAGCTGACGAGATTGGAGTTCCTTGGTGTATTACTGTTGATCATGAATCTTTGTCAAATAATACAGTCACACTTAGGAATAGAGATTCGGGTGAACAAACTCGGGTTTCAATTGATGATTTACCATTTTGAACAACTCAATGTTCAAATGGGGCCTAGCAAAAGAATGCTGCATGCTGGAGAGTGATTGGACTGAACGTCACCGTCCAGTGAGCGAACGCCAGTTAGAAGGAAATGAGGCACAGCGCAAGAAAATTCGTGCTTGGTTAGACCAGTGGAAAGAAGGCAGACCTAACAAACCTGGGTTGTTATTGATAGGACCTCCCGGTGTAGGAAAGACAACCGTTGCGAGAGCAGTGGCTGCCGATATGGAATGGCAAGTAATCGAATTGAATGCTAGTGATGCTAGAAATGCAGGTGCTATTAGGAAAGCAGCAACTCATGCATCTACACATGGTTCTCTTTTCATGACTCCAGGAACTAAGCCTCCTCGAACATTGATTTTGTTGGATGAAGTTGACCACTTATCTGGTGGTCTACGTGAAATTTCTGCAGATAGAATATCATCTATTGTCTCAGGTGAGGATTATGATGATTCAAAGGCTTTGAAAGGCGATAGTGGTGGCAAAGCTGAACTGTTGAATTTACTTGCAGATACTAAACAACCTGTGATTTTAGCCTGTAATGATGAAATGGGATTATGGGGTAGAACGTCGTCAACATGGAGAACTGCACGTGATAGGTTCTCTAAGCATCTAATTACAGTTCGATTTGAAAGGGCGTCAAACGAAGCATTGAGAAGAATTGCTTTGCGTGTAATCAAAGAAGAAGGGTATACAGCAGACCCTGGTGCTATCGACGAATTAGTCAACAATAATCCCGGAGACCTACGAGCATTGGTCCGTGATTTACAGGTAATGTGCTCGCTTATCGATTCCAATTTGACTAGGGAAATGGTGAAAGAAAATATTGAAACTGGTGTTAGAGATACAACGGTTGAAATATTCCCTGGATTAGACATACTTTATCGCTCTAGAACTGCACAAAATGCGATGAAAGCCACAAGGTCCTTGGACAAGAGTCCTGATGATATGGTGGCTTGGGTTTCATGGAACAATGGTGTTGTTTTCACCGATCAAGGAGCGGTCAGAAGAGGCTCCTCCTCATTATCTCTTGCAGATTGCCTTCTAACGTCTCGATTCAGAAATACAGCGCATCGTTCGTGGTATTGGTCCTCAAATCTTTCAGGATTATCTGCTAGTGTAACAATGCCTAAGCCAGTTGAAGGTCGTGTTTTTTGTTCATATCCAGGTTTCTTGCGCCGGGGTTCTGCTTGGGTTAAACGTTCAGTAGTAGACCGTCTTGCTGAGACTTGTGGTTGCTCTAAGAGAGCAGTTAGAGAAGAGTTACTTCCCTCATTGGTCGCCGTGCAATCCGAGAATAGTGAAGATTTTTCGATTTCCCTTGCTCTTGGATTATCACCAGAAGAACATGCAGCGATTTGTGGCCTTTCTGTAAGCCATCGAACTACTAAGGAGTTGCTAGAGAAGTATGCCAAGCAACTGGAATCGTCCAGCGTGCCAGTGGATGAACCAATTATACAATCCACACCGAAATTGCAAGATGAAATCGAAGAAGAATCAAAGGAAGATTCTGGTCAAACGACTTTGTTCTGATCAATCCTTTTCCTCAGAGCGGTCTTCCATCTTTTCGAACAACTCTCTAATCAATTTAACAGATGCTCTATCAGGCGCCTCTCTTTCTTCTCTTGCCCATGTTCTAGGGTGAAGTAATAGTAAAGCAGTCATCAATTCAAGACGACCAAACCACATTAATATCGACGTGACAATCAATGATGGAGTTCCCATTGAAGCCCATGTATTTGACGGCCCGTAATCTCCTAAAGTCGGTCCTGTATTACCTAGTGATGAAGCTACAACTGCAACAACCGATTCAAAATCTGAATTCGGCATAGTTACAGCAAGTACAATGCAAGAAAGAGCGAACAATCCAGTCCAAACAAATAACATTCCAACTATCAAACCAAGTCTTTCATTATCTACAACTTCATTATTCATCCTGATTTGAACTACACGCTTTGGTTGAGCGATTCTACCTATCTCTCTCCAAGCAATTTTCAAACCTAGTTTAACTCTCATCAGTTTGAGACCACCGCTGGTTGAACCAGCACATGCACCAACAATCATCAGTAGGAATAAGAAAATGTGCGTTACAACAGGCCATAGCATGTAATCATTATTTGTGTAACCAGTACTGGTTCCTATAGATACAACGGTGAATAATGAGTCATAGAATCCATCATCAAAACCACTTCCCTGTGATAATAATGCTACAAATACAAACAGTGTTGTTGCAAGAATTACTAGAACGTAACTTCTACCTTCTTGATCTGCAAACACTTTGTCCCACTGTTTTTCCCAAGCAAGCCATATCAATGTGAAATTGACACCTGCAAGGAACATGAAACAGATGATTATAGATTCAACAACATAACTATCATAATACGCTATTGAAGCATCGTGAGTTGAGAATCCTCCTGAAGGCATCGTAGTCAAACCATGATTAAATGCATCAAATATTGTTAATCCTCCAACACCCCATAGTAGCAAGATCTCTAGTGCGGTTAGAATAATGTAAATTGTCCACAGAGCCAATGCAGTCTCTTGCAATTTAGGTCTTAATCTAGATAATGATGGACCTGTAAGTTCAGCTCTTGCTAGGGCCATTCCTCCTCCTAATACTCTCGACAACAGCATTAGTCCGAGCATGATTATTCCCATGCCACCTAGCCATTGAGTAAGTGACCTCCAAATTAGAATCCCTTTAGGTTGAGCATTGATACAATCTGGAGTTGTTCCCGGAATGCAATTTGGACTCATTGAGTGTTCAATAACAGTCGCCCCAGTAGTTGTGAAACCAGACATTGACTCGAACCATGAATTAACAAATCCTCTACCAATATCTGCCATCTGTGAACCATCAGTAAATGGTCCATGGAATACTCCACCTAGCCAAAATGGCAAACTTCCAACCAATACAGCTACAGGCCATGCCAAAGCGACTGCTGCGAATGCTTCCCTATCACGAAGTCGCTCAGTAGTATCCGAACGAACACCAATACTGAGTAGAGCAAGACCAATTAATCCTGAAAAAACAATTGGCAGCATGAATGATATCAATGCTGTATTTATTCCATCTAACCACCATGTAACTAGGAAACTGAATGACAATGGAATCAGCATTGCCATCATCGTCCAACCGACGATTAGTGAAAGTACGTCTCGGCGCATTTTTGTTTCACACCTTGAATTTCTTCTCCAAATCAGTTACACGGTCAGGAGGTAAGAAAATCGTCAATCGGTCTCCTTCGAGCAATGTCTTTGAAGAAGACGGACGCATAGTCTCCCACTCTTCATGTATGTTTTTTCTTTGAATGAATGCAACTTTACACCATTCTGGAAGTCCTGCCTCAGCGATTGTTTTACCGGCGAATTTGACATTAGAATTGATTGGCAAACAAATTCCAATTACATCGGGTACACTGGATAATACGGCATATGGTCCAGGAAGTTCAGAGTGTATTCTGGCTAGAATCGTATCAATAGCTACACGTTTCCTGTCCACTGAGAATGTAATACCCATTCTACGAACCACATTCACTAGGTCTGCGTCATACAAAATTAGACCTGTTCTCTCAACACCCATGTCACTTGCTAGCAATACTGCAGCAATTGAAGCATGGTCATTGTCTAACGCAGAAATCGCAATATCATGTGAAGATATTTCAATTTCTGAAAGTAAATCTTTGTCTAAGTGATCACCGTGAATAATTTCAATTCCCTTTCTGCTACCTAAATCTGAACCAGCAAGACTGTTTGCCTTTTCTAAATCTCTCTCGACAATTGTGACAGTTCCGTTGGCATCTAACCATGCTTTGGCAAGCCTGGTGCCGATTAATCCCGCCCCAAAAATAGCAACTTTAGGCCGGTCAGGGAAATCTATGTGCTCATGACCAAATATACGCAAAATCCTGTTGAATGATGCTTCACCGGCAGTAGCAATCGCCACTCTGTCTTTGGGAAGAATTTGATCGTCGGCAACAGGTACACGACCTGGCTCGCCATCTCGCTTCAATCCAACAATTAGGGGCATACCACCTTCCACTCTAGCTCCAGATTCTCGTAAAGTTCTGTGAACAACTCCACCAGCATCTGCTGTCACATCCAATTCGACGATGTAAGCATCGGCTTCGAAAGGTATTACTTCTGTTAATGATGATGAACGCAATCCGGACATCAATCTCTCAATAGCTCCATCAACTGGATGTACAACATGGTCGACTCCTGCCCATTTGGATAGTTTACCAGATTGATGCTCTTCTAAGAACATAGGATTTCGAACCCTGCATATTGTCATAAGTTCTCCTTTGCCGTTGGTTTGTTCTTTGTGAACATGCTTGGCTAGCGCACATGAAAGAATATTTCTTTCATCTGAATTCGTAGCAGCGACATAAACTTGTGCAGTTTCAATACCTGCTTCAATGAATTTTTGTCGATGAGTAATATCACCATGAAGGACTAGAATATCCATTCCTTGAGAATTTTTAACAGCCCTTGCATTGTTATCTACGAGTACTACGTCCTTGTCTTCGCTACGTAAGGCACTAGCAAGTCCAGTACCTACGCGTCCTCCGCCTCCTATGATTATCCTCATGAGAAATCCTCTCCTAGCCATTTATTGTCCCATGTTCCACCCATAATCTCGTATCCTTCTGTGTAGAAAGATCTCAACCGTTTGAAATCATTACCTGAGATTGAACCACCTGCATAATATCCATCTACATTATCCCAAGGTGCTTCTTCTATCCAATCGATATATGCCGTAGGAGTGTGGACTAGCCATTTATGATTAACGACGTCCACTGCTCCTTCGACATAACAGGTTTCCAAAACAACATTATTATTTTCACACCATTCATCGGACATTGGTAGCATAATATATGCCCATGCATGCCCTTCCCACGTCTGGAATTGTGAATCTGATAATGCACCAAATACATACCAAGTAGGAATGCCTTTGATTCGCATTATACTCATAAACGCATTTGATTGCTCGTCACAATCACCCAGTCCTGCTTGCAAACATTGTTCACCACTTCGTGCTATATTAGGGGCGCTTGTATCATAAGGAACATTATCATTTAGCCAATCGAATGTTGCTCTTGCATAAGCATAGGCATTATCTTTCAGATTCGACGGTAGCGATGCTTCTATGCTCGCTGCTGTTTGATGTACTAGTGGAGCAGTAGATTGTCTTCCATCTATGGCCCATCCATATTGTCCTCCGCGGTCATACCAAGGGTTATCAGAAAATTCGTTAATTCTCGCACCCATTCCACGCTCAGAAATATCATCGAATGTTCCAGATCTATGTACACTTACTCCTTCTGATTTACCGTCGATTTTACCATCCATTCTTGTTGAATGCCACCATGTATGTGTTGATGAATGCAGAGTAACAGCAAAGTCAACGGTTTCATGAGTCCCGCTAGGAACATCGATTGATACCCTAACGCAAGAACCATGTGGGCAGTAATCTGATCCAGAGCCTTGTCCAGGCCACCAAACCTCATTGCCATCTTGTGTAATTATGGCATTTGCTTTACTACGGTAAGGCAATCCATCATTAGGTATCGAAATAATTTCATTATCGATTCGTAATTCTAAATCAATTATAGTCTGTACATCAGATTTCGCAACTTCCGTACCATCAGTATATGCTATCGAAACCGCTCCACCTTCATTGCTTGTTACATCCATCGGTAAAGGAATTGACTCTTCCAAGTGCCCATTTCCTGAACCGTTATTCCATAGATCGATACTTCGAACAACCGTATATTCAGCCTCTAGTGGATAGACTTGGTATGGAGCTATAGCCTCCATCATATACTCTTCAACCTCTGCCCATTTTGCTAAAACAAATTGCCTAGCCTCTGGGGTAAAAAATACGAAAGCGATGAATGCAACTAATCCCAATTGGTTGATACGACTGCGTTTTTTCCTACCACGTCGCTTAGAACTAGCCTTAGTCATTTCAACATGCTTTGGAGCCATCCCTTGTCTGGCTCTTCTGGTTGGTGAGCGCATAAATTCGCCCTTAACTCTAGAGTCCATTCCAGAAGTGCCTGTGATTACTCTACCACAACTGTAGCAAATGGAATCGCCCGGTAAGGTTTGAGCGCGACAGAAGGGACATGTTCCCATTGTGTTCTAGGCTGAACGGTACCCCCATGAAGGTTCTGCCCTGTAATAAAAGTGAAATTAGGACTTAAAATTATTCTATAATTAGACTCAGTATTGCATGTTGGCAACTACTTACTCTTCTTCAATTGTCTTAGTACGTGATGCGTCTGACCAAATTCTACGCAATCGCCTTCTAGCAGGCCTTGGAACTGCTGCCCAAACCCAATCATGAGCTCGCTTTTCAGCCAATAATACTGGAGGGATGATGAATATCCAAATTCTTGTCAAATAGAATGAACTGTAGAGTGCTGTAAGTAGAAGTGCAGTCCAGAAAAATGTTCGTAATACAATACTCCATCTTTTACCCATCAACATACCATAGCCGTGCCTGCAGAAAATCAAAGCATGTGCGCGTGGGGAAATAAGTGCAACTAAGACAATTGTTGCAATCAATTCAAGGCCTATGTCGTTTTTATTTGCTTGTAGTAATCTGAAAATAAGAAATAGTGAGATCATTCCCCCAACTGCAAGACCTAAAGCCCAACCAGTAGTTGGTTGCGAACCAGTTCTCCTGACTTTTTTTCTTCGTAAGAACAAATGTACTGCGACTGATAAACCTAAACATATAATGAGATTACTATATGGAAGAAAATTGCCTTCGATGTAAACTGTAAGTAGGAATAAGTCTCCTAAACTACCATACAATCCACCAACTAAGATTCCCCAGAACATCATGCTCCATGCTGTGGTGAGGTCATAGAAACCAGAGTATCTGGTCATAACTCCGCGCCAACCCAAACTCATTCCTACCAATGACACAATTATTGCGACTTGAGATAGCCACAATTCGCTTGCCATGATGTGTGCCTGTCATGACCTATTCAAGTGAGTTGTGTAGGCCAAGGCTTGAATATATCAATCTCGAGGCATTGTTATGGCTCGCCTGCTCTTATTCGGAGGAAAGGGTGGAGTTGGAAAAACAACAACATCTACTTCTACAGCCGTAGGTTTAGCAGATTCAGGCCTGAAGGTTCTATTGGTAAGCAGCGATCCTGCCCACAGTACTTCTGATAGTTTAGGAGTTCAGTTAGGACCTGAACCTACTCCTGTTAAGGGCGTTGAAGGCTTATGGGGCTTGGAATTGGATCCTGAAGCCCGAATTTCAGACCACATTCCTAAACTGACTGAGAGTCTAGGCCCTATGTTGGGTGGCCAAGACCCCGAACTGAACGCTTCAGAAATGGTCTTACCAGGACTTGATGAAGCAATGGCATTCGATGAATTACTGAAACATCTAGAGAATCCTGATTGGGATGTGATTGTTTTCGATACAGCACCCACTGGCCACACTCTAAGATTTTTAGCGCTGCCAGAAATAATTGAAAAATGGGCTGAAAAAATCATTCGAATGCACCGATTAACTGGTGGAATTCGTGCGTTGATGTTCGGTGCTAAAGAGGGTGATAAAATGCGCGAGGAATTAGAGAAATTCCGCCGACGTGTACTGCATGTTAGACGGATTCTTTGTAACCCAGAAGTAACTAGATTCACACTTGTAACGATACCTGAGAAAATGGGTGTTAATGAAACACTCAGGGCTTATGAATCACTGGCTGAATTTAATTTACCAGTTTCTGGATGTGTTATCAATCGCATGACTCCAAATTTAGATAACGATTTCATTCAAACTCGTCGCATCAATGAAAGGAAGAATGTAGACCAATTAAGAAGCGAATTGCCAGATTTATACCTTCATGAAGTAGAACTGAAAGATTCTGATATTCATGGTCTTGATTTATTGAGAAGTATAAATTCTGAATTACATGGTGAAGTTACAATCTCTGATGGCCTTGGTCCCTTTACAATTGGATTAGGTCTAGAAGTACACCGAGGTACTTGGTCAGATGGCGATGATGTAATGTTACATCTCCCTGGTATCGTCAGAGAGGATCTTTCTCTTCGAAGTGAAGCAGGAGTGGTTTATGTTGGGATTAATTCTCGTGAACATCCAGTCCCTTTTGATAGACCAGCAAAGGCAAGTCAAGTGAAGGCAAAACTCGAGAATGATATTTTGAAATTGACATTTCCTGAAGAATAATCATCCGTTGGGTTCAAACCAAATGCGCTTTTCGGCATTAGCATGGCACTTGAAGGTCTGTCCAGAGGTATTTTCTCTGCGCTAGGAATTCTAAAGAGTCGTAGAAAGTTGAATGAGGATGAATTAAAGGAGATGCTCCGTTCACTTCGAAGGGCTTTGCAGGAAGCAGATTTCAACGTTCGTCAAACCAAAGACATCACTGAAAAATTAGAAGCAAGGATGAGGGATGAAGAGCCTCGCCCAGGTGTAACATTGCAAACTCATGCAATGAATATCCTCTATACTGAATTGGTTAGATTACTTGGTCCATCTCGTGAGGTTAGACCTCAGCAATCCACTATACTCATGGTTGGATTGTATGGAAATGGTAAGACAACTACAACTGCAAAGTTAGCAGAATGGTATCGTAGACGCCATGGTGTAAGAGTTGCAGTAATCGAAGCCGACGTTCACAGGCCTGGTGCTTACAACCAACTCTCACAATTATTAGAGGACTCATCAGTTGAAGTATATGGTGAACCAGATAACAAGAATGCTGTTGACATAGTAAAAAATGGACTGAAACAACATGCGGCTGCAGATCTAGTAATCATTGATACAGCAGGTAGGCACAAACTAGACGAAGATTTAGTCGTTGAATTAGAACAAATTTCTGAAGTTGCTAATGCTAATGAGAGGTTCTTGGTTATCGATGCGCAGGTTGGACAATCTGCCGGACCAGTTGCAGCAAATTTCCATGACTTGGCAGGTGTAACTGGTATTGTAATTACCAAACTCGATGGTACTGCTAGGGGTGGTGGCGCTCTATCTGCTGTTGCTACTACAGGTGCTCCAGTGATGTATATTGGAACAGGGGAAAAAGTTGCAGATTTAGAGAAATTTGAGTCTGATCGATTTATCTCTAGACTCCTTGGTATGGGCGATATTCGTGGCCTTATTGATCTGGCTCCTGAAGACATGGATGAAGAAGAAGCCATGCGTATTACTCAACGAATGATGTCTGGTAGGTTCACCTTGAATGATATGTATTCACAAATGGAGATGATGTCTAAGGTTGGCACAATCGATAAATTACTCTCATTCTTACCAAGTGGAATGTTTGGTGGGATGGGTGCTATGGGCAAGAATCAGAAAGAGGCCATGCAGGCTAATCTCGATAGATATCAAGTGATTATGGATTCGATGACAACCTACGAAAAGGATGAGCCTGCTAAAATCAAGGCTGACAGAATCCGTAGGATTGCTAGAGGTTCTGGAGTCAAAGAAAAAGATGTTCGAGAACTCATAGGTCAGTGGAATCGCTCCCGTAAGATGATGAAGGGAATGAGTGGTAATCGCAAGATGAACAAACAGATGAAGCGCATGATGCGCGATACTGAAATGGATTTCGATGGCCTTGAAATGTAATCAGTACGTCTTCGCTAAAATAACTCTTCTAGTAGTCATTTTACCTGACATGAAGCAAGGTCTTTCTTCTGCGTAAGGGTCTGTGGCATCTCCTAAGAATGACAATCCCGTTGACCGCTCTATAGTTTCTGCATGAGCGTCGGTACCGTCAAATGCCATCTCGTATATTTTTCCATCTTCCACTTTATTTAGATCGGTGAGTGGGATTACGACATTATCGGAATGAGCAGATGCACGTGTTCGCAACTCATCAGCAATTTCAGACAAAACCCGCTTACATTCATTAGCAATATCAGCTAATGGAAGCGGTTCTTTCCCACCAGTTCTTCTTGCAGCAAATGCTGTATCGTTTTCAATATCTCTGGGTCCAATATCTAACCTTAGGGGAACGCCTTTGATTTCCCAATCAAAATATTTCTGACCAGCATGAATATCTCTTTTATCCACTTTAACTCTTAGTCCCGCGGATTTTAGGATTGCAGCGACTTCAACGCTTTTTGCTACCGTATCAACTTCAGAATTCTTCCTAATCATTGGGCAGATTACAACTTGGTATGGGGCAATTGCTGGTGGCATGATTAATCCATTGTCATCCCCGTGCATTCCCACTATTGCTCCAAGTAATCTCTCCGACATTCCATATGTCGTCTGGTGACAGTGTTGCTGTTCAGCGTCAAGATTTTCATAAGTCAAATCGAATGCTTTAGCCCATTGGTCTCTGTAATGATGACATGATGCAACTTGTAGTGTTCTACCATTTGGCATAATTGCATCTATGCCTATAGTGTACCATGCACCTGGGAATGTATCCCAAACAGGCCTTCTTGCTTTGATTGCTGGTAGGCACAAATCGTGCATCAAGTTGTCAACTATCTCTAGGTCTTGCTGTATTTGTCTCGTTGCACACTCCTCGTCAGCATGTGCTGTATGTGCCTCGAAAAAATGAATTTCTCTAACTCGGATGAACGACCTAGTTTGTTTTGTTTCATATCTGAATGTGTTTACCATTTGATAAACCTTGAGCGGTAAATCCTTGTGAGACCTAATCCATAAAGGGAACATTGTGTACATTGCAGTTTCACTGGTTGGCCGCAAGAACATAGGAATGTCTAGTTCATTTTCACCAGCATGTTTAACCCAATATACTTCTTTCTTGAAACCGCCTTCTTCATCGTCGTCACGTAGATCATCGGGATCTACACCCTCTTCTCTAGCGCGCTTTAGTCTAGCCACCAAAGTGTTTTCTTTATCCAATAAATTCTCTGGAATCAATAATGGAAAATTTACTTCCTCATGCTCAGTTCTTTCCATTTCTGAATGAGTTAGCGCATCTATCAATTTCATTGTGCGCCATCCATACGGGCGCCATACATCCATGCCCTTAATCGGATATCTCTTGTCAACTAATTCTGCAGCTTCTACAATAAAAGGGTACCAAGCGTTAAAATCATCAACTTTTGATGGAATTCCACGCTTGGCTTTGCCCTTACCCATAATTAACACTCCATGTGCTCTATTCATCAAATTGCCGCATTATTTCCTTAGGAATGCCACAATTAAGACTAGTATGCTGCAAGTCACAGCAACATAATCAGGTATTCCCATTTCCGGGAATGGCATAGACCAACCGAGTTCATTGCCGATATTATGAATACCAGCCCAGTTAATTCTAGTTGCCTCTTCAGTACACTTTGCAGCTGCACATTGCGAATTTAGGAATCCGAATAATCCGAATATATTTGCCACAGCGACTATTAGCGATGTTATTCCGAAAATCTTCAGAAACATACCGCCATTTTTATTTTCTGCACCAGCCTTTGGTATGTTTGGTAAATCTGGTAACGCCATTGAAGGTGCAGGTGCAGCACCTGGAATGACCTCAACCATAGGTTCATGAGATGTTTTTGCTGCAATAACTTCAACATCAGGACCAACTGATTGTTGGCTAGGTTTCGTTGGCACTATCGGTTCAATATTGAGTCCAAAAATTCTCTCAGCAAGACTTGCTAAAACAGGGTCTGCGGCAATTTCTGCCTCATCAATTTCACCATCTAGAAGACGCTTTACTTTGTCATCATGAGTACTCACGCTCATCGCCTCCGGTTCGATGTGGGCAGGTGCTCATTATCAAGCGTTCGCTTCAGGCATTACCGGCTGCTTCAACCTCTGCCCAGTCTTTCATGAATCCAGCAAGCCCTTTGTCAGTAAGAGGGTGACTCATTAATTGTCTGAATATTTTTGTTGGCATAGTCACTGTGTGAGCACCTAATTGCATGCATGCTAGAACGTGTGTCGGATGCCTAATCGATGCTGCAAGTACTTTCGTGCTAACATCGTAATTTTCCCATGTTGCCATAATTTCAGCAATTAGAGCCATACCGTCCGCTCCTGTATCATCGATCCTACCAATAAAGGGCGAAACGTAAGTTGCGCCCGCTTTAGCCGCCATTAAAGCCTGTGAGGCCGAGAAAATCAGAGTTACATTTGTCTTGATTCCATCAGCAGTAAGTATTTTTGTTGCTGCTAGTCCTTCAGGCGTACAAGGAATTTTGATGATTACATTTTCAGGCAGTTCTGCCTTCAGTGCTCTGCCCTGTTCTACCATTCCATCAGTATCCAGTGCTGTAACTTCTGCAGAGATCGGGCCATCACATATTGCCGCTATTTCTGCTACAACAGTTTTGAAATCTCTTCCACTTTTCTTAATCAGTGATGGATTTGTAGTTACTCCATCAAGAATACCCCATGAGGCAATCTCACGAATTTCATCAACGTCAGCGGTGTCTAGAAAGAACTCCATGTAGGGGTGCCGTCACAGGCAGTGCTTCAAACCTTCCTCGCGATTACCTTCTTGACTGCGTCACAAATATGATGCGACTTTAGCCCCATCATTTCGAGCATTTCCTCTGCACCAGCAGATTCTCCAAAACGATCTTGGACTCCTATTTTCTCCATTGGAACTGGATTTGAACCCACGATATGTTCTGCTACAGCACCACCCAGGCCGCCAATAACTGAATGGTCTTCTGCAGTGACAATCGCACCACATTTTTGAGCTAATAAATCAATTAGACCAGTATCTAGTGGCTTGATTGTATGCATGTCAACTACAGTAGCACTAATACCCTCAGCACTCAATTTTTCAGCTGCCTCTAGAGATTCATGAACCAAAACTCCACAGGCTATTATTGCTACATCGCTACCTTCGCGCAATACAATTCCTTTACCAATTTCTACTTCGCTTTCTCGTCCATCATAAAGCACAGGCGTCTTATTTCTTGCAGTTCGCATGTACGAAGGTGAGCCTAATTTAGGTAATTGCATAGTTAACGCCTTTGTAGATACATCATCACATGGATGCATTACTACTACATTGGGTAGAGTACGATAAATAGCGAGGTCTTCAATCGATTGAGCACTAGAACCATCGGTTCCTGTGTGCGTCCCTCCATGGGAACCACAAAGATGTACTGCCAAATTAGGTCTAGCAACTCCGTTTCTCATATGTTCGAATGCACGTTCGGTAAATATCGCGAATGTGCTAGCAAATGGTATGTAACCGTTAGAAGCCAGACCTGCAGCAACCAACATCATGTTTTGTTCTCCAATCCCACATGAAACAGTTCGCTCAGGGTGGGCTTTTCTGAAGTGAAGCGACTTGGTAGATTTACCAAGATCTGCTTCTAAAACCACAACTTTTGAATTATCTGCCAATGCTAGTAATGCATCACCATATCCATCACGGGTAGCTGCCATTCTACTCATGCTTCTACCCCCAATTCTGATAATGCTTGAGCCAATTGTTCATCAGATGGTGCGGCACCGTGGAACGCAGGGTTGTTTTCCATAAATGAAACTCCTTTGCCCTTGATAGTTTTAGCAATAACTACAGCAGGCTTGTCATCGATTGTGTCCATCCAATCAATTGCTTCTACAATAGAGGTCATATCATGCCCATCTATCACTTTGACAGCCCAACCGAATGAGTTCCATTTCGCTGGAATGTCGAACATTCGCATCTGTGCTTCACAGAAATCATCATTCTGAATTCCGTTACAATCTAAGAATAATTTCAGGTTTCCAAGTTCGTGATGAGTTGCAGCCATTGCTGCCTCCCATACACTGCCTTCCTGTATCTCTCCATCCCCTACCATAACGTAGGCATTTCTGTTTGAACCATCCAATCTTGCGGCAACCGCACAGCCCATCCCAAATGATAACCCCATACCTAAACTACCAGCAGAGAAATCTACTCCCGGGCACCATTTCATATCGACGTGGCCCTGGCATACCCCGCCTTTAACGCGGTATGATTTGAGGTCTTCATGAGAAATGAATCCCATTTCTGCCAATAATGCATACATTCCTGGTGATGCATGGCCTTTGGACAGAATGAATCGGTCTCGATCTTCCCAGTCTGGTTCATCAGGTTTGACTCGTAGTCTGTGTCCATATAAGCCACACAAAATATCAATTTCTGAGAGTGAACCCCCTGGATGGCCAGCTTGAGCTCTATGAGTCATCTTGCAAATTTCGACCCTGCATTTGCGTGCCATTTCTTCCATTTCAGAAATACTCATTCCCGCCATAATGTCCCCTACTAAACATTGGCCTTTGCGTATGGCCTTTGATGGTTGTGTTCAAATTATAGCGAAAATTAATCCGAATTTTCGGTCTTATTCGATGTTGGCAGTTCGGGTAGACTGAATGCACTGCGAAGTCTCTTTGAAGCGTCAGATGCAATAAAAACAAGGTCTGAACCTAGATTTCCTTTATTGGGAAGTGAGCGGGCTGATAGCATGATGAATACCCCTACGAACCAAGCAAAGAACACTACAGATAGACTGTAAGATAGAGTTCCTATGCCTCCGAACCATAATGATGGATCCATTTCTGCAACAATGAATATTGCTAATAGGACACCCATGAGCGACTCTCCTGCAATGAATCCTGCACCGATAAGTACACCTTTATCTTGAACTTCCTTTATGGCGAAGTTTGCTTCTTCGCTAGGCTCACCTTCTAGCGTCCCATCTATTCTCAACCGTGCACTAGATAGTAAGACATGTGAAATAATTCCACCTGCCATAATTGGTACTGAAAGGTATAATGGAAGGTATATGCCGATTGCAACGCTCATTACAGGCATTGCTAATCTAATCAATACTACTGCAATTACTGCTCCTAAAATGACCATAGGGAGATTAATTTCCCCACCAAAGGCTCCCTGTACGATTGCTCCAATCAATTCTGCTTGAGGAGCAAACAAGGCATCCTCACATGTTGGGTCTTGTGGCCTTGGGTTAGCCATACATGCTGTGTTAGATATTCTGAAAGCGTCATGAAGAATTGATAAAACCGGACCAATAACAATTGCTCCAACAGTAACTCCGATAATTTCCGCAGTTTGCTGCCTCCAAGGTGTTGCACCAACCATGTGGCCAGTTTTCAGATCTTGCATTACGTCACCTGCAATTGCGGCTGAAGTTGCTACAATTGCAGCAATAAACATCGTAGCAACCATCATTTCAGTCTGGCCCATACCCATAATCAGCCCGCCTACTATCCAAACTAATCCTATAGTGAAAAGTAAGGTTGCGATTGTCATTCCCGAAACAGGTGAATTCGAAGAACCAACAACTCCTGCAATATATCCTGCTACTGCTGCAAAGAAGAATGATACTACTGCAAGGAATAATGCTCCAGCCAAGGCCATGACTACACTGCCAGTTGCATACCAATAGAATAAGAAAATCAGTACTACTAAGACACCACAGAACATCATAACTTTGTCCAATGGTAAATCCATTTCAGTCCTCAACAGATTTTCATCATCATCGCCTTTCGTGAATGCTTTGGATAATCCTTCTGCGATAGTCTTCCGCATAGACCACAGAGTGTATACTCCACCAACTACCATCGCGCCAACACCAGCATAGCGAATCTGTGTACCCCATACCTCCTTGTAATCGTAAACGCCGATCGAATCTAACATTCCTGTTCCATCAGGGAATCCATTAAACAATCCGTATATTGGTACAAGAATTGCGAATCCTACCACACCTCCTAGGAAAATAAAGGATGCAATTCTTAGGCCTACAATATATCCAACTGAAAGTAATGCTAATGATAATTCGCTTCCTGCATAAAAGCGGGTACCCAGTGCTTCTCCTACTCCTTCTAATTTAGAATGAGTAGCTTTGAATCCTTTAACCATCCAACCGTAGGTAGCTCCAATCAGAAGTGCATAAATGATGGCAATTAGTCCAGAACCGCCTTTCTCTCCAGCAACCAACACTTCACGACATGCAACGCCTTCAGGGTATGGTAAAGCCTCTTCGACGATGAATAATCTTCGTAATGCTATGGTAAACATTGTTCCTAGCAATCCTCCTAGAATAGCAATCAGGAAAGTGTCCACCCACTGTATATCATCCCAAATACCCAATACCAGCAGCGCTGGGACTGTAAATATGACACCTGCAGCCAAGGATTCACCTGCGCTAGCCATTGTTTGGACTGAGTTATTTTCCAATATAGTGACATCTTTGAATTTGAATCCACGTAGAATTAGCATACTCATTACTGCGGCAGGAATTGACGCCGAAACTGTCATTCCAACATACAATCCAAGGTAAGCGTTTGCAGCGGTCATTACACCTCCGAGAAGGACACCTATGACAATAACCCTAACTGTCAATTCTTGTATATTCATATGAGCTGGAATCCATGGCTCTCCCTCTCCGCTCATAACTCTCCGACCAGCAACTTATTTGTCAAATAATCGGATGAAAATTAAGGGTAAGCCACCCCTATAATCATAAGATATGTATTTTACCGGAAGTATAGCGCATGGTTGGCGGTGTTATGTCAGATACATTATGGCACACAAAAAGCGGAGATGAGGTGATATCCGAATTTGGTACACCTTTGGGTGGACTATCAGCCAAAGAAGCAGAAAACCGTCTCGAAAAGTATGGTGAAAATAAACTACGTGAACCCGAAAAGGTATCTGCCTTCATTCGATTCATATCGCAATACCATGATCCACTTAACTATCTGTTAATTGGGGCAGGTTTACTTGCATTGGCAACCCATCCTGATAAACCTGGAGATGCGATTTTTATAGGTATAGTACTAACACTGAATGCCTTTTTCGGATATTGGCAAGAAAACAAAGCTGAACAGGAAATGGGTGCACTAAAGCAAATGACAATTTCCCGATGTATTGTTTGCCGAGATGGTATGGAATTGGAGATAAATACTTCTCAATTGGTTCCCGGAGACATAGTTAAAATCGAAGAAGGATTAAATGTCCCTGCAGATATACGTGTTAGTGAATCTTGGCAATGTAAAGTGGATGAATCTGCATTAACAGGCGAGTCAATGCCTGCTAAAGTGAATGAAGATTCACTCCCCCCAGAAACTCTTCTGGCAGACAGAAAAAACATGCTATACATGGGTACAACAATTTCTACTGGAAGAGCAGTTGGCATTGTCACAGCCACGGGTATGGAGACCGAACTCGGTAAGATTGCTAGCGATATTGCTGAAGCAGAGACTCCTAAAACACCCTTGGAACATAAGTTGGAGTCTTTAGGTAAATTCCTTGGATTTATCGCATTGATTGTTGCCGCATTAATCGTATCCATTGGTTTGATTCTTGAATATGTAGATGGGGGCGATCTATGGACAGAAGCCAAATTTCAATTCTTAGTTGCAATTGCAATCTTCGTCGCAATAGTTCCCGAAGGATTACCGATTATTCTGGTGACTACTTTAGCAATAGGCATGCGTAATATGGCGCGTCACAAAGCAATTATTCGTAGAATGAAGGCTGTGGAAACACTGGGTTCTACAACAGTAATCTGCACGGATAAAACCGGGACATTGACCAAGAATCAAATGACTGTAAGACAGTTGATGCTACCTGGTAAGGTATTTGGCATCACTGGCGAAGGATTTCTTCCTGAAGGAACATTGACTTCTGATGGAAGGGAATTAGATGACGAAGAGATGTCAGAATTACAGAGAGACTTAGGATTCAGATTGACTGCAGCATGTCTATCACTCTGTCATAATTCACAAATTGCCGAAATCAAGGGTCAATGGTCAGCCATTGGTGATCCTACAGATAGTGCATGCGCGGTGCTCGGCTACAAGATTAATGGTTCAGTTGCAAAATTTGCGCAGAGACACCCTAGGAAACATGAATTCTTTTTCAATACAGATAGAAAGAGAATGTCTGTAATCCATGAATATGAGGGTGAAGATTGGATTTTCTGTAAAGGTGGTGCCGGTGGATTCAGGACATTGGTTAATTGGAAAGTATCTAACGGCAAGGTTATTGCAATCGAGGATGGAGATTTCGAACAAGCAGCCGAATCGAATCGTTTGATGGCTAGCAAAGCGATGAGAGTCATTGCTTTATGCGCACGAAAAGTAGAGCCAGAAGATGATATTACAGATATGGAATCTATGGAAAACAATCTTATTTTCTTAGGAATGGTTGGTATAATTGATCCTCCTCGTTCAGAAGTTTATGATGCTATTCTAAGATGTCAAAAGGCAGGAATAGATGTCAAAATGATTACTGGCGATCAACAGATGACAGCACAAGCTATTGGTGAAGATTTGAACATCACCAAACCACACATCGATTCTGTAGGTGGTGACCGATTAGAAAAATTGGACCATGAGGCGATGAGGGATATTGTTTCAGGTACTGCAATTTTCAGCAGAGTTACACCTGAACAAAAAATGCGCATTGTTACTGCTCTTCAAGATGAAGGTGAAGTTGTTGCAATGACCGGAGATGGTGTAAACGATGCGCCCGCGCTCTCAAGAGCTAATATTGGAATCTCTATGGGTATTGCAGGCACTGACGTAGCAAAAGATGCTTCAGACATGGTGTTACAAGATGATAATTTCGCTAACATCGTTAATGCCGTCGAAGAAGGAAGAAAAATCTACACAAATATTAGGAATTTCGTAAGATATCAAGTTTCTACTAATGTTGCCGCAGTTGCATTGTTATTGCTTGCTAGAGTTGTATTTGGTTGGCCTCTTCCTTTGACTGCTACCCAAATACTTGTGATCAACATACTAATGGATGGCCCTCCCGCAGTAGCCCTGGGTGTTGAGCGGATGCATGCCAATGTAATGGACAGACCTCCGCGGCCCGTAGATGAATCGTTACCCAATTTACTTGATTTACTGTTAATTTTCTATCTAGGTGCGGTTATGGTAGCAGGGACATTGATTGTTTACTTCCTTGCACTACAAAACGGCACTGAAGAATACGCCCAAACAATGTGCTTTAGCGTATTCATAGTATTCCAACTGTTCAATGTAATGAATTGTAGAAGCAATGAGCACAGCGTATTCAAGTTAGGGTTGTTTTCAAATCGAGCAATTTACCTTGCAATATTCTTCTCCGTTGCCTTGCTATTATTGGTCGTACAAGGCGCAGAAATTGTAATCCCATTAACATCATTTGAAATTGGAGAATTGCTTTCTACAATCCCTCTTGAACGTAATGATTGGTTTGTAATTATCTTAGTGGCAAGCACTGTCTTCATGGTTGAAGAGTTCCGTAAATTACTGCGTTCAACAGGTATATTCCGGGTTAGAACTAACAAGCGTGTCTAAACGCTAATTCAAAAACATCTAGTTTGACGGGTAACCATGGCAGACGGCGAGGCGCCAAATTGGCAAGACGCTTTGTCCACATCGTTATCGTCGGTTAATTGGCCTGAAGATTTGAGCCATATTGTCGCTAAATTGTCTCAAGGTACACCTCTTTCCATGGAGGATGGCAAATACTTGTTTCAATACAAAGATTTGGATACGCTTGGCCATCTTGCAGATACCGTAAAACGCTCAAGATATGACAACAAGGTATTTTTTAATGTCAATGTTCATATCAATCAAACCAATATTTGTACTCTAGCTTGTAAATTCTGTGCATTCAGACGTGGTAAGCGTGCTGAAGATGCTTATCAGTTGGAAATAGGTGAATATATCGAAGATTTACGCACTTATTCCAATCATGTGGATGAAGTTCATTCCGTAGGGGGTTTACATCCGGAATGGGGAATAGAGTTTTACACTGAGTTGTTTAAACAAACACGCAAAGAATTCCCCCACATTCACATCAAAGCATTAACAGCGGTTGAAATCAAACACATCGCTAAATTGTCCGACCTTTCAATACGACAAACTTTGACTTTACTAAAGGAATCGGGATTGGGATCATTGCCTGGTGGAGGAGCTGAAATACTTGATGATGAAGTTAGGCAAGTTATTTGTCGCGGAAAGGAATCTTCTTCGGAATACTTGGAAATCCATAGGACTGCTCATGAAATTGGAATCCCAACGAATTGCACCATGTTATACGGGACGATTGAATCGATTGAACATCGAGTATTACACATGATGAAATTAAGAGACCTACAATCTAAAACAAAAGGGTTCCAATGCTTCGTCCCATATCCATTTTTGCCAGATGACTCTCGTTTGCCTGAAGCACAATTAGCCACAGGTAGTGAAATTCTGAGAGTAATTGCAATTTCTAGATTGATGTTGAATAATATCCCTCACATCAAAGCTTATCGTATGAATCTAGGTGATGAGGTCTCTGAATTAGCTCTGCAATTTGGGGCCGATGATATTGATGGAACCGTTCAAAAAGAATCCATAATGCATCTTGCAGGCTCTAACGCGCCATTAGATCATGATAAAGCTAAATTAGCAAAAATTGTTTCTAATTCAGGCTCAATACCTATACAGAGAAACACGACATATTCATCATTTGTTGAATTCATTCCACCCATAGTTCCTAAGCGGAGGAGTTTACGAATGGCGGTGGGTGATTAAATGGCGTGGGAGAAAACAATTGGCAGGGTTTCATTCATCAATTGTGAACCATTATTCCATGGCCTAGAGGAATCCTGGAATGTACTTCCTGCGCCACCTTCATGGCTGACAGGACACCTGATACGACGTGACTGTATTTTGGCCCCTATACCTGCTGCAGATTATGCAAAGAATTCTGACAAATTAGTACTAGTTCCCGATTTATCTATATCAAGCAAAGGAGAAGTTGGAAGCGTTTTACTGTTTGGAATGAAGGATATTGCAGCAATGGAGTCCATAGCACTGCCTTCGGATTCTGCAACTTCCGTTACTTTGCTAAAGTTTCTAATCAAGCATCGCAATCTTAGTCCAAAATACGTAGAAATGGGCCCTGATTTAATGAGCATGTTGGACCAATGTGACGGTTGCTTGTTAATAGGAGATAGAGCGCTCGAAGCAGCTAGAGATTATCCAGAATTGATTAAACTGGATTTAGGCAAAGAATGGAAAGAAGTTAGTGGACATCCAATGGTTTTTGGTGTATTTGCAGCACGTAAGGATTCAGACGTAAATAGTGTAAAATCTGCATATGCTGCATTGATTCAAAGACTTGTTGACTTTGAAACTAATACTTCTGTTAGGAAAGAAGTGATTAAGACCAGTAGTCAAAAATCTTCACAAAGCATAGAGAGACTTGAGAGGTACTTTGGAGAAGTTATTAATCGAATGGACCCTGAAGATATGACAGGCTTAGAGCAGTTTCTAAATCGTGCATGCCATATGCAAGATAAAGTAAAAATGGCCTGGTAATTAGTCTTCTTTAAGAAAATCCTTAACTAAATTTTCTTGCAATTCTTTCTCATCGAGTTTCTTTTGTGAATCTTTCTTCTTTTTCCTTCTGACAGGTTTTCTTTTCTTTTTCTTAGCCTCAGGCTCAGGTTCGACTTCTTTTTCCATCGTCTTGACCTTTCTCTTTTTGATTACTGGTTCACTAGATTTTACAATCCTTTTCTTGGCAGCAATTACAGGTTTTACGTTAGTCTTTTTAGAATCCTGATCTGTAGAAACCAATCTTTTCCTTTTAGTTTTCATTATCGGGCCATCTTTGTTTAATTCAGCACTAGAAACTCGTTTTTTCTTAACTAATAGTTCATCATCTGTACTAGTGCTATACATCTTCCTCTTACTAGGCGGAGGGGTTCTTTTAGGCCTGGAATTTTCAGTTTCTTCCACTTCTTCAGCGATTTCTTCTTCAACGTCATCACCGGAGTTATCTTCATCATCCACATCTTCATCATAATCTGATTTTTCTAATTCAAATTCATCATCTTCAATTTCGAAGTCAATCTTATTCTGATGACGCAACCACAATGTGATTAAACCAGATAAAATACCAAAGTAAAGTAAGAATGCTATAGGATGGAAAGCCCAATCAATTGCATTTTCGATAGCGGTAGGGTCTTTGACCTCAATTTCTTGAATAGTTGCTGTTGCAATATCTTCACCATTATTCCACCACAATGGTATCGTTACTGATTTCACATTATCGCCAGTAAATGTAATTGCTATTGGGTGTGCTGGAGCTAGCCATGATATTGAGCCGTCTGTAGGCAGTGGTTGTTCATTTACAGTGATGTCTAGGGGTAATGTTACTACACTTGCATAATCAAAAGTAGTTATTATTGCTAAGGTAATTTGTGTAGTTGAATCCCCATCGCGCACCAATTCCATTCCATCGACAATGAAACAACTTATCGTAGCATCACCTAAATCACCATTTGACAAAACAATAGAATCCCTCCACTGATCGATTATATCTCCGTGGTCCATGTTTGCACACATTGCGTTTGCAAATAAATTGGTTTCTTGAACACTCAGCACTTGATCTTTAGCTATAGTGTTTCGAGATAAATTACGTATATTACTAGAGTCTTCAGAAGGTAGTGTTATCTGGTCGCGGATAACAAAATTTTCGCCTACTGAAATTTCGATATTTCTTATTTTTGATAAATCAGGATATCTCGAACAAGGAGTGCCTGCAGGGGCATCACATCCAATATCATCATCCCAATCATCAATAATTCCATCTCCATCATCGTCATCATCTAAATTATCAGGAATCGAATCTCCGTCTAAATCTGAACCTGGTTGGTTGAATCCATTGGATTCAATATCTCTGAGATAAATAGCCACTTCACCTGTTCCACCTGATACAAAGAGCGTCTGAATCCTACTATATTCATCATCAATGAACGCTATATCCTCAATTTTATGAAAAAAGTTTGTCCTTTGCAATTCATTGAAATTAGAATAATCAAATGTCAGTAATCCTTTGAAATCATTCGAATCGACTGATACATGCATTCTTGTACCGGAATCGGAAAACAAAACTTCCTTACCTCCACTAACATTGGTTATGTGGTTCTTTGCACCAGTAAATTCCCTTGAAGTTATCATACCATCATCGCCGAGGAGCACAATATCTAGGCCATCTGGTGAGAATTTACAATCGACCAAACCCTCTCCATATTCTCTGTAATCACCTTGTCTCTGACCTTGCAAATTCCAAATAGCCCACCTACCAGATTCGTCGCCTGTAACAATGTATTGTCCATCAGAGCGGTAATCAATGCACGTGATGTCTACAACATGAACTCCATGGAGTGTATTTTTGATTGAAAGTTCAGGATATCTATACTGCTCAACATCACCATTTGGACCTTGAGCAGAAATGATTTGTCCATCAGTGCTCCATGATATATCTCGGAATCGATCTTCTGCAAGTACACCACTATCGTAAACTTCCAAAGATTCAACATCAATCAGTTTAATCGATTCACGAATTTGTACAGTCGAACGTTTGTTTATTGCTAAAACAGTACCATTTGGATTAAATTCCATCCCAGCAATATCTTCATCAAAATTTATCTTACCTATTTGCTCAAAATTACTAGTATTAAACAAGACTATGTCATTTCCATGATAAGATGCAAGTATTGTACGATTTGGATTTAGGGCTATTAAATCGCCATCCTCGCCATCATTGGTCGACCATGTGGAATCTAAGTATGTTAGACCTGACGGAACAGCCGATGTTAGTGGAACCAATAACAGGGCACACAGCGCAATCACAAGTGTCAATCTTGATCTCGACATAGTCGCCCCGAACACACTACAATCTATCATTCTTGAAAGTGTAACGGCTACATTTGCATTTTTTTCTATATTATTACACCTAATATTTCATTCGAGAAAGATACTACTATTCAAAAACCCGAGTCTATACGACGCTTCATGGCCGATGTTGCTGAGGTTAAGTCCTGTTGCGACGTAGATGATGTAGTAGTCGTCCCTACAGACTTTACTTGGACTGACCGTAGCGTATGGGGTAAATCCGCTTACAATACTATGTGGTGTTTGATAGGATGTTCTATTGGCGATTTAGGAACAATTGCTGCCTTCCAATTTATATTCACTGATTCTGGTTGGTCGACAATGAGCATTATGATGCTCGCTATGTTTAATGGAATTACGACTTCAATTATTCTTGAAACGATTATTTTATCAAAACAAATGATTCTAAAGGAAGCTTTCAAAGTAGCAATTGGTATGTCTTTGATTTCAATGATTTCAATGGAAGCTGCAATGAACATTGTTGATTATCTTTTGACTGGTGGAGCAATGCTAACTTGGTGGGTAATACCAATTATGCTATTTGCCGGATTTATTACTCCTTGGCCATATAACTACTGGCGACTAAAGAAACACGGCAAAGCTTGCCATTGAGGTGGAATTATGAGCGACGTATTACCAGTTGATGATGATGGAAATTTGATTGTTAGAATTGGTCATTCTCCTGACCCTGATGATGCTTTCATGTTTCATGCAATGACGACAAATGCATTCCCTACCCCTGGATATAATTTCGTTCATGAACTCCAGGATATAGAAACTCTGAATCATAGGGCCATGAATAAAGAATTGGAAGTATCAGCAGTTAGTATACATGCATATCCTGATATTGCTGAGGACTATGCTCTAATGAATTGTGGGGCCTCCATGGGTGAGGGATATGGTCCAATGATTGTTGCTAAGAAAGGCGTGTCTGAAGAAGATGCTAAATCTAGCCCCATCGCAATACCCGGCCTCAAAACTAGTGCTTATCTCGGCATCAAATTATGCTGGGGAGATTTGAATTATGAAGTCGTAGCATTTGATCAAATAATCCCAAAAATTCTCGATGGCACCTACAAATCGGGGTTGATTATCCATGAAGGCCAGTTAACTTATGTCGAACATGATTTGGAAGTCCTAGTTGATTTGGGAGTTTGGTGGAATGAAAAAACAGGCGGATTACCAATGCCTTTAGGCGGCAATGTAGTTCGCAGAGATCTCGGTCAACAGGTCATGGAAGATGTGACTAAATATACTAAGATGAGTATTGAACACTCTATTGCAAATCCGGACGTAGCACTACAATTCGCTAAGAAATGGGGTAGAGGAATAGACGATGAAACCAACCGTGAATTCGTCACTATGTATGTTAATGAGAGAACCATTGACTACAAAAAAGAAGGTAGAGATTCGATAAGAATGTTCTTGCGCGAAGGTCAGAATATTGGACTAATTGATGCTAATTTTGATATCGGCAGCGTGAAATTCATTGGCGCAGAGTAGAGTTGGTCGAATGAGTATTGCAGACAGAGTTCCTGGTGTTTCTGAATATGGATCTGTAGACCCTGCACCACCATCAACCGAATCGGACATTTCTGAATTAAGAAAAACACTACTAGATGAAGATACCAAGATGTTCGAAAGAATGCGTGCAGTATTCTCACTTAGAAATAATCGTTCTAGCCAAGCAGTAAGTGCTTTGTGTGAAGGCTTCGGCGCCAGTAGCGCATTATTGAGGCACGAATTGGCTTACGTCTTGGGTCAAATGCAAGATAATCTCGCAGTTCCAACTCTTATGCAAGTTCTTAGCAATGAGACTGAACATGTAATGGTTAGACATGAAGCTGCAGAAGCATTAGGGGCGATTGGAGATAGAACTGCACGCCCTGTTTTGGAGAAATTCCTAGCAGATCCACTTCCCGAAGTATCTGAATCATGTGAAGTGGCCCTGGATTTGCTATCTTTATGTGATGAACCTACGGAGATTGATTGGTGATACGCCACATTCAAAGACTTCACCTCTTACGCNAAATCGAGTGAGACCTATGCCGCACGAACATATAGAACTCGCACAGACACCAAACGGTGAGATTGGNCCGCGNTGTAAAAAATGTGCAATTCGNATGACCTTTGGTGAAGCAATGGTCGTTGGGAAGAATTACTATTGTTGGGAATGTTATGTGGAAGTAACCGGTGCAGACACAGCAACTGTTGAAATTCAAAGGAAAAATCGTTTCTGGAAAGAGTGAAGATTCAAAGGTCTCCGCTGACCACCTTGATATGAGGTGGTACAATTTCGGGTTGGGCTAGATTTGCACATCGTTTTACTCAGTACTATCGTACTGCAGAAATGTGGACGCCACCGCGTTTAAGAACTCGTGAATGGATGTTCATCCCATTTGGGGGAGGCACACCTCTTAGACACAAGTCGTTTTCAGACATGAATGGAGTTAGGAGATTTATTTGTGAGAGACCGCAGCATTCATGTTTCTATTCTACTGCATATTGGAAGAAACCTCATGAATTGAAAATGGCAGACAAAGATTGGCTAGGTGCGGATTTGATTTTTGATCTGGATGGTGACCACTTACCAGGTGTTACAGACAAGGATTTCCCTACAATGATTGAGGTAATTCAAGAGCAGGCTTGGTCGCTATGGAATGATTTCTTAGAACCGGATTTCGGTTTTGATGAAGATTATTTGCAAGTTACATTCTCTGGACATAGGGGTTTTCACCTCCATTATAGAGACCCTAAATTCTTCCATCTAGATTCTGAAGCTAGGAGAGAACTAGTAAGTCACATCAGAGGAGAAGGTGTAGAAGTTAGTGATTTATTGGAACGTTCTCGTAATCCCAATGCAACAGGATGGGCCAAGCGTGTTGCATCAGGAATTGATTCCGTTGTGAATAAATTGGATTCAATTCACGAAGGCGATACTAAGTTGCTTAGAACAATGACAGCAGGGCTCCAAGAAATGATGGACCGTGAAGGAATAAAAGGATTGAGGGGCAAGGCTAGTGTCGAAAAATTAGCAGAATTAATGCAGGCTGAAAGTCGTAGAAATCGTGTTTTAGGAGGTAGAATTACTGCTTTGAATAATCATGCTTTGCTATTCCAAAATTTGATTCGTGCAGATTCTAGTGTCGTTTTAGGTAGTGCAGGTGAAACGGACGAAGTGGTAACTATAGACACAAGACGTCAAATACGCTGGCCGGGTTCTCTTCATGGAAAAAGCGGGATGCGCGTTACTGAATTCCCATTATCACGTTTAGATCCCGACTCGAGTAATTCCTTCGACTGTTTGAGCGAAGGAATTGCATTATCTCGCGATGAAATTGTCAGGGTAGAAATGGTCGTGGATGATGCCATTGCGAGATTCGATAATCGCATCATAGATGCATCATCTGGTGAAATTATTGAAATCCATGAAGCAGGGGCTACATTCCTTGTACTGAAAGGTTGGGCTAGGTTAGTGAAATAAGTCGTAATACCATACTTCGTATGGTTCTAACAATGGTAATGTTCAAGGGCAGATTACTTCCCACCTAAACTGAGGTGCACACATGGGGCTGGGTAAGAAGAAGAAAGATGGCAATGATTTACCCCCTCCTCCGGGCCTTCCACCAATGCCAATGCCACCTGCTCCGGGAATGCCAATGCCACCTGCCCCAGGTATGCCAATGCCACCACTCCCCTCTCCTGTAGCGCCACCTGCGCAACCAATGCCTCCTGCTCCACCAGTCGCAGCGCCACCTGCGCAGACATCGCCTTCAGGTCCTCCTCCTGTACCTACTCCTCAGAATAGTCCACCTCCAACAACACCTCCGCCTGCACCTGCGATCGAAGCATTACCACCAAGTCCTGCACCTGAGCCAGTTGAAATTGTTGAGGAAGAAGAATCATACTCGGGCTTGTATGCTAAAAAGAGCGGCAAACCCCTACAACAAGTATACGGCCACATCGATAGAATTAGTCAAGGTGAAATTGGTAGCCTTCTTGATAGATATTCAGACAGATTCGGACATGAGTTGGACCGCGACATCATAGTCATGCGCAAAGAAGAGCGTGACGATAAGGCAGCAGAGATTAGAGATTCTCCAACAGTTCAATTACTGAATGAAGAAGAAGAAAGTCACTTAGATGGAGAGACTTTGGTTGAATTAAACGGTCAGTTAAAGACTGTAGAAGATGAATTGAGGCGATTGAAGCCTGAATATCAATCTGCTAAAGATGAAGGAGACAGACAATTATTACGAGAATTGCGACCTTCACTAGAAGCTTTGATGGCTGAAAGGAAATTGATTAAGGCCGTAATCGCAGGCGAAGCGGAACTTGATGAATTATTATCAACTGATGATGAAGAAGAGGATGAGGAAGAGTATGAAGAAGAGTCTCATGTTGCAGAGGTTGCAGATGAAGATGACGATGTGTTCCCTGAATTCGTTTCCATAATCGATTCATTCCTTGGTGAATTACCACCAGATGAAGTCACAGCATTCACTCAATCTGAAGGGTTTGAAATTTATCGCCAAGTTGCATCTGACCCTGGGTCTTCATCGGAGGAAGAACGATCGGAATTCTTCTCTGTTGTTGATTCACTGCTTGGTGGTATGCCTGATGATGCAGTGTTGGAATTTACCGAGAGTGATGATTTCGATGTTTACCGTGTAATCGGTGCAATGTACAGTTGATGTGAGAATATGGGATTACTAGACAAAGTTGACAATATGGACGATGCTAAACCTGTAAAGGCTAAGCCAAAGGCTGCTAAAGCGGTAGCCAAGGCTGCACCTAAAGCGGCCAAGGCTGTAGCTAAAGCCGCAAAACCTGCAAAGGCTAAGCGAGCGAAGGCTTCTAGGAACAAAGATGAATCCGTGAAGATGAGGCCATCTGGTCTACCAGAAGGATATGAACTTGCAGGGAACATGGCAAGATACATTGGATGGATTATCAATTTCGCTTGGAACTTCGGTGTAGCTATTGGTCTTTTGAGTATCTTATCTACAGGAGCAGATTCTGACCTGACTATAGGATGGGCTGCCGCTGGTTTAATGATAATCGTCAATTGGCTAGTTCTACCGATTTGGACTGGCCGTAATATTGGAGAATTCGTTTCACGTACAAAATATATGAATTCTTCAGGTAATAAACCAATTTTCCTTCATGCAGTATTGAACAACAGCATAGGGTTCCTTTCCCTATTAGGATTAATTCTAATGATGGCTAACTTCCAAAACATTAGCACATCAGGTATGGTTCCGTTTAGCATTGGTGCATTCTTTATTGTATTCTGGATATTCAACTTCTTCCTAAAGAAGAATTCAGACTTCTCCCAGGGGGCTTTCGATTTGGCATTCAGTTCCTATCTTGTTAAGCACGTATCAACTGGCGATGAATCAGGATGGTTGGCACGCTTCGAATCTCTAGGTGATTTCGGTGACAAGTGGGCTGAAAGGTCTGCAACACGCCAAATTAAACAGAAAGAAAAGGCAGAAAAGAAAGCAGCTAAGGCTGCAGAAATGGAAGAAGCCAAAGAGTCAGATTCCGAAGAAGATACTTCTGAGGACTGAATATGGATCGCCGTAGGGCGACATGGGATGGCTATGCCATACTTCTTTTGCTTACAACATCGATTATTCTTTCAATACTAACTCCATACGCAATATTGATTCTAGTCCTTGCTATTCTAATTGTTATACATCAACTGTTACTACGAATTATTTTTCGCGGACCTGAAAAGCGTAGTTTACCATTTTCTGACAAAAATTGGGACATAATCAAAGCTGTTAATGGCAATGTAGATGTTTATGGATTCGTAAATTATCAGGATGAAAAGTCGGATATGGTTGTATTACTCCATGGTTGGCAATCGTCTTCTGAGAAATTTACAGAAAGAATGCACCTTTTTCGCAATAAGGGCTTGCACACATTATCCATTGACATGAGGGGTCATGGAATGGCTCCATCAACTCATGAGTGGACAGCAGGTAAAGTCATCGAGGATGTCAAGGTAATCCTTGATAAGATAGAACGTGATAAAATAAGAAAAATCCATTTTTACGGCCATAGTCTCGGGGGGTTCATTTGCATAGGGATGCATCATGATAGACACAAAGGTTGGTGGAAAGAAGACTATGGGACATTGATGCTAGAATCACCGATGGTTGCATATTCACCCATACTTGAACAAATGTCTGGCAGAATCTCATTTATGCTACCCTTACTAAAAAAATGGGCAGTAAAGGGTTTCAAAAAGATACATCCAGAAGTTGATCATTTGGAATGGAAGGATATCGATTTCCCAGAATGGGGTTGCCCACAAGTTCCAATATTGTTAATGCAGGCGATGAAGGATAACCGATTAGGGCGGTATCATTATGATTTGTTAATGTCTAAGGAACTAGATATTCAAGCACATTTGATAGAATCTCTAACCCACGCAAAAAATCGCGTTAATCAAGAAAGAGACGGTATAATCGAGTCTTGGATAGATGAGATGATGAATTAATCACTCTTCTTCTAATGTACTCGCTTGCTCACGAGCAAGTTCCCTCATATCTTCGTGCTCGTCCAACTCATCCACTATCTCTTCACCAAGTAGTGTTTCAATTGCGTCTTCCATTGTTACGAGCCCAGCTGTACCGCCAAATTCATCGACAACCGCTAGAATTTGCACTTTTGATTTTAGGAATGTCTCCAATGCTAAATCAACACTATCCTCAACACCAATTGTTAGTAGAGGTTTCTTCATATCAAACAAAACCTTGTCCCATTCATCCATAGAGGCAGCCATCAAAATATCCGAGCGCAGTACAAATCCAGATAATTGGTCAATAGACTCTTCATAAACGGGCATTCTTCCAAACCTCAAGATCTTAGTCTCATCAAGTACTTGCCTGATTGTCCAATCGTGTTTGAATGCTAGAGTCACGGTTCTAGGAGTCATGATGTCCTTAACAGGCATCTCACGTAATGCCAGTAGATTGTGAATCACAGTCTCTTCATCTTCCTCTAATTCACCCTCTTCTTCGCTAATATCTGCTAGAGCATGTAACTCGTCACGAGTAATTGAGGCAGATTCTGCTTTTGGTAGCAAGCGCTTGAACATAAGCAATGGAACAAAGAATGGCGTAAGCATTTTTGTCATTCCTGATAAAATGAATCCAGATGGTAAAGTCAGTTTTTTCCAATAGGCCGCACCTATTGTCTTCGGAATAATTTCTGAAAAGAATAGTACTGCTAATGTAAGGATTATCGATGCTACAGTTAGTCTATCGTCTCCCCATATCCTTGCCACTTCTGCTCCAACTCCAGCAGCACCCATAGTGTGTGCTATTGTGTTTAGAGTAAGTATTGCAGTCAGAGGTTTTACCGAATCATCTTCCTTTAGTCTAGCCCATCTTGCACCGTTTTTGTCACCAGACTTGTTCATGATGCTAACATGCGACATCGACATCGACAATAGTACTGCTTCAAGCATTGAACATAGGAATGATACACCTAGTGCTAGGGAACCATAAATGATTAGCATTGTGTAGTCTGCCATGGGGTTCAACGAACTCCTCGGGCAATCGGCCCATTATGTCTGTCGAGAGTATAGTTCTTGAGTTTTCTCCACTTCAACATGCATAGAACTCATGTAGTTTATTGCATCCGACAGGATAGGTGACACCTATGTCTGGAGAGCATGTTCTTGTTTGTGTTGCTTGGCCATATGCTAATGGCCCACTACACTTAGGTCATGTCGCAGGATGCTATTTACCACCTGACATACAGGCAAGATTCGAAAGAGCACGAGGTAATCGTGTGCTAATGGTTTCAGGTTCAGATGAACACGGCACACCAATTACTGTAGCTGCAGAAACTCAAGGAGTATCACCTCAAGATATTGTTGACAAATATCATGCCATCAATACCAAAGCATTACTAGATTTGGGTTGTTCATGGGAGCCTAATATAGACCCTAGAGGTATAGAATACGGAGGATCTTTATTCAACAGAACGAGTGACAAGGAGCATTATCAAATCGTTTCTGAAAATTTTCAATCTTTGATGGAAGCTGGTTTATTCGAACGTAAGGTAATGCAGCAGTATTATGAAATTCGTGATGACGGTGGTAGATTTCTTCCAGACAGATATGTCGAAGGGGAATGTCCTACTTGTGGATACGATGGAGCTCGTGGGGACCAATGTGATGAATGTGGAGTTACTTATGAAGCGCATGAATTGAAGAATCCTAGGTCCAAAATGAACCCTGGTGCTGAAATTGTAATTCGTGATACTGAACATCTATTTTACCGACTCGATCTATTTCAAGAAGCATTAGAAGAACATGCAAATCAACAACAATCGGTTTGGAAGTCAAATGTCCGCGCCATGACAAAGCAGTGGCTGGACATGGGGTTGAGACCAAGAGCGGTTACTAGAGACCTTGATTGGGGAATACCATTGCCATTAGAAGGCGAAGAATGGGATGGAAAGTGCATCTATGTATGGTTTGAAGCAGTGCAGGGTTACTATTCGTGTGCGAAATTATGGTCACAGCGCTTTGCTAATCAAAATGATTGGGAAAAATGGTGGAAAATATCTGATGATGGAACTAAACCTAGACACTTGTATTTCTTAGGAAAGGACAATATTCCCTTCCATACAGTTATTTGGCCTGCATTAATCATGGGATTAAATCATGCAGCTAAAGGATTAGATTCTGAATCTAAGCCTACATTACCCGGACCTGGAGAATTAAATTTAGAGGATAACGTTCCTGCCATGGAATATTTGATGCTTGCAGGTGGACAATTCTCTAAATCTCGCAAACATGCAGTATGGCTACCTTCATTTTTGGATAGATTTGATCCAGACACTCTGAGGTACTACCTATCAATAAACATGCCAGAAAATCATGATACTGATTTTAATTGGCCTGACTTTGTTGAGAAGATAAATTCGGAATTAATAGCCGCTTACGGTAATTTTGTCCATCGTGTTTTGACACTTGGAGCACGTTTACCTGAAGATAGAAAATTACCAACATTCGAAAATCTCGATTTCTGTCGTGATGAAATGGCTAAATTAGAGAAAATTCATTCAGAAGTCACTTCAAGTTTAGAACGCCACCGCTTCAAAGAAGCACTGCGCAGCATCATGACTGCTGCACAACTTGGCAATCAGATGCTTCAATCAGTTACACCGTGGAAATTCTTGAATGATTTGGACGGAGTTGGCGCCGATGAATCTTTGTCGAAACTCTCTTTTGGTTGGCGCCTTTCCAGATACCTTGCTATTTTGACACAACCGTTCTTACCATTTAGTGCACAGCGGTTGTGGGATGCTTTGGGAGAGAGTGGTGAAGTTTCTCAAGTCGAATGGAACTCAGCAATCGATTGGGATATTGAATTTAAGTGGAGTAATGCAGAAGCAAAGCCCCTTTTCCAGAGATTAGATTTAGATGAGATTCTAGAGCAAGAAAAATCTCTTGCAGCGGATGAACCATCCAAAGATGAAGACCCGAGCCATAGTGTCAAGGGCGGTAAAAAGAAGAAAAAGGAAGTGAAGGAAATGCCAGAAGGAACAACACATCTCGACTTTGAGACATTTATGGAAGTTGAATTGCGCGTTGGCAGGATTGTATCTGTCAGTGATCACGAAAATGCTGACAAACTTTACGTTGTATCTATTGATGATGGTACAGAAGAAGGTCGTACAATCTGTGCTGGACTCAAAGAATACTATACTGCAGAGGAAATGACTGGTAAATCAGTAGTTTTCGTAGCTAATTTGAAGCCTCGAAAACTCCGAGGAATAATGAGCGAAGGAATGATGCTAGCTGCTGATGATGGTAAGGGTGGGGTCAAATTAGTCACAATTGATGGAGATATAGCGACCGGCTCTCAAGTGAGATAATCACAATCTATCCCTGACTGCATCCATTACTTTACGCGAAAATAATCGGCATTCGTCATGAATAACTGGGGCATTCTTTCGAATATCGGAAGCATAATCCTCGGGCAAACTACCTAGATTAATGTCAACATTGAACAAAGCCCCCTTGCATGCAGCACTCGCCAATAAACCAGCAACACCGACATCAGATACAGCATTAGCATTACCCTTGGATGCCAAATCTGGTAATAATTTCAATAACATAAGTGCTAGTTCTGCTGTTTCATATGGTTTTTCTGTTGCTTTCAACGTTGCTGATCTTATCGCAGTCCTTCTTATTGATATCTCATCATCGTCACCCTTAGGCATCTTGAATGCGGCCATAACTTCATCGAAGGCGTCACTATCTTCATCTGCCAATTCCCCTGCTCTACTCATGGTTTTCACAGATGTTAACATTGCTTTTTCAGCAATATCCCATCCTTCTTGCCATTTATCTTTGCCAATTGTCAAATCACAGACCATAACAGTCAATGCTGATGCTTGACCAAGTGCTATTGCAGCGGCTGTTCCACCACCGGGAGTAGGTGAAGATGAGGCCAATGCTACTTGAAAATCTCTTACTGTCATCTCCATCCATGGCGTCTTCATTTTTCATTACCTCCTTTTAGTGCCCATTCTATTATTCTCTCATTTGGATTGAATGGTCCCAATTTGTCCAAACCAAGTCCTCGGATTGCTGAATTAACTAATTCCTCTTCATCATCACAACCATCCATTGCGTACCACTTTCCAGATTCAATCATCGCCGAAAGGGGTACTAATCCAACCAATTCTGAACCGCAAGTATCTACTCCGTGGTCATTAACAATCGATTTGACAGCCTCGAAAGCAATATGCATTGGAGTAATTGAAACATCACGCAAATTCATTGAGACCTGTGATATACCATGTGCTTCAAGTGGCAACCCCATTCCTTGAACCATCGGTAACATGCCAGGAATACGAGTTCTCCTACCGTCTTCTTGTTTGAGTAAACGCCCAGTTGTACGTACTAAGGAACCAGCAATCCTAGCTGTTTTTGCATCTTCCTCATCGACATTGACATTGTATGCTACGAGTATCTGCCTCGCCCCGATTACAACTGCTCCAAATCTTTCCACAGTGCTATTCCACTGTTTAGGCCCAAAATCTGGTAAATGTGGCCCACCATTTTCAAGGCGTTCTTTGAATCCCTCATATTGTCCCTTTCTTAGGTCTGAAAGTAGTTCCCTATCGGGTGAAGTTGCTGCTGCACCATACAAGAATGTGGGTATTCCAAGTTCGCTAGAAACTCTAATCGCTAATTCAAGAGATAAAACAGCGCACTCATCCATTGTGACTCCCTCTAAAGGAACAAATGGACATACATCTACAGCACCTATACGAGGATGTTCGCCCTCATGATTTCTCATATCGATATGTTCGAGAGAGGCTTTGATCACTTCGAATGCTGCATTAGAAACAGCATCAGGTTCGCCTGCAATTGTTAGGACTGTTCGATTATAGTCTGCATCGGGCTCTATTCCCAAAACTCTAGCTCCATCTATTCCTCTACCAGCACTACTTATCGCATCGATGATTTGCTGATTCCGACCTTCAGAAAAATTAGGTACGCATTCAACTATCCTGTCTGACATAGAGTAATCGCCTATGACGGCGACTGATGAACATTACCGAATATTCAACCATATAGTGCATCAGGAGAAGAAGAAATTCCGTTTGTTTCACGCTTCTTCTTTATCCTATCAACTGCTAATTGAAGGTCCTCTTGCTTGACCTTAGAACGACCATCACGAATTGCAATCATTCCAGATTCTACAGTTGTCGCTTTCAATTCGGCTCCACTGAAACCTTCAGTTTGTTCCACTACTTTCGCAATGTTTACTCTTGTAGTAGACATCTTACTGAGGTGGATGCCAAGAATGGTCTTTCTTCCATTATCATCGGGTAGCGGAATTTCGATCACACGGTCAAATCTACCAGGGCGCAGTAATGCATCATCCAATATATCTGGCCGATTTGTTGCCGCAATTATTTTCACATCTTCTAGAGCATCAAATCCATCTAATTCGGCTAATAACTGCATTAATGTGCGTTGTACTTCTCTGTCACCACTAGTTGCTGAATCAAGTCTTTTTGCACCTATAGCATCAATCTCGTCTAAGAAAATTATTGCCGGGGATTTATCCTTAGCTAGAGAGAACAACTCTCTTACCATTCGGCCGCCTTCCCCGATATATTTCTGGGCAAGTTCTGAGCCCACCATTCGAATAAATGAGGCTTTAGTTTGACTGGCAACAGCCTTAGCCAACATTGTTTTTCCACAACCAGGTGGCCCGACTAATAGTATGCCTTTTGGAGGTTCAATACCGACTTTCCGGAATAAGTCTGGCCTTTCAAGAGGCAATTCTATCGACTCTCGAACTTGGAGAATTTGCTCATCTAATCCACCAACATTTCCGTAGTCAACATTTGGTTTCTCAACCATCTCAGCACCAGAGACCATAGGGTCCCATGCATCATGTAAAATTTCAATTACGGAAAGAGTATCTTGATTCAATGCAACTCTGGCTCCTGGTCGCAACTTATCTTTGCTTAGTCTCTGATTAATAGAAACCTGGAATACAGTACCATTTGATGATCGTACAATTGCGCGCTCATCATCCAAGATATCCTGCAAATGTCCTACAATTAGTGGCGGGTTCTTCAGTATTCGAACTTCCTCATCGAGTCGGCTCGCTCTCTTCTTGACATTGGCTAAATCACTTTCTAATTGTATTCTCTCGGAAATTAGTCTTTGAGCTTCATCACTTAACCGAGCGTAATCTGACTCAAGCGCTTTTAGGTCCTTGTCATCCTTTGCTAAAGGTTCGCTCAAACCCTTATCAATGTCGGTTCCCATGTATTTACTACAGCGGCCACCCTTATTCAACTATGTGTGTAATATGCTAATAGATGTGCACTTACGAAGCCTTGATGAACAACCGGCTCAACAACCGTTCAGGTGGACCTATGTCTGATTGTGAACTATGCGGTGCGATGAAGGTTGGTACTAGACCTGTAATCATGGGAAGGGCAGAAGTCCAAGCATGCAAACGATGTACTGAGAAAATGGGATTGGAAGAGAAGAAGGTCGCTCCAGGTCTTGCTAGAGTCAATAATTCAAACGCCACTTCAGGTGGCTATGGTGGAATTGGAAAAAAGGGAAAGGACATTATGTTGAGAGGAGAGAAGGAGTTGGCTTCGGATTTTTCCAAGAGAGTTGTAGATGCAAGAACATCCAAAGGATGGGATAAACGCGAGTTAGCTCGTAAGATGGCAGAGAAGATCAATGTTATCAACAATGTAGAATCGGGAAAGAGACCTACTGATGCGGTGATTCGTAAATTAGAGCGAGCCCTGGATATTGTTTTGATGGTAGATGCATCACCTGATGAAAATCGACATGTAAACACCGGACAATCAAGAGGATTGACCCTAGGGGATTTCTTACTAGGTGGCAAGGAATGAATAGTTCTAATCGCGTACAAGTTCATGCAATATGGCTTGCACAAGATGATCCTAAAAAGAATACAGCCGTACGATTATCGCGACGAGGCGACATAAAATTACATGAGAAATTTAACCGCCTCCCACGTAGAGGAATTATTCTAGAACCTTTATGTGGCAAGGTACTTGGACCCGAAGACCATTCTTTATTGCTCGAAGAAGGAGGGGCTTTAGTAGGACTGGATTGTTCATGGGCTCAAATTGAAGATTCGGTAGAACAGGTAATGAATCGTACAAAATTGAAAGGACGCATGTTACCGCTCCTTCTTGCAGCAAATCCAGTTAATTGGGGCAAACCTAGCAAAATGACAACCGCTGAAGCATTAGCAGCCTCATTATACTTGATTGGTAGGGAAGAACAAGCACGAAACTTACTGTCTGCGTTTCGCTGGGGCGAACAATTCTTTGTACTAAACAAGGAGCCATTGGAAGCATATCGAAACGCTAAATCATCTGCTGAATTAGTTGATTTACAGTTTGAGTTCTTTGATATTGATAGGCCTGAATAAACTCGTAATTTCTATTGGCTAGAAACTATTCGAGCATACATGGTCGAACGCCCAATACACCGGTTGGTTGATGGTTGCGCTAGACTTGAAAACGATGAATTGGCTGAGGAAACTATTGTTACAATTCATTGCCAAGAAGAAATAGCAGTTAGATTACTTGCATCGCCACACGACTTGGAAGATTTGGCGTATGGCCATATTCATTGTGAAAATAGGGGTGAGATTTCTTCGATTTCAGTAAGTGGTAACGATGTACACCTTACCGGTACAATCAGGAAACGCCCTGATGAAGATTTACTGACTGCGGCTTGTGGTGCCTGTACAACAGGTGATATTGAAATTCCACTAGATTTGATTAACAGAACCATATCTTTGGATGCAGAACTCGGAGAAATGATGAATGAAATGAAAAAGAATCAACCAAGGTTTGCAGCTACTGGAGGTGTTCATGCTGCTGCCGTATTTGATCAATCAGGCAATATTTTGTTCCTACGAGAAGACATCGGCAGGCACAACGCATTCGACAAGGTAGTTGGTGCATGTATTCGAAATAATATCCAGCCAAAGATAGTGGGATTATCTGGGAGATTAGGTTGGGAATTGGTTGCGAAGGGTGTTCGTTCGGGAGTCGAATTGATAATCGCAGTGGGGGCAATAAGTTCAGCAGCAGAGGCTTTAGCACGAGCCAGTGGGATGACAGTGGTTGGTTTTGCATCAAACCAAAGTCCTGCTGTAATAGGCGATTTGAGCCGCATCATTGACAAGCCTTCGTCATCCGGTTAGTTTAATGACAGGTCGTAAAGGTGTTTCGTCCACCACTCCTCTCGACCAAAATAATCTGAAAATTAAGAGTGTTAAATCGATTGCTGCCGGCATACCTGCTGCAACTTCATCTATGATTCATGGCCTTAAGAAAATGGGTTTAACTAAGACAATAAAAACGCTAACTACTGTGAATCAATCCAAAGGGTTTGATTGCCCAGGTTGTGCATGGCCAGACCCCGAGCATTCAACGTCCTTTGAGTTCTGTGAAAATGGTGCAAAAGCAGTTGCAGATGAAGCAATGAAGGCAACAGTCAACCCAGAATTTTTCGAAAAATTTACTGTTCAAGAATTATCGCACAAGAGTGATTATTGGCTAAATAAACAAGGTAGAATTTCGCAACCTATGGTGTTGAAACCGGGGAGAAATAAGTATGAAAAGATATCTTGGGATGATGCCTTTGAATTGATTTCTAATACTATTTCTGATTCTAAAGATCCAAATCGTTCAGTATTTTACACATCAGGTCGTACTTCAAACGAAGCCGCATTTCTATACCAATTATTTGCTAGGACATTAGGTACTAATAACATGCCAGATTGTTCAAACATGTGCCATGAATCGAGTGGTAGAGGTCTCGGGGAGGCGATAGGGATTGGAAAGGGAACTGTTACCTTGGAAGATTTTAACCATTCAGATGTCATTATGGTAATTGGCCAAAATCCCGGAACCAATCACCCACGTATGCTTACTGCTCTTAGGGATGCTAAACGGAAAGGAGCTCAAATTATTCATGTTAATCCACTTCCTGAAACAGGTTTGTTGCGCTTCAAACATCCTCAGGATTACATGAAATTATCATTTGGAAGCGAGGCTTTAGCAGATATCCATATGCAAGTAAAGATTGGAGGAGATGCTGCCTTAATTCACGGATTAATGAAGGTTCAATTGGAATTGGATGCATTAGACCACGAATTTATCAAAAATTCAACTATTGGATTCCAAACATTAATCCAAAATGTCACTTCCACTCCATGGGAACAAATTGAAACTGATTCCGGACTCACACGATTTCAAATTGAAACAGCTGGTAGAATGTTGGCTAAGTCCAATGCTTCGATTGCTTGCTGGGCCATGGGCTTGACTCAACACAGGAATGGTGTCGCTGTAATTCAAGAAGTCACTAATCTGATGCTAATGGGTGGTCATGTAGGTAGGCCTGGTGCAGGATTGTGTCCTGTACGCGGACATTCCAATGTTCAAGGAGATAGGACTGTTGGAATATGGGAGCGACCCTCAGAATCATTCCTAGAAAAGTTGGATGCTGCGTGTGGTATAACCAGTCCTAGGGAACATGGCGTTGATGTTGTAGAAGCGATAAAGCAAATGAGAAGAGGTGATGTCGATTTATTCTTCTGTATGGGTGGTAATTTCATTTCTGCAACTCCAGATACTGAAACAACCGCTTTAGCAATTAATAATGTGAAACTCACAGTACAAGTATCTACAAAGTTGAATCGGTCTCATTTAGTAACAGGTGATACTGCTCTAATTTTGCCATGCTTAGGGAGAACTGAAATCGATATCCAAGAATCGGGTGAACAATTTGTCACCGTTGAAAATTCAATGGGCGTTGTTCATACATCTAAAGGGGGTTTGAGACCTTCTAGCAATCATCTACGTAGCGAGCCTTGGATAGTTGCTAGTTTGGCTGAGAAAGTACTCGATGATGAAAGGGATTGGATGTTATTGGCTAGTAATTACGATTTGATTCGGGATTTGATGAGTGAAGCACTCGCAGGCTTTGATGATTACAATGAGCGTGTTCGAATGACTAATGGCTTTTATCTCCCGAACCCTCCAAGAGATAGTAGAACATTCAATACACCAGATAAAAAAGCCCATTTTATTACTCATCCATTACCTGATGTTTCAATTGATGATGATAAGTTTGTCATGATGACAATTAGATCTCATGACCAATATAACACTACAATTTATGACCTTCATGACAGATATCGTGGTATTCATGGTAATAGACG
>PAZU01000008.1 GCA_002715725.1 Methanobacteriota archaeon | reverse complement strand
GCGTACTGTACGTACACACGTGCGACGCATGGAAGAAATGGGAACTATTCGTGGATACACAATCCGTGAAGGTGGTGTCGGACTAACCGCATTAATCAGGATCAAGGTCTCACCTGGTGCAGAAATCGGGACCTTTGCTGGCGAAGTAACTGGCTGGGAAGGTGTAGAAATCCTGTATGAAGTGTCTGGTGAAGCTGATCTAATCGCTTTGGTTCACGTTGATGATACAATGGCACTGCGTGCGCTTCTAGATAGAATGTGGATGGCTGCTCCAACAGAAATTGCGAGTACAACTACTGAACTTGTCCTCGAACAATACTAACCAAAGGGTACCCTCTGATTACCAATGGTAATCGAAGATTGCTGAATCGTCTTTGAAGGATTTGAACTCTAAGTGATTTCCACATGGATCTTTGATGAACATCGTTGCCTGTGAACCAGGTTGGTCTTCATATCGAGTGTAGGGGCCTAGCACAAACTCGACCTCTTTGCTCTCTAAATTCGCTCTGAGATTATGCCAATCATCCCACTCTAGAACGAGTCCGAAGTGCATTGCTGGGACCTTCTTTCCATCAACAGGGTTGGTGGAAAGTTCGGGCATTTCTGGTACCCTATGAGCTACAATTTGGTGCCCAAAGAACTTGAAAACGCAGGATTCTTCTTTCTCTCTACCTGTAGTACAACCTAGGACTTCTGTGTAGAATTTCCTTGCAGCAGGCAAGTCATCAACGGGGAATGCAAGATGAAATGGGCGCAAGGGTTGAGATTCTTCCTCACTCATAATTTCCACTTCACGCTGCAACCAATCGATTCTGTTCGGTTAACAGGTGGCAAATCGCCCATCGATAGTGAGTCCATTGCATCCGCTAGATCTCTTGTTGTTGCTTCCATTGCATTGCGTGGTGAATTATCTAGGCGCCCACGGTAAACAACGATTCCTTCACTGTTTACTAGGTAGAATTCTGGAGTTCTCTTTGCTCCCCAAGCTAGTGCAACTTCTTGGCTCTCATCATACAAGTAAGGGTATGGCATGCCCTTGTCTGCACGCTTGACCATGTTGTCGAATGAATCTTCAGCATACACTGATGCGTCGTTAGAATTGATTCCAACGAACCCCATTCCCAACTCTTGTGCCTTTGCTGCAGCCTTGTTGATTCTGTTTATACTTCCAATAACATACGGGCAGTGATTGCATTCGAATACAACTACTGCACCTACTTCTGTCATTACTTCATCAAGAGTGACTTCTCCTCCACCATTTGCATTTGGTAGAGTGAAACCGCTTACTACATCGCCAGGTTCGTATCCCATGAAGATACGTGTGCGGTTCTTGCATATCAGATTGTGGCTATTGCCATCTCACATTCTTCTCTTCGGCGACGAGCAACTGTGTGCTCTGGTTCGATTGCAAGAACGCCACTCCATGCGGCTAATGCTTCACTGAATCTCTCCGCCTTGTGATGGATTGCTGCTATTCGCAAACGTGCCCCTATGTGGCTTCCGTCACAGCGAACTGCTGCCTCGAAGTCGTTGAGTGCTGCTTCTTCGCGTGCCCAATCAAGGTATAGCAATCCACGTTGATGCCAAGCCTCAGTGTGCTCTGGGGCTAAGCGTAGTGCTTCATTGAGTGGAGATTCTGCCTTTTCTGGCCTATCCATTGCCATGAAGCAAGATGCTAATTGAGTCAGTGCATGGTGGTGATGTGGAGCATTTTCTACAATCACTTCCAAGTCATCCTTGGCTTCTTCCCAGTTGGATAACATCATATTCGCTTCTGCTCTTCGTAATTTAGCAAGCGCTAGACCTGGTGCAAGTTCCAATAGTACATTTGCATCATCCAATGCCGACTGAGCGTTTTCAGTTGCCATGTGAATGCTGGTTCTGTTTAATCGTGCTCGCACATGAGTTGGGTCGATTTCAATCGCTTCATCGAAGTAAGTCAAGGCTGTCTTTAGATGTGCTTGCCTTGCTGCAATATTTCCTCTTACATAGGAAACGATTGCTCCCTCGCCTCGAATTGATGCTGCATCGATGTGTTGAGTTGCTCCTTCTAGGTCGCCCATATCAAGACATAGCAGAGCAGATTCTGCTGCTGCGCTTGGGTCTTCATCAGGAAGTAATCTTCGTGCACGGGTTAGCGTCTCGCTAGCCTCGTCTTTCTTACCAAGTAAGCGTTGAACACGTGCTAGTCCAAGCCATGCTATTCCAGATTCTCTGTCCATTTCTAGCGCTGCTTCGAAAGATGCTGCTGCATCAACTAAGAGGGATTGATCGGTGTCTCCGGTTCCGTCTCGTAAGCGGTCTGCATTAGCAAGGTGCATTCTACCCTCTACAACATGTAAGTCTGGATGAGTTACTCCCTCTGGAGTTGTATTCAAAATATCCCATGCCTCTGTATGGCGGCCTTGTAATAGCCTTCTGCTTGCGATTGCAGCCCTAAGGTGCCCATCGGTGGAATGTTTTGCCAAACTCTTCTCTAGAGCCTCATCGGACTTGACTTGCTCTCCACTAGCCTCGAGTAAGTCTGACTTCAGCATTATCAACTCAGTTCCTCCTGCATCGAGTGCGACTGCGTGAATTGCTGCCTTGAGTGACTCAGATGAGCGCCCGTGGCTTTCTGCCAAAACCTTGGCTCGGATGGCCCAAGCCATTCCGTTCTGGCGATCTAATTCCAAACACCTGTCTACACTTTCAAGGGCCTTGCCCTTTTCATCGAGTGCGTACAGAATTTCTCCTCTTGCACACCAATCATCAGAGCGTGATGGGTCCTCTTCGAGGGCGCTTTCAATCGCTTCAAGGGCTTCGGAGCGAGCTCCTGCGCGTTGGCGAAGGCCAGATAGTAAAGAGCGGTCTGCAGGAGTGTCGAGGCCTAATGCTTCTAAGCGCATGATATCCTTGTGTGCATCCTCGTCTCCCATGGTTGCAAGCAGATGGGCATGTGCTCGCAATAGTTCAGGATTGTCGGGATTCAGTGCTAGGCGCTCATCCAACCAGCGGCGTCTCTCATAGACGTCGCCTGAAAGAATCGCTGTGTGCTCCAGAACCCTGAGAGTTACATCATCTCCAGGAACTGATGCGTGAGATTGTAATAACAAATCCTTGGCTCGTGTTAGTCTTCCACTTTCGAGGGCAACCAAAGCTATTCTTCTAGCATCTGGAGCGGTGAGATAGTCCATGTCATCAATGGTCTCAAGCAAAGAAACTGCTAATCTAGCAGGGCCTGGTGCCAATAATGGACTTGTTTCATGATCTGCGTCAAGAGCGATTCCTGCAACCAGAGTTTCCAGTGCTTGAAGCGATTCTCCTTGTCCTTGAAGAGCCTCAAATGCTAGAATCGTTCCATCTAATTCTGGATGTGCTGCACGCACACCATCGAGTCCAGCAACAAGTCGCTGTACACGTTCATCAATTCCATCCATCCTTTTGCCCATCATGGCAGAGGTGGACGCCTGCGCTTCCTGCAGGAGGATCATGCCATCGCTCAGTCCGTCCAGCGATTCGTGAGTCTTACTGAGCCACCAGCCCAAGCCTCCTCCTGCTGCAAACAAACCGAGTCCCATCGAGACGGTAATCGGGTCCATAAGGCCCAGCCATTTTCTCAAGGCTATATGCTCTCCTACGCGACTCATGCGCGAGAGTGCGTTTCCGCGACCCTCCAAGATTGACCGAAACAACCGACTAAGTCGCTTGTTTAAGGTAAGTTCAAACGCCTACACCAATCAGTAGGGGCACGGGGTGAACAGAATGGACGATATTCACTGGTGGAGTGAACGCCTTGAGGCGTGGTCTCGCGAGGGTTTCAATGTCGATGCTTTTCGTCACGCTTTACGTGCTGACCCCGCCAATGGCAGTGAACTGTTGATAAGATTCGATGACTTGGTTTCAAAGAATAGAAACCTCAGGCGTAGAGTCATTGATTCTACAATGCCTAGAGAGAAAAAAGGTCAATGGTTGAATAACTTAGACAATGTTATCGATACTGAAAATCTCCTAGTGAAATGGGAGAAAGATGCGGCATTGAATCGCCCCTGGGAGCCTTACATCTACAAGGCTGAAAGCCGATGGTCGGAACTAGGTAGAAGGAGTAATTTGAGTACTATTGTTAAGCGTTTAAACGCTCTTGACCCTTCTTCATTTTCTGCTTGTCAACCAATGTTTATTCTGTTTGATGATGTTAGTAGTGAATCCCTCATATCCTCGATATTAGATGAAATTGAAAATGATGAGGAAAGAAGAAGACAAGTTGTCGGAGAGATGATCGAGCTTCTTAGCCAAGATGGAATCGATGCTTCTGATGCTAGAAGGATGAAAATCAACGATGCTTTAGATCATCTTTCAGCACTACAATCTAAAGCTGATAGGGCACGAAATAATCGCTTGAGAATCGAGAAAGAAATCCGTGCATTTGACAGTGAATTGGCTGACCGTTTACTCGAAAAAAGAAGTGATGATTTGACAACAGAAGTTGATGCGATTATCGATAATTTGTCCAGTAGACTCTCAACGCTTACATCAACGGTTGATCAATGGGTTGAGATGGGGATTAAATTTCCAAACAAAGGAAAGATTCTGCCTCAAGATTTGCTTGATTGGGAGGCCGGGTTACCTGATATCGAAAGTGCGGTCCAAGTCCATTTGCGCGCCCTAGAGCGTTGGAAGGATTTCGAAACCTTATGGCCGGACAAATGTGCGAATACCTCACTCGCCGGTAGGCTTGACATGACTGAAGAATTCGTAGATATGGTTGACTCTTTCGACCAGGAGTGGCGAGAGTTAGAGTTGGAAGGAATGCAAATTATTGGCTCTTGGGAAGAGAAAGGGTTTGCAATGGATGTCTGGAGGACGAGGGTGGCTGAAGAGCCTCGCAGTGCGCTGGCTTGGCTAAAGCGTGAAGAGATAAGGTATCAAACTGCTAGTGAATTAATCGATGCATTGATGTCTCTGGATGCTTCCATAAATGGCGAAGATGAGATTGTTCGTAGAGTTGCTATATTGAGAGAATTTGATCTCGAAGCCGACCTATTGGAAGAGATGGATTTCTATGTAAATACGCGTGCTAGAAGAGCCGCTAGGCATCGTTCTATGTTAGAGAGTGAATGGATGGAGCTGGTTCGAAAGGGATTGGTTGATGACCTCCCTACTGCTTCTTTATCATTAGCAGAATTTGAAGCTTTAATTGCAGATTCTAGGCTCAATAAAAGGAACTCTGGAATTCCAATTGAACGATTGGAAAGCAGAATGATGCAAGAAATCGATGAATGGTATGAAAATGGTTTCACAGTAGATTCGCTCAAAGAAATGCTTAGTGAAAATCCGATTGACCTCGCCCTTAGAATGACTTCAATTCGTGAATCTGTTGCTAAGCATGAACAGTTACGAAGAAGGGTTTCTGGCCTAGATTGGACAAGAGACCCAGAACTTTCGGTTGCAATAAATCTCGACCTTGCTCGCCCAGATCGACTCGGCTCGCTAGCTGCTGACATACCTCAATTGATGATGGATTTAGCACAAAAAAAGGTGGTTGATGCAGATTTCGAATTCGTATCCTGGAGACCGCACAAGCGGACTAGACCGATTTTGATTCCTGTACCAGAAAATACTGTTGAAGATGCCATGGAAGCGATATTAGAGGAAATGGAATCTGAAGAAATGGAAGAAACAATCGAAGAAGAATTGATTGTTGAAGATGTTCAGGGAGAGATAGAAATTAAACAGCCTGACGTTGAAGAAGAAGTCATTGTTGAGGTTGAAGAAGAGGTCGTCGCTGAAACTGTGGTCGAAGAGGAAGTTGTTTCCGAGGAACATGAAGAGGCTGTTGTTGTTGGAACAACTGATGATGTTGTGATTGCCGATTCATCGGCAATTGAAAATCTGCTCCGAGCCTTAGGGCTCGAGCAAGAAGCATCTATGCTTGCAGACAATGGTGATTTTTCTGTAGTCCGACGTTCTCTAGCATCACATGTCGGCATAGAACCCAGAGACATGCGATTGGATAGATTGCTACGTCTCTCATTACGCCTAATACCTAAAGGCGATGAAGATGATAACCATAGATTTGCCCTATTATCAACCCTATCAGAGTTAGCTGTTGGCTTATCTAAATGGACTAGGACTCGTCTAGAATCGCGCCATAGTGGTTCAGTAGGTGATTTACTGCAAGATGCTGCAAAGCTTGGCGAGGCTTTGAGTAGAATACCAGGACCTGGCACTCCTTTACCCTTGGAAGCGGACGAATACCTGCTTCCTTCACAAGACGACATTGATGGTCTTTCGACTGAGGTTAATGCCCTAAAGCGCCGAGTAATGTTACCAAGTTCCGGTGGAGTGCGCTGATTACGAGCTTAGGTCTCCCAAGAGATCGTCCTTTTCATCGTCGCTCAGATTTTCTTCACGAGGTGCTGCCTGTACCAAAACAGGAGGNGGGGGCGTCAGTGGTTGGCTTTCAGCCATTGGCGGTATAATCGGAGCCCCCATNGGCGGAGGAGGGGCTGGCATACCTGCAATACCAGGNGGTGGNGGCATTATCGCAGGAGGNGGGGCTGCCGCAGGTAGCGGAGGTGGCGGCATTATCGCAGGAGGTGGGGCTGCCGCAGGTAGCGGAGGTGGNGGCATTATCGCAGGAGGTGGAGTTGCCGCAGGCAGTGGAGGCGGTGGCGGTAATGTCACAGGAGCTACCGCCGCCACTGGTTCTTCTTCAACTGGCTCTTGAGTTGCGGGAGTTTGCTGCTCAGCAGCCGGTTCTTCGGGAGTTGTTGTTTCAGTAGAGCCAATTTTCCCCTCAGCGTTATCTTTCACTGGCTCTGGCGCAGGCCATTCAACATCGTCCGCTAGCGAAGTGGCTTCAACCTCAGCAGTAGGCTGCGATACAGGTGGAGTTTGCGGTGTCTCCTCTGGAGATTGTGTTGGAGCTTCGGCATTACTTGCTGGCGGCCCTTGCATGTTTTCAGCAGCAGCGATGGGTGCTTCTTTTTCTGCAGCTGCTGCTGCAATTGCTGCTTGCTCTGCCTCTCGGTTTGCACTGAATCTTTCAGCAATTAAATCAGCTCTTGTATCTAGAATTTCTGTTTCCAAATCTTCACCACGCAGAACATTGATCATTGCTTCATCGACCAAATCCATTGCAAGATCGGTTAATTCTCTGTTGGATCTCCAACGATTGATGTAAAATGGATGGTTGCCTGAATTGGTAGAAACTACGAATCTTTCAGGGTCCATTAACTGAAGGAGTGCTAGCATTGCGGTGATTGTAAATGGTATCAAAAATAGTATACTAATCATAAATGATGATATCAGAGAGGCTCCGCTAACTACCCACCAAACTCCTTTGAAATCATCTAGCCAATCCAATCTTTGATGAGAAAATCCAGTGTAAGAATCACGACGGGTTGCTAATATGTCTTTGATTGCAGGAGATGCTCCAATACGATCAATTTTGGCAACTCGAATCAAATCAGAATCGACTAAAATCGATAATGCGTGGTTACCACAAGATGATTCTTTCAGAACAAATTCGCTCATACCACTTCCTGACCTTACTCCGTGTGCGCGCATTCTTGGTGGCCCATCAATCCATGATTGCAGTGTTCCGCTCATTCCTGCAACAATGCCGGAGATAGAGGCGACTATTGCTAGCCACAGCCCTTGGCCCCAGTCTGGGTCGGTTTCAGTATCAGGCATCATAAGATACCAAACCAATATTGACAATGCTACGAAGGTTCCTCCACTTCCTGAAACAAGGTTTGCAGAACGAGAACTATGCCCAATCATCGACCGGACTTGCATTATTGTTGCTGCGAACAAAATCAATCCGGAGATTACCAGCATTATCGTTGCAACGTAACCAGCATTATGCAAATCGGCTATTTCTCCACATGCTTCTTCCTTTACAGAAGCGTTGGCTCCCTCTCCTAAATTATTAATACAGTCTTCATACAGATCTCCGAGTTTTTCGGATTCTGATTCACATGTGGCACCATTACAAATCTCTACAGAAAATTCACTCAACCCTATATCAGATTCTACTGAAGTATCGCCCGATTCATCTGAGTTTGACAACCAAGACTCATTGATTATTGAGTTCGAGGCTAAAACTAAAGCAAAAACTGAGAGTGCTAATGCAATCTGTGAGCCTGATTTTCTTTCAACTGTAACCGTTGGCGCTGTCGCCGCGACGGATGGTTCGTCTTCGCCCATAAAGTGCGATGGGTAGATTCAACTGATGAATTTTAACCCTAAATCAGAATTATGCGTGCTTTTCTGTAAGCCATGCCTTGACATCGTCACGTGCAGAGAAACCTTTGCCTTCCTTAGTTCCAACAACGGTCTCAATCGCTGCTTCAGATGCGATATCTAGAATCCTGTCACTGACTGGCCCATTGAATACGATTGCAACCACTCCGTCGGCGCCTTCTGCCGCTGCTGCTAGTTTTGCAGGGCTGACTGCGTCGGATAAGGTGCCATCAACATTTACGAATACTGCATTATTTTTCTTTAATTCAGCAATATGGTCAAAGTACTCGTGGATTTCAGCAGGCGCTTCCTCTGGCTCCTCGATTTCTTCTAGCCAGGCATCAGCGTCTGCAGCTGGTTCGTCTTCAGGCAATTTGGCTGCGAATTTTGCTGCATCCATCTTCTGAGCTAGGCACTTTGTAACGGTCTTTTGTGGAAGTAATTCCCACTCTTGACCAACAGGTGCTTGAGCCACGAAATCAATTTTCAGAGTTTCGTTTAATTGGCGGAACAACATCTCGCCACCTCTGTCTCCATCGATTGCCAAAACCACGTTTTCTTTGCCATTGGCAAGATCAACTAATTCCTGCTTAATCGAACCTGCTCCATCACAAGAAATTGTATTCTTGATTCCAAAGTTCAACAGATTACGAACATCGTTTCTACCCTCAACAATGATTAGTGAATCGCTAGATTCTACATTCGGACCACAGGTTAGACCGTGGAAGTTCTTTGCTGTTCCAACTGTCAGAACGCTACGAACTTCCTCGATAACCGTCTTAGTTGCTGCGTCGCCAGAGTTTACCATTTCCAATAACAAATCCTTAGCACGATCGATAACTGCATTGACTTTCGTAGAGCGTACATCTTGGATTTCAGTGACTTTTATCTTCGCTGCACATGGTCCAATTCTGTCAATTGTTTCCAGACTAGATGCGATAATCGCTGTTTCTACATTGTCCATGCTGCTTGGGATTAGAATTTCACCAGTAACTTTGCCAGCACTACTTTTGACTTCAACGTCAACGTGACCTATTCTTGCAGTACGCTGTAATTTCCTTAGTTCTAAATCGTCTCCTAGTAGGCCTTCTGTCTGACCCATAATTGCGCCGATAATATCCTTGCGCTGTACGTTTCCATTGACCTTTAGGTCTGCTTTGATGAGGTATTTCATAGCCTTGGCTTTGCCTCCGCCTTTGCCGCCGCTTCTACCTCCATTGTTTCTTCCTTTTGACATGAGAATCTCTCCTTGTCCTTACAAAACACTGCCTTTCAGTGAGCCTTTCGGCACATTTCCAGAGTGACCTTTTTTAACCTCATTTTGAGGTTTTAGTTGGTCGTGAATTGGATTTGGACAGTTGCTCCGACCTACCTCTCCTTCTTGAACCCTCTCTAGATAAAATAGTGATTTTTGCAGTTTTTACCTACATCAATGAGATTCAAGTGTTAAAAGGTTCTCGCTGAGGTGTGAGCGGCGAGAATGTAGGAGCACTTACTGTGTTCAGAACCACCATCGAAGTTATGCTTCGAGATGGTGTTTTGACACGTGAGGAGAAGCGCCTAATCATCAAGCTTGCAAACGCATTGGGGCTTTCTCCAGATGAACCTGCAGAAATCTATGCTGCTATTCGTGAACAAAGGGAAACCGAACCGGGAAGAGAGGTTACGCCTAATGAACAAAGGCTGGTTTATACTAGGGTATTCGAAGTTGCAATCGTAAACGCTTCTCTTTCTAAAGACGAGTTCGCGGTTCTTGCTAACTTAAGAAACCAATTCAATATCGGCGACGAGGATCATGCTCGGATAGAAGCCGACCTGCGCGACATGATTCGCCAGAAAACTGAAGATGAAAATGTCGTTGACAAGTTACTAGGAACGCTCAGAGATAGCGTTTCATTAGTTGGTAGTCTATTCGATAGTGTTCGAACAAAGAATGCATGAGGTGATTTGTTGGTCGATGACCTGGATTCCTTGTTTGATGAAGGTTTACCAAAAGGCCGCAAAGCGCTTGTTTTTTTGAAAGCGGCATATGACTGCGGGGCTCAGGGCTTGGTAAATCGCTCAATAACAGACAAAGTATTGCAGCAAAGTGGATTGGCCTTTCACATCGGAACTGACGACCCTACAATGAGAAGAATCGCTTCTTGGTTACTAACAAATTATGATGATAGAGTAGATGATTTAATCAAGCGATTATGGAAAAGAGGCGGTAGAGAAGATGTCAAATTGATGGGTTTGTTATTTGCAAATACTGAAGGAAATGCGTGGCAAAAAATGTTAGAGACTATCAACAAAGGCTTGCCGTTAGATTTAGTTCTTGAAATGGCTGAAGAAATAAAACGCTCGGGTAGAGAAATTCCAGATGCAGAATTCTTATCTTCGTACAAAGCAAATAAGATCCAGATGCAGAATGTCATGCTAATCGCATCTTTAGGCATGAAAGAAGAATTTGTCGACCTAGTTCGTAATGCGCCAAAAGGCGGAGAGTTGTATGAACGCATTCGAATGCGTGCACTCGATGCGTGAGTTTTTGTTGTGTCTCAACCAGGCTTTGCTATGGCAGACCGTTTTCTACCAGCCGACGACCCTGTGTTGGAAGAAGTTCTGAACTGGACTGTTGCTAGAGATGCACAGGACATTCGTCGCTTGCTTGAATGGCTACCATTAGCTCGCTCTTCAAAGGAAAGACGTGCGCTACTTGCTAGAGTTCACGAACTTCTTGGCGAAGTTGAATTGTCCCTAAACGGTCTAGATTCAATGCATTGAGGTGTGGAATTGCAAACCGGAATAATACTTGCCGGAGGCAAATCTAAGCGGATGGGTCAAGATAAATCTCTGATCAATTCCAATGTTAACAGGCTTGCAAATGAGTTGCGACTTGCAGGATGCACAAGAGTGGTTGTGATGTGTGGAAGCGTAGAGCGGACTGCCTTATTTGATGAGGAGTGTGTAGTAGATTCCAAAGAGACATTGGGAGAATCATTATTCGAATTTGTATCTGGATTGAGTGGATTGATCCAGTTGGCTCCATGTGATGCATACCTTGCGGATGCTGAATTTTTCTCACGGATTGCAGGGGTTCCAATCGATGATTTTGGGAATAGGCAACCCTTACTTGCCAAATTCGATTCTTCTCAAAGAATTTTACGTTCTAAGAAAGTGTCAGAAATGTTCCAAGATATTCAATCGTGCGACGGCGGGATTAAAGCTAGAAACACCAACACTCCTGAAGAGTTTAAGGAGATTCAATCTCACCTGCGCTAAACAAGTCGATTACTTGAGGATAGAGAATGTGTTCTTGCTTCTTGACTTTCTCTGCCAAGGAGTCTTCATCATCGCTAGAGAGGACTTCAACTTCTCTTTGCATGATTATGGGGCCGCTATCCATCCCACTATCTACGAAATGAACCGTGCATCCCGATTTGCTAGCCCCTGCGGCAATCGCGTCTCTATGTGCGTGGGCGCCGGGGAAATCTGGTAATAATGAAGGATGGATATTGAGAATTCTTCCAGCCCATGGTTTGACAAAGGATGGAGTTAGAATACGCATATATCCAGACAATATAATCGCTTCAACTCCATAGTCTGCTAAGACTTCCCCTACTTCTTTTTCGTGGACTAATCTCCTCTCTTCCTTATCGGTAATTTCTGGCAAAGGAATTACAACTGCTGTTACACCCAAGGCTTCCGCTTTGATTAATCCAGAAACGTCTGCCTTGTCACTAATCACTACTGTTGTTGTATGCAAACAAGCAGTATTTTGTTGGTGTTTGAGAAGTGCTTCCATTCCTGAACCTGAGCCTGAAATGAATACAGCAAGCCGCAGAGGGTCGCTAGAGGTTCCAACTCGAGGGAGTTGCCAGTCCTCTGCCATAGCACTGCGAGAAGTTGTTCGGCAATATGCCTTGGCGTGACTAATATTATCTTGATAATGCCAATATTAGTAGGAAAAAGTCAGTGCCTGAATAGTCTGTGACCTGTAAACAACATTGCAATTCCTCTTGCATTGGCTTCATCGATTACTTCCTGGTCACGAATTGAACCGCCCGGGTGAACAATTGCTGCAGCGCCCGCTTCTGCAGCTTGCTCGATTCCATCTTTGAATGGGAAAAATGCATCACTTGCTAATACACAGCCTTTGCCTCTTTCGCCTGCTCTTCTAGCTGCGATTCTAACTGCTTCGACGCGACTAGTTTGGCCCGGCCCAATACCGACTGTTGCCAATCCTTGGACCATAACAATCGCATTGGATTTGACTTGTTCACAGACGCGAACTGCGAATTTCATAGAAGCTATCTGTTCTTCAGTAGGTGTGTTTTCAGTTACCACCTTTGCTTTATTCCAGTCAATGACCGGTGCTTCCTCTGTTTGGATTAGCCAGCCACCTTCAATCGGTTTACGAACAGTCTTTCTAGGGAGTGCTGCTAATCGGTCATTAGGCGACTTTATTGTCAAAATTCTACGATTCTTTTTTTCCATCAAAACTTCTTTGGTCCCTTCAGCATAACCTGGAGCCATCAATACCTCAAGAAACAGAGGGGCTAGGGCTTCGGCAAATTCCATTGTAACAGGTTCATTAACACAAATAATCGAGCCAAATGCACTTTCTGGATCGCTTGCAAGCGCTGCTTCGTACGCTTCTAACTGCGTCTTGCCCAATGCTACGCCACATGGATTGTTGTGTTTGACAATTACACAAGCATGAGGGGTATTTGGCCATTCATCTGTAGATAGGGCTCGGCAAAGTCGTAGGGTTGCATCAGCATCTGAATAATTGTTGTAACTCATCGCTTTACCGCCCTCAACTTTAGCGGTGACTAAGGTTTCTCCTTCGGATGCGTTAGGGGCGACATACAATGCCGCAGCTTGATGCGAATTCTCACCATACCGCAATACCTGCATCTTGTATGCTGCTACAGACATGGTGTTTGGAAGTCGACGGGTTTGCTCTTCTGTATCATCGCTGTCCTCGGGGCGGCCATCCCACCTACTTGCCAATTCATTAGCGATAGCAGAGTCGTATGTAGCGGTGTGCTCATACGCTTTCAGTGCTAATTTCCTTCTTGTTTCTAAAGATACTTGGCCTGAATTCAGTTCTTGAAGTACAGATGAGTAATCTTCTGGGTCGCAAGTAATTACGACATTGACATGGTTTTTCGCAGAGGCTCGAACCATAGTAGGGCCCCCAATATCTACCATCTCTAGAAGGGCGAGGTCTTCCAAAGGAGGTTCAATCGCTGCAGCATCGCTAAAAGGATACAAATTACAAGCAACAACTTCAATCATCGGATAACCTAATTCTGCTAAACCGATAGCATCGTCCTCATTCTCGAGCCTGCATAGCAGGGGGCCATGAATAGCAGGATGTAATGATTTAACTCTACCATCAAAAATTTCAGGGTGACCGGTTACATCCGATACTCCAATTACCTCCAATCCTGCTTCACGTAATTTCCTTGCAGTTCCGCCTGTAGAAACCAATTCATAGCCAAGGCTATCCAAGCCTTTTGCGAATTCAATAATGCCGGTCTTATCGTAAACCGATAGCAAAGCCCGGGGACGGGAGGTCGACTCCATGTGTGGTACCCGTTAAGAAAGGGATTTGAGCCAATCTCATGAAGGTGCCGACTCAATCTCCTCTTGCAGAAATTACCTGATCTACGCGCAATAAGCCGCAAGCAGACTCGCAGGCTGCCGAAATAGCGTGTTCAATTGTGTATGTTGGCAACCAAACCGACTCGATTTCACCAGGCTTGCCAGATTGTGTAATTCCACTATTGATTTGGCCAGCACGGTGTAATGAGCGTAATTCTAGTAATGCATCGATTTTATCTTCGCCCGCGTTAGCTGAAAGTGCTGCTGGAATTCCTTCTAAAGCGCGTGCAAACGCTTCCATAGACAGCCTTTCTCTACCAGGGCAATTCTCTGCTGCCTCTCTAATTCTGAGTGAGGCTGCCATGTGAAGGCTACCTCCTCCAAGAATTACCAAGTCCTCTTCTTTGGCCAAACAGGTTGAGCGTAGGGCGTCATACAAACCTCGGATTGTTTCTTCAGCAGCAACTCCATCTGTTCCGCCGACAAGAATTGTTACAATACCTGGATTTTGAACTTCAAGGATGATTCTTTCCTTGACTCCTTCGGCCCCTTCTAATCTCTGGTGAACGAGAGACCCAATAGTGCCTAAACTGGAAGAAAGGTCGTCAAGATGGTCACATAGTTTAGCACCGCATGCTTGTGCTATGTCTTCCGCCATAGGCCTCTCGACTCCCCCTAATGCAAAAATTCCAGCATCTGCTAGAGAATGTAAAACTCTGGAGTCGATTCCTTCTGCCGAAAAAATGACTTTGGCTCCACAAGATTTTGCTTTGTCAGTTATCTTCTCGATTTGATCGTTTTCTGCATCGATGAATCGTTCGTATTGTTCCGGTGTACTAATCTCTATCTCGGCCGAGACGCTAGATTGTTCTAACTCCAAAGGGCATGATAGAACCGCAATTTTTGAATTGCTTAGTTTGCGAGGCATTCGTTCTAATGCCAGTCTTTTTTCCAAAATTATTCCCGGGACTATTGTTGATGTTGCTGGCGTTCCTTCTCCTGCTTTTGACATTCTAACTCTCTCATAGTCGCTGTCTGGTATAATTTCAACGGCTTGTGCAACTAGGCTCGATAGATGGTCTAGTGCGCCTTCAGTAGAGCGCCCAATTAACGCAGTTCTAGCTACCTGATCCAAATTATTGGCAAGAGGGTTTGACCTTGAATCGAGTTCATCTAGAGTTTGTGACAATGCCATTTCGTATCCTTTTACCAGAATTAGAGGATGTAGTCCTCTCTCCAATAGGCGACCAGCCTCGCTCATCAATTCACTAGCAAGTAGAATACATCCAGTGACTCCGTCTCCACAAGCATTCTCTTGGCTTTCTGCAAGGCTTACAAAGGCTTTAGCGGCTGGGTGTTTGACCAACAACTCTGCAACAATTTTCGCACCATCATTAGTAACTGCAGCCTCGCCATTGGTCTTGTATAGCATTTTATCCAACCCATTAGGGCCGAAAGTACCTCGAAGCACGTTGCCAAATGCAATAGCTGCGCCAACTAATTTCTGTGTCACTCCGATACCACTGGTAACCGAAGTTGAGGAATTAGTTATCCTCACCGGAGCGGTTCCTGTGCCATCAGGAGACTGTGCCATGAATGCAGCGGGAATGTTGCGCCTTCATCAACCCATCTTCTGAATAGATTGTGAAAAATCTGTAGTTTTGTATAGAGTGTAGCGTCATCGTTTACGCCTTTTCGACTTTCGTCCACGTTTGGAATACTCCCATGCCTTAGAATCTCGGGCTCTACGTTCAAGTGTTTCATAGTGATCCTCGACCGGAACATGAACGTCGTCTGGCATTTCTGCGAATGAGGATACGGATAATTTCATTCCACCCAATTCATCTTGCAAATCACGGATGTTTTCACCGCCTTTTCCGATTAAAGTTGAAACAACTCCTTTTGGAGCGTATATCTCAGCTGAATTTGTTCCAGTGATCTTTACTCCGCATGATACGCCAACCCAATCGCGGATTTTCTTTACCAGTTGGTCTCTTGCCAAGGCGGCAACAGGAGAGACGCCGTTTCTAGCGGCTACACCATCGACTGGCACAACAGCAATTTCTGAGCCGAATGCGAACATTTCGTGGGTTACTTTGCCGCTAGGGAATTCAACAACTTCGATTACGGGCCGTGCCAGTTCTTCTTGCATCCCACTAGGTGGTTTGACGGTCATTCTCAGTTCCAATATTTGTTGAATTTGTCCAGATTCTACATGTAGAATTGTATCTAACACTTGACTTACTAAACCTAATTCGACCTTTCCGATTAGTCTCTGAATCGCTTCCAATGCTGAGTTTGCGTGAGTTACTCCTAGCAGCCCCACTCCTGCTAAGCGAACGTCTGCAAAAATCTCGAAATCTCGGGCTCTTCGAACCTCATCAAAAATTACGAAATCTGGGCGGACTAGGAATATAATTTCTGCAGTTTTTTCCAAATCGCCTTCCAATGGAGCATATTGCGTAATCCTATTTGCTAGTTGTAAATCCCTAGGAGCCTCCATTGTTTTGACCATAGCCCCGACGTCTTCATCCAAGTATTCAGCAATAGCCTGTGCTAAAGTGGTCTTGCCTGAACCAGGACGGCCGCAAATAAACACGCCGCGGTGGTGGTCTGACAACCTTGAAATCAACTTAGGATCGATTTCATAATCGCCCAATGATAACTTAGCTACAGGTCTAACAATTGTGATTTCTCTAGCATCTGCAAATGGCGGCCAAGCGCAAGATATTCTCAAATCCCCCAACTGAATTACTTGACACCCTTTCCTATCTATTTCCAAGAAACAGTCTGAACGATCTCGGTTTTCTTCAACTAGAGTTAGTATCTCTTCCTGCAGCGACTCTAAGCGTAATGTATCCCATCCGCCATCGTCAGCACCTTCGACATCGGCTAGACGGAGGTTGCCGATTCCCCCTGCTTTAGTTCTGGGGGGACAATCTGCTTTCAAGAATAATGTATGCACATCATCCTCGAGTAGATTCTCAAGAATCTCGGGTAAATCAGGATGGCTGGAGAATGTTGCCATGCCCTAAGGTGTGCGTGCGAAGTCCTTGACCCTTCGCTATCAAACAGTGGCTGGCTCAAGTGAATAATAGGTCCACCATAGGTAGGCGGTTGTCAATCCACAGATTACTACGCCTGGGCCTGCTGGCATACCGATTGCTGTACCCAATACAACCAAAATCCATGTGCAAACAATGAATGAAACAATCGAGATAGTTCTTGCTCGGTCTATTCCCAACAATGCCTTTACTTCATTCCAACGAATCGCACCCCAGATTACGAAGAATCCTAGAATGTAAACACTAGTAAAAATCATCGTATAAAACATTGAATCTGTAACATAAAAATTGAAGCCGATGGCTCCTAATGATGTTGTCCACAATTTCTTCAGCGGATCTTCATAATTCGTCAACAAATAGATGGCTGCGCCAAAGCTGACCAATAGGAAAATAGGGTTGGCGGCTGCGAATGAGTCTATCACGCCAGATAGTTCAGGAAGTGGTTCTAGAACGAATAGAGGTTCGGAATCTTCGGGTGATGAACTACCGGCCATGATTGTGCGAGAGGTATCGGATTCTTCAATGTGGCCTTAAAATTGGTAATGCTTGAATCGCTCTCTCAGTCCATCTAACGCCTCTCAAAGCCGCCCCATAATCAGGAGTAGGAGCCCAAGCATGCCCTGAATTAAAATTGTCAATCCCGGTGATAATATCTTCCAATTCGGCTTCAAGTGGAGAAATCGTTGATTCACAATAAATTTCTTTTTCCCCGTTATCCGAAATTAATACGACTCTGTCGTGAACGTCTAAATCAAATTTTAAAGTAGCGTTAGAGCCAACTAAAGTTACACTTCTTCGCTCTTGACTAGCTTGCCATGCAACATCGATAATCGCTTCAATACCATGTGGGAATTCTAGTGCTATACGGGCTTCAATTTCGTCACCTTCAACATTGACTGCGCTAGGCTCAGATTCACTCATAAAATTACACATCAAGTCGATCGCATGAACCCCTAATGCTTCAATCACATTACCTTCTTCAGGCGCGTTTCGTGTAGTCCTACGTACGAATCTTAACGAAACAAGTCTACCTAACTCTCCATTGTTAATCAACTGGTTAGCGAGAGCTACAGCAGGGTGAAATCTCAACAATAATCCGACCCCTAAAATCCTGCCAAATTCTCTAGCACTAGCAAGTACCTGTGCTGCTTCTGATTCTGAGCAACCTAGTGGTTTCTCGACTAATACATGATGGCCTTTTGCCAACAGTTCTCTCGCTTGTGAAGCATGAAGACTGGAGGGCGTTGCAATAATTACCAAATCGGCCTCAAGACCATCGGTGTTCACTCTGGTTTCATCTGCCAAAACGGCCGCATCCCTTGCCGTTTTTGATGTATCGATAACGATGATTCGGTCAATTAATCCCCTTTCTCTGAACGATGAGAGTACCCCTAGGTGGTTTTGGCCCCAACGGCCGCATCCGAGTAAAGCGACTTTGAGCACATTTGTCCCACAAGAGGTCCAGCCTTCAGACTTGTCCTCTTTTTCTACTTCCTGTAAGTGACCAATATTATTGCCAAAAAGAAAATAATTTGTACGAAAATAAATTCATGCGGCTATGTGCATATAATCTAACATTAGTAAAACAATCAGACATTTCACCCATGATAATATGAATAGCGTTGTGTGTGGGATGTTTGATGACGAGTGCAAGCATCAATCCTGTCAAGAAATGGGTAATGCGTCAATATTGGCGTATGCAACAATCTCAATCTATCATTTCTCTAGGGCTTCTGGGCTCGACATTAACTCTGCTACTATGGGATTATGTTAGTTGGAGATTTTCCGATAAATGTGATGAAGGTTTTTGTTTCAGTAACTCTGTTCTAGGGATTCCTGCAACATACATCGGATTGCTCAGTATCTTCGCTGGACTAATTCTAATTGTCTTGTGCGTTGGTTATCTGTATGACAGAGTGTTTTCGTTATGGACTGCTCAGAGAAGCGTTGACTTTGAGAGAAATCCATTCTGGACATATGCCCTATCTCCAATGTTCATGATGAATATGGCAATGACTGCTGAAAATCTAAAGCGAAATTCTCCAGATGATGATGAGTTACAATCGCAAATGGATTGGGTTCTAGGTTATTGTAAGGAAAACGCTGATTCAGAAATATGGGCTAGGACCGTTCAACATTGGGACAAGCACATTTCCGAAACGCCGACGTTTTGGTTCCTCGATGAAGAGATTATGTCCAAAGCAAGATCTCAGAAGATAGAGGATGAGAATTAATGGGAGTCGAAATAGAGCGTCGATTTCTAGTAGATGGGCGAAATGACAAGCCGTGGAGATGTGGTAAATCTAGTGCCATTTTCCAAACTTATCTTGATGGCGTCAAACATGTTGATGGTAAAATAATGTGGAGAAATCATGTTCTCGTCGAAGAGGAGCGTGCTCTTGTAAATCTAACAACATGGAGGATTAGATTGAGTGAAGGCGTTGTTACTTTAACAGCCAAGGGGCGAAGAATTGGCGCCTCAGCGCCTGAGTTTGAATGGGATTTGCCTCTCAAGTTATACAACGATTTAGTCCTAGATGGTTTACCCTCGATTAGTAAAGTTCGCCATTACTGGAATGGAGAAGACGGTTTGCTTTGGGAAGTTGACGAGTTTGAAGGCCCGATTAGTGGGCTAATTATCGCCGAAGTAGAATTAGAAGATGAATCTCAGAACGTGGTGCTTCCATCATGGCTTGGCTTAGAGTTAACTTACCTCAAAGGATGGTCTAATTCTTCGCTTTCGAGAATGATTAGTGACTCAACACTGAATTGATTCTCTGAATATCATCTATTGTAATCGATGGGTGAACAGGTATTGCCACGAGTTTGTGCGCTATTTCATCGCAAAGCTGCAAACTATCCTCATGTTGATGATGTTCGGAATAAACCTGATGTCGATTACATGGAATCGGATAGTGGACTCTTGCATCGATGCCAGCATCATTGAATTTAGAAATTAATTCGCTAGGATTATCGCTCAAAATACACAATTGATGCCAGGCATGTTCAGATTCGGGACGCGTCTTTGTTGAGTGGTTGATTGCAATAGCATTCTGCCTTCGTTCAGAAGTCCAATTCTCTAGGTGTTTCAATTGTATTCTGCCTATTGCTGCAGACACTTCGCTCATCCGTAAATTTGTACCGAGTTCGATTGATTCGAGTTGATCATTTCGACCATGGTCAACCAATCTCGTCAACCTCTGTGCCAAGTCGTGACGAGTGGTTGTAATCATACCTCCTTCTCCCCCAACTGCCATATTTTTTGATGGGAAAAATGAGAAGCAGGCAATATCGCCGATTGCTCCTGCTTTGATTCCATTTAGACTCGCGCCATGCGCTTGCGCAGCGTCTTCAACGAGTGCTATCCCGTGTTTGTCACAAATTTCTCTAAGTCTAGGGGAAAATGGTTGACCAAATATATGCACCCCGATAACCGCCTTGGTTTTGTCAGTAATTTTTGCTTCGACATCGTCTGGGCAAATACACCAATAATCATGTTCAATGTCTGCGAAAATCGGTGTTGCTCCGACTAAACTTACTGAAGTTGCTGTCGCTATGAAAGTCATTCCTGGAACAATCACTTCATCGCCTGGCCCAATACCAAGTAGACGCATCGCTGCCCATAATGCAGCTGAGCCGCTCTGGCAAGGGACCGCTGCTGCTGCTCCACACCACTTTGCAAATTCTTCTCCAAAATTTTTCGCTTCCGGGCCTTTGACCCATCTTCCGCTCGACAGTGCTGCGATTGCAGCCCTCTCGCACTCCTCATCCCAGAACGGTTTCGCCAGAGGGATGCGGTCCATGTGTCGGCGAAAGGGTTCGCCTCCTTGAGTGTGTCCCGCCCACGTAGTGGGCGTAGTCATCCTCAAGAGGGTAGGCACTGTTGGCCGGCTCATGTCCGAGGAGGAATCTCATGAATTGAGAGACCTCGTCGATGATATTCTCGAAAATCCAAAACCCTCTCGGAAAAAGAAAATCAAGGCAAAGGGAATGCTCTTGGGAGAGAGGCGAGATAATGGTGAAATTGTCCAAATTGACAAGATGGTTTTAGCTAGACACGCTGCGATGCTCGGCTCAACGGGTTCTGGAAAAACTGTAATGGCAAAATCGGTAATCGAAGAGGCGGCTTTGGCTGGCATCCCAGCATTAATTCTTGACCCTCAAGGAGATTTGGCAAGGCTTGCCCTAGGAATTGATGAGAATGATTTGGCTGCACAGGGAGGAGAAGTTGACCGAATGAAGAAGTTGATTTCCACAATGGAAGTTCGAATTTGGACTCCTCTACGTTCGAAAGGTTTGCCGTTGTGTATAGACCCATTTCGCTCACCACCCGCTGATTTAGACCCTGAAGAAGCGATTACTGCATGGGACATGGTTGCTGCTGGTTTCAGTAACCTAGCAGGCTTTGATGTTGAGAAAACACAAGGCAAAGTAGTGAAGCCTTTCTTGTATGAAATTCTGGTCAATGGAACAAGATTAGGGCTTGATGTAGGCGACTTTAGAGGATTGGCTAAAGTCGTCAGAGAGCCGCAAGAAAACTTCACTCGCGCCCTTTATCCGGGAGCATTCATCGATGTTGAAGATGATGAAGATAAGCCCGAAATTCCGCCATGGGAAGAAATCATGTTTGAACATGGTCTTCGTGACTATGACGACATGCTGCCAAAATCAACACGTAATGATCTGGCAAGGCGCCTATCTGCATTCAGTAGTGGTGTAAATCAACTATTATTCTCCAACGGAGTTCCAATTGATATCGACTCTTTCTGTGAACCAGCGATGCCCGGAAAAGTTCCCTTGAATATCGTGTATCTAAACACGATTCAAGATGAGGCTCAAAAGCAATATTTCGTGCAAGAATTGGCGCGTGAACTCTACGACTGGATGTTAACTCAACAACCTGCAGANGGNGAATTGAAACTGNTGTTCTTCATGGATGAAGTAGCACCTTATCTNCCACCNCACCCAAGGAATCCTCCTGCNAAGGACCTAATCAAATTGATNTTCAAGCAGGCTAGGAAATANGGGGTTGCTTGTGTATTAGCAACGCAAAANGTATCGGATGTAGATTACAANATTCTAGCCCAAGCAAATACTACNTTCATCGGNAGATTCACTCAGCCTCAAGATGTAGAAAANGTCCGACACCTNCTNAAAGAAAGTGGAGGNGACCANGACCTNGTCAAGCAATTGCCNACCCTTGGACCTGGGCAATTTCAAATGGTTGCNCCCGATGTCGACCCCGCCCCNATTCCAATTCAATGNCGATGGTTNTACACCGATCACGGAGCGCCACTAAATGAGGATCAAGTAGAGGACGTTACAACTCCNGAAATCAGAGCTTGGGCCAAAGCGAGAAGNGCTGGTAAAGGGCGNAGTAGAGGTCGAGGCGCTGCTGCCGCTGCTGCTCGTGGCTCTAAATGGACTGGTGGTGCAGATAGTGATGCAGANGGACTGGTAGAGTCGGCCCGGCTAAAATCGATTGGTGGGATGACTGCTGCTGCCCAAGGCGTTGTCGACGATTCAGCATTCGAAGTTCGATTGATGGGCGGTTTAGCGGTCCTCAAAGATGGGCGCGACCCGCTGTACGTAATGCAGGCAACAGTAAATGCAAGTACATCTTTGGTGATGGCTTGGACTCTTGTTGCTCTATTGTTGGCATGGAGGGATTCCTCTCTAGAATGGTGGTGGCTTGCTGGTAGTTTCGTCCTCACATTCAGTGTGGGATTGGTCATATCACTAGAGATGCTATTATCGCATGATGCAGAGTTACTAAGGAAATTGAGTAAGTTTGCTAAAACCTCTCAAATTTTGATAATTGCGTGGCTTTGGGGCTTGTTATATTGGTCATTCAACGGCTTAGATTTGTATGGAGCAGAGCCCTTGTTAGAAGTAGTAGTGGTTTGGGTATCTCTATTCTTAGTAATCGATGGTTGGAATAGATTCAAGTTAGGAAAAATCAGATGGAATGGAGGTAATGCTCTATCCAAATTGAAGGGTATTACTGCAGTATTGACTGACACTCAATTAACTGAAATGCAATCGAATTCAAAACAAATTCTAGCAGGATTTAGGTGGATTCTAGACCTCGTTACGCTAACGTGGTTGTGTATTTTGTTGATTGATGATCCCGCTGGATATTGGGCTCGACCAACATTGTGGTTAGCATCGCTTTACGCACTTACTTTCGGTGCTGAAACTTGGTTAAGGTTGCGAGGAAGGATGCCTGAGGTGGTAAATTGATTGGATGGTTATGGGGGCCTGTGATACATCCGTTAATCGATATTCCAGTTTTTTTGATATTGGGCATTTACCTATTTTTTAATGGCTACGAGATAGAGGGTTTCAGTTTTGCAGTCATTGGAATTATTGACTTGCTTGTTTTCCTTGCAAGAAATGGAAGGTCTTAACGGCTTGAATAATCAAAGAGCTGTGATGTCGTCTCTGTCACGAGAAATTCCCAAATCTTTCATCGCCTTGTCGAATACTTCAGAGTCGATTTCCTTGCTTCTAACTAGTGAAGATAGTGCTGCGATTGTGATACTTTGTGCATCGATTTCGAAGAATTTACGCAGGTTTGGCCTGGTATCAGACCTTCCAAATCCATCTGTTCCTAGAATTGAGTAATCGCCGCCAACCCATTGCCTAATCATATCCGGTACAGCAATTTGGTTATCGCTTACAGCAATTGTTGGATATGTTCCATCACCGAGAAGTTGCTCAACATATGGTATCTGTCGTGCATCGCTTGGATTCAAACGATTATTTCGTTCACATTCAAGGCCTTCTCTTCTCAATTCACCATATGATGTTGCAGAATAAATCTCCGAACGTACACCATATGTCTCCAAGATTTCTACCGCTGCCAATAGTTGTAACATAATTGGCCCAGAACCAACCAATCTTACAATTGGCCCTTCGCCCTTAGGTGCGCTTCTAAGCTTGTAAATTCCCTTAACAATTCCTTCCTCTGAGCCTGCTGGCTTAGGGGGCATTGGATGATTTTCATTGTATACTGCGATATAGTACATTACATCTCTTTCATCGACATACATTTCGTTGATTCCTGCACGAATAATTGATGCTAATTCATAGGCGAAGGCGGGGTCATAGGCTCTTACTGCAGGGTTAGTATGTGCCATCAAAAGGCTATGGCCATCTTGGTGCTGAAGACCTTCTCCATTTAGAGTGGTTCTTCCACTAGTTGCGCCAATCATGAACCCTCTAGCTCTCTGGTCGGCTGCAGACCAGACCAAATCTGCTACCCTTTGGAATCCAAACATACTGTAGAAGATGTAGAACGGTATTGTCGGACTACCTTGTGTAGAATATGAAGTTGCACTAGCAATAAACGTCGACATCGCTCCTGCTTCTGAAATCCCTTCTTCGAAAAGTTGTCCTGTCTCGCTTTCTTTGTATTTCATCAACATCTTATGGTCGACAGGGGTATACAATTGGCCTTCGGGGTGGTAAATTCCGAACTGTGCGAATAATGGATCCATACCGAAAGTTCTAGCTTCATCGGGCACGATTGGAACAATTCTTTTCCCAATAGATTTGTCTTTCATCAACCCGCTTAACAATCTAACAAAAGCCATAGTTGTAGAAACTTGCATTTCTCCTTTTGTGCCTTCATCAAATGAGGAATATCCTTCTGGCCCTGGAGGTTCGAGTTCGCTAGGAGGGTTTCTCCTCTCAGGACAGAACCCCCCCATTGCATCCCTTCTTTCCTTGAGATAAGCAACTGCCTCAGGCTCACTATCAGGTGCGATGAATGGGTAATCTTCCAATTCTTCATCTGTGAATGAAAGTCCGAGGTCGTCACGCATCCATTTGATGCTGTCAACATCTGCCTTCTTCTTACCATGAGTAGAGTTTCTTCCTGCAAAGGCTGGGCCTAATCCATAACCTTTGATTGTGCGTGCAAGAATGATTGTTGGTTTGTCATTAGATGCTTCTGCTGCAGAATATGCTGCATTGATTTTCACCATATCGTGCCCACCAAGATTAGATGCTAGTGCTTCCAAATCTTCGTCACTTAGGTGTGCGACCATGGCCTTTAGTTGAGGGGTGTTGAATAATTCATTTCTGAATGTAGAAGCGTCGCTTGTGAAGATTCTTTGTTCGTCTCCATCGACCAAATCTTGTAGCCTATTTGCCAACGCTCCTTCTGAATCTCTGGCGAATAAATCATCCCACATTGAACCCCACAGAATCTTGATCACATTCCATCCAGAGCCCCTGAACCTTCCTTCTAATTCCTGAACGATTTTTGAGTTGCCTCGGACTGGTCCGTCCAATCTTTGCAAATTACAATTCATTATCATAATGACATTGTTGAGATTCTCTCTAGATGCAAGAGTTAGTTGAGAAAGCGACTCGGGTTCATCCGATTCGCCGTCGCCCATTGTGTACCAAACTCTAGAGTTGGAAGTATCTGCAAGTCCACGGCTGGAGAGATACCTGTTGAAGCGTGCTGTGTGTATCGCTGTCATACCTCCAAGACCCATCGAAACGCTCGGGTATTCCCAAAAATCAGGCATTAGCCTTGGATGAGGATATGACGAAAGCCCATTTCCATCGCATTCGATTCTGAAATTGTCAATATTTTCTCTCGTCAGTCTACCCTCTAACCAGGCTCGAGAATATACGCCGGGGCTTGCATGACCTTGCCAGTAAACATGGTCTCCCCAACCATCCAAATCCTTGCCACGATAGTAGTGATTTTGACCTACTTCCCAAAGATGAGAGTTTGATGCGAACGTCGAGATGTGTCCGCCAATTCCATCATTTGCTTTATTGGCTCTAGTAACCATCATCATTGCATTCCAAGAAATAATCCCATGGATGCGCTTTTCCATCTCCAAGTCACCAGGATATGCTGGTTGTTGTGAAGGGTGAATTGTATTGAGATATGGAGTGTTTACAACATCGATATCGATGCCCTCTTCTCTAGCCGCTCCAATTGTCTGCATCAACAATCTGTGTGCCCTTTCTGGGCCCAAAGCATCGCTTACAGCTCGTATTGCTTCTTGCCATTCTAGAGTCTGTTCCGGGTCCGGGTCGGGCAGCGCGTCTCGGAAATTGTCGTCGCCCATGGACCTCTCTCCGGTTTAATGGGGCCATAGGCCCCCTTTCAAAGAATCGCTTCACCCGTTTACTACCATATTATGCCAAATTGAGAGGGTTTTTGAGCACTCGGCTTCAGATTTGACTATCGCAAGATGCCCTGGAATCCCTCCTGACATTGCCCCATCTGCAAGAGTAATTCCGTCATGAACGGGGATGGATTCTATTGTTTTTGTATGGTCTTTGTAAACACCTATTTCGAAAATAATCCAAGGCTCTCCTTCACCGACTAAATTCCTAAACATATCTGTGAACAGGAAGCTGGCTAAATCTTCGCAGGTGTGAAATGAGCAGAGCCCCGAAAGTGTTTCCAAAAGTGCTTGCGATTCTTGTGATAAATTTGGCTGAACGCCAACTATACGAGATTTCGTCATCGTTAACAAAGGCAACTCTTCCATCAACTTCGCCCATCCATTGGTTGTAATGTGCACCTAAAACATCTGCTCATAAATCTTCGAGATAATTCTGTGAAAGTGATGTACTCCTTGTTCGCGAGTGGGGGAATATCTACCTCTATCATATACCTTTGAGTGCATAGATTTGTGCACTTCCTCGATAATATTCTGGTCTTGAATCTCAACTGTATCAAGAATTGATCCTGCGCCTTTTTCAGCAAGGGTTGCGTCTTTGACATAACCTCGATATAACACCCGGGTTTCTTCGGATGAAACCGGTATCACGATGTTTAGAGAAAGCCCCCAAGGGTAAAAATTGAACATCATATTTGGAAACAGCCACAGATAATAAGCAGCGATTTCTTGACCAAAATCCGGATGAGTTTCGGGTAAATCGAATTTGACATCGCCTTCTGACGCTTTACCAATTTGCAATACTCCTCCTTCGAAAACTTCTGTTGAATAACCTGAATAATCCAATGTTTGATTTAATTCAGGATGAACGAAAGGTATGTGGAATCCTTCTAGATAATTATCGACATATAGCATCCAATTTGCTGCGATTGAATGGTCTCTATCACGAGTTGGGTCGTGGACATATGATTCGATATCAAGGAATTCAAAGCGTTCGTTTAATTCAGCCCATGGTAATTGTTGAGTGTCTTCCTGTGATATGAAATGCAGACCTTTCCAAGTATCTATGGCAAACTTGTGTAGGTTGTCTGATTCGCTAGGAAACCCTATGGCTTGCTCAAATTCAGGCATTCGCTTCATGTTTCCTTCCAAAGCAAAAGTACGCCCATGGTATTCGCATTGCAAAGTAGATTTGTTACAAGGCTGTGATATCAGGCGCATACCCCTGTGGGTACAAATATTGGATAAGCACTCCACTTCATTGCCTTTCACAATTATTGTAGGTTCGCCAGTAATAGATTCAATGTGATTTAGTGGGACGATAGCGTTGGCCTCTAATTCAGAATCATGAGCCGCATATTGCCAACCGCTAAACACAGAAAGGAGTGAATCAAAAATAGATTTGTCATAATAAAATTTGGAAGGTAAAGTCTTCGCTACCCGAATATCGGCTGCAACCAAATCCTCCGGCATCGATTTTGTCAGGGGCTGGTGATTCTTGATAGTTCGGTAGTGTCAAATGTTGAATGTTACAGCAGAAGTCATGGAGGGGCGGTTTTGGTTTGCAAACTCCTATGCGGAAGCTGCCGGGAGGTTCCTGATCGCTTGTGATGACTTGCGTAATGCAGGTCACAAAGTCGAAAATGAGAGATTGGAAATTGGAATGACTGGCCCGGATGGCGAACCTTTGTGTATTGACGTAGCGGTTGTTGGTTCTCTTCAATCGGGCAAGGTGTTGCTTTCTAGCAGTGGAGTCCATGGAGTAGAAGGATATCCAGGTAGTGCAATTCAATTGGCTGTCATGGATGATTTATGCAAACAGGAGTCGTTCAAAGATCATGCAATTATTTTCGTACATATCATCAATCCTTACGGGATGGCATGGTGGAGAAGATTCAATGAAAACAATGTCGACCTCAATCGTAATTTCCTAAAGCGTGGGCAAAAATATGAGGGCGTTACAGAAGGATACGAGAATGTCCGTGAATTCATTAATCCTGAAAGTCCTCCTCCGCAAAAAGAAAGGTGGTTCAAATTAAAATCTCTAAATTTAATTCGTAAATACGGATTCAATAATCTAAAGCAATGGATTGCAGAAGGTCAATATGAATATCCTAAAGCGATTCAATATGGCGGTAATTGTTTGCAACCAGGGCCTGATTTGCTGCTTAATTGGCTGGACAAAAAACTGGAATCTATCAGTCATATTTGGGCTATTGATCTTCACACAGGGCTAGGCCCCAGTGGACACGACACTTTGCTAGTCTCTGCTGGAATGGGCCCAGATGATTTTACACATTTGGATGCTTTATTCCCCGGACATGTCGAGAGTTTGGACCCTAATGCAGGAGTTGGATATGAGATACTTGGTGACCTTCATCAAGGCTTGGAAGATAGGTACAACAAAAGCAAATGGACTTCAATTACACAAGAGTTTGGAACTTTCAAACCAATTAAAGTGTTACAAGCTACGCGTGCTGAAAATCGCTGGACTCATTGGGGTTTACACATGAATGAAATGGATGCTAGAAGGCATTGGAGTAGAGAGCAAATGCTGAGAGCTTTCAATCCAAAAGATTCAGTTTGGCAACACAAAATAACCTCACGCGGGCGCGCTGTCTTCAATGCCGCAAGAACGGATCTTCTATCCTAACATAGTGGTTCTTTGCACACCCATCAATCCTCGTCTTCAACGTAGTCATCCAATAGAGGGTCGGCTGATTCAGTCATTGCCTTTTGCCTCTCTACTCCTTGCATGAAATACTGATCTGAGCCCGAGCCTATTTCAACGGGTTTCTTCGGTTCCTTTGGTTTGTCCGAATCTCTATCGAAATCCAAATCTATATCTTCAATGATGTCCTTAATGTCTTCAAGGTCGTCAGAATCTATATCCTTCAAATCCTCCTTATTCCAATTCCATCCTCCTTTCTTGGGTAAAAAGGAAGATAGCCCCAGGCCTGCCAGCAAAGACGTTCCTCCTACAAAGACGAACTTGACAATGTCGTTGCCACCGGATTCTTCTTCTGATTCCCTCGTAGGTTCAATATTTTCTTCACAGGGGCACAATTCATCTTGTTGTTTATGACAGCCTGTTGAATTAACATATTGGCCATCGGGTGTGTCTTCACATTCATCATCTACATTTCTCACGCCATCGTCATCATAATCGAGCAAGCCTATGGTGCAATTTGTGGGGGTGCTTGAATGATTATAAGGGTCTGAACCACATACAACCTCAGTCGTATTTGACCACCCGTCTTGGTCAATATCCATCAGATTACAATATCCCAATTGTTGGTTACAGATTGTTAAATTGTATTGCGTATTGTTGTATTCATTCCACAGAATATAGTAATCATTGACAAGTGAATTATAATCTTCAAATAATGAATAATATGATTCGTTCAAACTATTGAAATTTATCTCACACACGCGATTCTCTTGCTGACAAGATGAAAGAGATGCTTTCAGTGAATTTACTGTAGCATTAAATGAATCAATAACTGTTAATGGTGTTGAATCCGGGTCCATAGGATTTGAAGTGGCTTGTAATTCTTGAGAATCCGTCCATCCATCTCCGTCTTGGTCTTCCTCAATCCCATCATCGACCGGGCATGGTTGGCCATAACTTACACGCTTTGAGAGATTTGTTTGCATGACTTGAGGGTCAGCGATAGAGCCTGTGCTTTCGCCTTCAATGTACAAAGTTGCCATAACCCAATAACATCCAGTCAAGTTAACTCCTGTTCCACTCATTGGCAAGCCATCGGAATGACCTCTTAAGACGCCGGTATCATAATTTGTAACTCCCGGTATTGTTACTATTGGTCCATAAATTCCACCTAATAGATTTACATCTGGATCTGTAGGATCTTGAGCAAACCATGGCCCAAATGTGCTTTTGTTTTCCACGTAACCATATAATTGCCAGTCGATGGAGAACTTTTGATCTGGCTCTAATCCCGAAGCATTAACCTGTACCCTCAGATAGTCTGAGGGGTACTCTAATTCATACACATTCAAAGTTTCATTCCAACTAATGTTACTGTTTAATCCAGGCGGATTATTTTCAAGAATGACAACTTCAATGTTACCTTCTGTAGCATGTAACCAATGAGGTCTTGTTTCCTTTTCTATCACTTCTTCTAAGTAGCCATCATCTTGGGAATTCATTATTGTAAGAATCTGTACTAACAAGCAACAAATCAACAATTTGCTGATAATTTTCCTTCTAATCATTATATCACATCTAATTTTGTTCGGTTTCTATTGGGTCAATTTTTAACCATCCATTCCATGCAACAGCTCTTCCTTCTGGAATTTTTGCACTTTGACTATCTCCGCTCACATTATCCTCTTTCCATTCAGATACTGTCGGCTTACTAATCCATGTCCAATTTACATCCTGCCTCAAAGACGGCAGGGGCATCGAGATACTGGTGGGGTCGAGTAATAATGGGCCGAACCGATAGGTTGGCGCTATTTTCGCAAGGGCTTCTTTACGATATTCTGATTTCAGATGTAATGCTCTTTCAGGCAATAATCCAATTCGAGCAGTAACCTGAGCCAATGGGTCAATCACAAGTGTAAGTTGTTTTTTTTGCCCAGCCTGGATCTTTACTTGACTCGAATGTACAATGTATGAATGTGACAAATCATCCATCGAATTAGAAATGGAATGGAATGTAGTATAATCGTCGTCGAGGAAGAATCCTAAGAGTCCATCGAGAGATCTATCAATCGAGCCGAGAGAAATTTCATGCATTTCTTCAAGTTGGCCTGTAGAACCATCGACTTCTAATTCCAATTCCGCCCTTACTAATGCAATCGGCCTACCTGCAAAAATTGTAGGAAGATTCTCTGCTTCTGTTGGAGGAGAGAAAATTGTGTCCATCGTTAAGTCTAACAGTTTCATGAAACATGATAGTACTCCTGCACTTATTTCGGTACTACCAATATCATCCATACTATGTTTTACTAAATTGCTAAACATTTCCCTAAGGTGTTTATTCGATATGTCATTCGGTCTACCTAATTGTGTCTCACTACCAGGAGCTGGGTTCCAAACGGTGCGAGATTTTTGATTATCTCCTGCAAAAATATCTCTTTCTTGTAAAGATAATTGCCCTAATGCNTNCCCGTTNTNNTCAAATACTTCTATGGCCCATTCAAGNTGGTCACATAGAATAAATCCACAAACGGGATTTGGNCCCNAAGANGAATTTTGNTGAGCATCAATNAATCGGAATTTTAGTCTNGCCGGGTGTTGCAGGCGCGGNTTATTCAATACAAACCTATCATCCTGAGTCGTTTGNAAACTAAGTGATATTTCTGGCTCNCAGNNTCCANGNGAACCNGGTAGGGTATCGATTNCNTGTGTTTGTCCAAATGCATCTATCANCGTAANANTTTCNATCTCAANAATACTCGAATAATCAGAATCCATTGAAAGTGTACTAATTGCTTCTTCGGGATTCAAATCTANGGCGATGCTNACCATGTCNANATTCGGAAGAATGCTTTCTANCTGATTCANCCCGNTTATTGCCCCCCGGCCCATTCCAATGAATTCCTCTCTAAATTCTTTGATTTTGGNAGCTAAATTTCGTCCTGAATTTACTGTGATTGGGGTTCGGAAAGTATGTGTTGTCCAGTNGCTNCTGGAAGNCGCATCNGATAATGTGNCCATCTCNTCANNTAATTCNAAATCGNCTTTGCCTAATTTCCAATCCTCAATATTCAANATATAATTACGATATTTTACATCTGCAAATAATGGAATCCATGCNTGTGTCCACCCNTTGACNCCTATTGTTGAAGGGAATTTTGCAAGTTCNGGCCCTCGCCAGTTGTAAACTATATTNTCGATAAAATCATACTTATCATTTGATGNNNTAGTGGTTGATGCNTATGTTGCGAATCTATCGATTGAACAGAGTTCNTGGATTAATCCATTGATTTCAAACGGTATAGATGCTTTGTAACTTATATTTTCACATACATAATTNCCNGCACCATGCCATGAAAATAGGTTATTTGTAACNCTACATTTCAAGCCGTTCTCGTGATCNTGNTAGCGATCTTCNTCGTGACGAGTTGAGCGTTTTGTATTTGTTAAATTCATAATCATCTTACGAGGAAGGAAATAATTNGGACCNGAACCTANGGATTNTTCATTAAGATTTGAAATCGTATTTTNTGAAGGNNGTNCTTCTAAATCTTCTTCGANNGGTTCGTCTNCATACTCGCCAGGTAANGANCTGAATGTATTGCCATGCAATGTTTGTTGAAACAAGAAATCTCCATCTTGTTGATTNAATTGATTCCTATGTCCAANATTGAATGCTGTGAGAGATTGTTCGACTGCAGGGAAATTTATGTTTTGCTTTCCNCCTTTAGAATCNGCGTATTCTATTGCTAAGAGGCTGGCGGATGCTTCAGCNGATGAACGCCCGATTGAAATNTCAACATCTTCTTTCACAAATTCATTATCGTTTGTAGATGGCCCATCCCAAACTACTCCGNTAATACAACCGTGAATAAGAGATTGGANTGGCCATGCTGGTGAAATATAATTTGGAAGTGGGGACACTTCATTGTCAGACTCGCCTTTAGTCGGGTCTTTATTTGAAACANGATTCTGGGGGCGCTGGGACNCTCCNTCTCCTTTCTTACCCTCTTTACCACCTTTGCTTCCCTTCATCCAACCACCCCGNNGTTTTGGTTTTCTTCCTGCCGAGAAGTGGNGGTATNAAGCCTTGAAACTTGAGTTAGGATTTCTTTGGCATCTACAGACCAGCCNAANGTATCTATATTTTCGAACCAAGATTCTTCAGTAGTTCCTTGTTCTGCAAATAACGGATCTTGTNTCTTATCTGAATACCAGCCGGCCACCATATAATTCAACGTAGCTCCAGAGGGNAGGTTTTCTGGAGTGTCGTGGAATGTAAAAATCCCATTTGCTCCATCATATGTTTCAAGCCAAGCCAAATCTTCTTCTGTTTCAGGATCCCCATCATCGATAGCAGTAATTCGAGTTGATGATGGGCCNGATTCAATCCATTGATTATGAGGAGTTACTATTTTGCTTGACGAATCTAAAACCCAGGCCTCGTGTCTCCAACNNTTNTGAAAGTTGGAATCNGGAAGGGNTTCGCTCCACTGCCTAACAATAATCCANCGGTCNGGCAGGGAGGGGAATNTGTGTTCTTTCTCATTTTCAGGATTTGGTCTGCCTACTAGTAAGGCGTCAGGTAATGACCAATGAAGGTGTATTCCGTCTTCTAATCCACTTGTTTCTTTATCAATTTCCTCATAGGATGATTTTGATTCCTTCATTCCCATTCCATCACTCAAATCTTTCCNATGGTCTACTCGGTTACCAGAATGNACAACATAAGCNTGAAGNTCCATNGGCACCAAAATTCTCANCTCNGTTGGAATNTCGCCTCTCTTANNTCCTAANGGATTAGAAAGTGAGTTTTTGGCGCCCCCTTTCGAATTTGTTTTCTCGTTATTTGTTTTCATTTACTCACCCCNGTTGAATTACCAATATTCGTTAAAGTCGGTAAGAAATCTTGCTGATATGGCAATTGCAAAAATTGTGTAGCGAGTAATGCGCTATCATGATTGTCAAATCCGGCNTTNGAATCTGCNTTAATCCAAGCCTGCANNCCATTGAATANTCCAGAAATATCCAACACGGTGTTATCACTAGGATTACTTCGAGTCCTTACTGACATTTCTCNAACCTGNTGGTTATTGGCTAGNCTCATNGTACCATCAGAATTCTTTAATTTCAACANANATGATGTTGAATCAAAATTGGATGATGAGTCGGGCCTTCCGTCTACNCCCATACGCAATCCTTCGCTTGGTTCTTGGATTCTAACATGAGTAGGCAAGTCATTGAAAATACAGAGTATGATGCTNGATGATAGTTTCTCCATTCTCAAAGTCTGAACCCAATTCTCTCTCTTCCATGGNTCCGCAGATGCTGANTTGGATTTGTAGGCTGAAATTTCTAAACCTGGATANTCTCTNACTATTGTTGATCGCAGTAGCATCCCGGTTAGGGAGCCTCCGGATGNTGGAATTGATGTTTCNCCGCGTTCGGAACGAATTCTGTTGAATATTTTACGATAAAATCCTCGAGAAATGCTACTCAATTGATTCACGTCCCGGAGTAAATGTGTGTATCTACTGTCTCCNTCNCTCTCNGGCGAATTGAGCCATTCGAGNTCTGATTTAGAGCGCATACANACNTTTAGTGCCCCGTCNACAAGAGCNTCNAGCCAATTTTGNTCGATATGGAAAAATCGTATTGATTCAACAGGCAAGGCCTCTTCTGTGGGAACCAAGTATTGGAAAGGAACATCTCGTAACAATCGCATTCTTGCAATCCTACGAATTGCTTGAACTGAAGGATCTAGACGTGTTGCAGCAGGAGTTTCATTGGTCGGCATCNNTTCTACCTCCCGTCNCGCCCNTAACTGCNGNNTGTTTTTGTCTCACTGTCCCAGCAACATTGGAGATNTCGATGTTTGANATTATTTCTGCNATTGAATCAATATCCATCGAATTNTTTCGTAAGCGCTCGTTTCTTTCATCGTCTAGCTTCTGTTTACGTGATTCTGTNATCCACTGATGCATCGAGCTTGTAAATGCTGTATCTTGTAAAGCTAATAATCGCCCTAACTCAAATGCTGATGCATGAGAAATATCCCATATTCCCAATTCTTCTACTAGACCTAATGCTTCATCCGAAACCGAATATGGAGNTTCCTTGGGCCTATGATTTTGCGGTAAAGCAGTAAATGGCCCCCTGTACAACACCTCTTCAGATATACCATCAGCACCCTTCATCTCTGTTCTAAGATANCTATTGGAGGTCATGCCAGGNACGGAATCTGTTCCCAGNAACAATGGTTCTACGTGGTCTCTTTTAGATGGGTTTTGAGATTGNTCAAAGACTTCTGACATCGAGATTAANTCTCCTCTTGAATNTCCTTCTAATTCATCACTACTTACTCGCACCTGTAGACTCTCTATTCTTGATTGGAANTCTCCATCAACTTCAGAGGTNGAAAAAGTCCAGTGATGNAATAATACCAATTTGGTTTCGCTAACTGAAGTGGTCGNAGGTTTTTCTTCGGGGGCTTCGCTTTCACTATTTCCATTCGATGAANCGCTNCCNCCNGCGGCNTCTTCTTTACNTGGTNCNCCTTTGCTATTCTCTTCTTTTTCTTTCGANCCTTTGCCCTTTGATCCTTTGAAGAAAGGAAATTTNGGTACTGCAAGTAATACATTNAGAAGGGCGCTTAAGGTGGTTCCAGAGGAGCTTGCNGAGGTTGANGGTTTGGTATAGTTCAANGGCACATTAACAGGAAGTATTCCTTCGTCGTGGCGNCCTTCTAATGAAACCAAACACGCATGGTAATTCTTGGATTTAGAAAGAACGCGATTGNCNATGACTACTGAAAACCANCCNTCNTCATCATTTCCACAATTCTCCTTGTCACTAGGATTTACTTGCCTAACGTGCGATANTAGGCGNAATTCATCNACTGTAGGCGCTACTGACCGCAAGACATCNGTGTTGACTCGGANGGCGTTTACTTCGAAATCGTCCATAGTTCCGTCNTCTAAATTTAACGCTACTCTAGTATTTGCGTTGCTTGCAAAGATNCCNCTATATGTTACTCCTGCAATCGTTTTATCAGAAACCAATTTCAATTTATTTTCATCTTTATGAATCCCTATGTTCCCATTAGAATCTGTCAATTCTTCTTCGGTGAAAATAAGTAANGCCATCCANGGATATGACNTATGNTTGTTCGTAGTTTGGCTTGAAGAAGTAAAAATACTCCTTTCCCAAGGTAGGGTTTTCCTGTTCAGTGTGATGAAGGGAATATACGATTCTGTAGGCGCATCTGCTTCGTTGCGTGGCGGGTAAACTGAATGGACGTCTTTCATTTCTACTGCCCATCGAGGGCCGGTTATTTCGAATACNCNNTCGGAATTTGCTGAATANGNNTCGTTGCCNTAATTGGCACTGACTGANACATTCTGTTCGAGTTCNATCTTATANTTNCCAGAAGGCAAAGGNCCCACTACTCTGTCATAGAGAATATAGCTGCCACTAGGTGGGATTNGGTCATCTNCTGNCATTTGNTTGCACCTCCTTATCTNCNAAATTNACTAATTTCATCTTGATAGTGGAACTACCNGAATTCGACANTGCNCCTTCTTCGACAATTGTATCCCAATGTTTTGNTTGGAATGATTCTTTCCAGTTTTCTGGCCCNCCTTTCATTAACATCAATGAATGAATTGCACCTGCTGATTGNGAGCTTGCTACTATTTTCTGAGTCAATGATTNCGAGNNCGGCATATTCCAAATCATCGCTGTCAATCCGCCGTTATCGATNCNGATTGGTTCGCCCTCTATNTCTGACCCATTACAGCTAACCTGAATCGATTCTTGTGATTCCGCATTAACCACAAGAGATAGTGTATCTGCCAAATCGCCTGNTTCGAATGTAACTGTTTTTGCTTTCTTCAATAATTCTCTAGAATAAATTGANTTTTTNGAATCNGTAGATAGTCGGTCGAAGNTGACTACTCCNCCTCTACAAACAAGAGTGGTGTTAGGNATGCCGATTATTCGANTATGTGCCTGGAATCCTATGGCAGTTGTATTGTCAGTTGAGCAATTCAATGATATTGAATTTGGCCCGATTGAAAGATGATTTGTCAATTCATTGCTATTTCCAAAGCCAAATAGGTGGATGATTCTTGATGTAGAAGGGATTGAAATTTTCTGAGGAAGAAGATGTTCAGGAATTTCTGATGAATGCAATAAGTGTCCAGACAATGTTGTGAATGCAATGCGAACTGCCTGGTCTCCGTTGATTGAAATCGTTGAGTCAGAATCTGGAGCGGGTCGCCCTAAATCAATCAAAATATGCTGGCCCGGTAATAGATTCAATTCGCCTTCTAACAAATCTTCAGTCATTGTTTGAAGGGCTTCGAGGTCTGTTGTAACTGCAGGGGGCTCATCTCTTGTTTCATAGGTCTGATCGCCTTTGCTGTTTACCCTTTCAATTTCAATTGCTGTAACTCGCTTTTGTCCGCGCTTTGGTACAGAAATCCTAGGGACATTGGTTGAACCCTCGTTTGAAACCGAAGTAAAAATCGTAATCGGCAACTCTGATTCTCTTTCCGGCCTCATCAGTGCTGAAAGTACAACTTGCGGAGAATTTGGAGTTGTTTCTTCAGGAGGTTTTCTATCAAATTCATTTTCCCTTGATTCTTCTTCAAGTGGTGTATCAAATCCAACATCTCCAGATANTGAAACTATCCTTGGTGANGCNCGAAGTCTACGAATCCTTCTCTGTGTTATCTTTCGACGCATTATTTTCCGCCNCCTTTATCGCTTCCGCATCTTTCTACTTCGCTTCTGAATTGCTCTCTANATTCTTGTAAATCGTCNTNATCTGNAATTTCCATNATTCTNGCCATGNGTTCATCCTTGGACGAAACAGCAATTGGTGANGNATTGATTATNTTCTGAGGNACTTGGAANGGAAGNTCGAANGGNTTCTGACATTCTTCAACTAGTTCACTAAATGAAATCGGAGAGCCTGGGTCTTCACTTGATGCCTTAGCATTCAATTGGATTCCGGACAAGTATGTGTGCATGGCTTTAGGNAAGCTCTTTGGATCCTCGCCNGACCAAAGTGATGTTGCGAAGGATTTGACTGTCCTAACCAGAGTGAAGTTNCCTTCTAGATNGGCNCCCAANGGGGTTGGAGTTCCATCTGAAATATCCNAGATGGTNAATTTGACATTGGAATCAACATCTGAGCCGGATATCGAATTTAATTCGATATTATGGCCATCGATGTCTTTCAACCCCAAATCGGGCCGTGCNGGCAAAATGCCCTTCCGAGAGTCGTTATTTACATCCGATAGCCAATCAAATTGGTTGGCGGTGATTTCTGAACTGGGGAACATGGTNTCNAAAGANAGGGCGAATTCTGGCGTTAACAGCCAAGGGTCACTTGCTGTTCCTTCTGGTTCTTCATCTGAATTTTGNATTTTTATTGCACCTACTGNAGTCTTTGCTTCGAACCAGCCATCGCTAGCAAACCAAGATGAAATGTCATCGGAATATTGGTCCTTCGGCAATTGTCTGACATATCGATTGATGAAAGTNTTGAAATCGATTTGTGATGATTTAGGAGTTGGGTCTCCAAATGGAACCACCCATGTTTTNCCTANNGCTTTTGCCGTAACTTCTCCGTGTAATTTTGGACCGCGTAANCCGATTCCAGCAAATAACTCNAAATCCCATTTTTGTTTCCAAGANAGGTANATCAAAGCNCCTATGTCGAATTCATACCAGAATGGATCAAAATAAATCAGTCCATCGAAATTCATTGCNAATTTAACATACAATTTTTCTCCGGAATAAACAATAGATGATGCGGCTCCAAACATCAGTGCTGATGAGCANATTGTCAGATAGCANGANCCTTCACAATGTACCAATTCGCCAAGTTTCCAATAAATTTTCAANCTTGGAACAATAGGATAGTTGCTAGGTACGCTGAATCTAGGATGATAACCCCCCACGCTGATTACNAAATGGCCGTTATCGAACCATTGTTTGTACGCAATTCCTCCTTGTACCTTTAGTATCGGCAAACCAATCCATGAATAATCTTGAAGCATTGCCTGAACTAGTAANGNATTTTCTTCGCTATCATATACTGCTTGGAAGCCCACTCCTAGATATAAAGGCGGGATNGGGCCGTAGAAAATATCNGCCACNCCGATTAATCCAACCGTGAAAGATTCTGAACTAAATGATGAATAAATAATTACATCTGCATCGGCAATAAATGCCTGTGGCATATCGAATTTGGCACCAATCGCTATCCAATGTTTGCCATATTTACTTGGGAAATGTGGTTTGGCTTTGGCNAGGGTTTCNTGNGGATCTCCTAACTTTTCTGGATTTTCACCTTCCGCCAAGGATGTTATACTGCCCGCAGACTCAGATAACAAATTCATGAANGGNTGGCTATGGAATTCCGATAAAATCGGATTCCTCAACTCGCGNTTTACTCCAAATCCTAACATTATTGCCTTGATAGGACTGAACAAATACGGCCTCTTTCCAACGCCAGCAATCAAGAACATAGATACGAATCCTGAGCCATCTGTCGTGGAAGGTATTCTAGCAAATCCACCAACTGCCGATACTGTGATGTCCTTTATCTTGACAGTGCATGTACCCATATACTCGATATATTTCAANGCCCAAGTCATATCGTCTGGCCAAGCAGGAGGATTTGCAGGGTCGGCGTAAGATAAATCGCCGTTCTTTACAACCAATTTATCCACTAGCCTATTTGGCAANGAGCCTGGTTGTGGCGCTGTACCATCGAAATATGAATAGTCTGTAGACTTCAGCATTCCGCCAGAAATGCTGGTTGTTTTNCTTGAATACTCAAGATATAGTCCCTTGATGTCAAATGTCCATTCTCGAAGTAACCAGAAGTTGATTATCGGGAAATCTACTTCGAAATCGTCGAAGGTGAGTTTGAAGCTGTCTTCTTTCTCGACGTGGCCATCAATTAGAACCTTCAAGCGATGGTCGATTAGCGGGTAGTCGCATAGCATGCAGTCATAGTCNCTAGAGTCCTTGGGTGTCCCATTACAAGAACAGGTTGGAGGTATTGCATCTTTCCAATAATACAATCCGAATTTTTGGATATATAATGGGCCCATCTTTTTCTGTACAGGGATCCAAAATATCCCATCTTGCTCTAATGATATATCNACTGGGTTGTTAGCGTATTTCCATATTGCAAAGTCCAGATTTAATCTCGCACAATCCTCTTCATTTTCCCCTTGAAGTAAACTCTTGGCGAAATCGTTACCGCCGTCCGAATCTGGATCTCCTGAAAGTAAGAGTCCGAAATTGTCGAGTTCTANTTTACCTCCTGCTTCACAATATGGAAGTGATTTAGTCGACTGTTTATCAACGATTTTGTAATCCATTGCAAATATAGCAGATACTGAATTCAGTTGAAGGGTCTTATCGAGCAAGGGCTTATTTTCAGCATTCTCAAATCTTATCCCAAGGCCACCAACTTCAATACTGAAATGTGGCGAAATTTGGGACGTTGGTAAACTTAGAGTATTCTGATTTGTTCCTGAATTTGAAGTCCAGGTTGCGAAATAGAAGTTGATTCCGCCTTGCATATTAGCTTCTTCAGTCCATACATCAGGGTCTTGTTCAGTATACAGAACCATTCGTAATTTACCAAGAATTATCTCTATATTATCAAATTCAAATTGGATTCCTAATTTTAGTTGCCCGGCGACCTCGTCACCATCAACTAANCGGATCTCAAACACCGGATCTTTTCCTGAAGATTCGCTGCTATCTGTTTGTAATTTGAATATTGGAACCGATTGATCTCCAGTACCTTGGAAGCCACTTTCTATAATCGATATGAAACAACCAAATATTGTCTTTAGTGGAGATACACCTTCCCATGCTCCTCTTATTGAGGCAACAGGATGGAATGAGAATGTTGTGAAATCATACTCTCCTAATGTGTTGTCATAATCTAAATTTCCAACACACAATGTATTCAGAATAATTGCCGGTGTTGAAATTGTTTCCAATACAGATGCCCATGCCGGATCTAAATCTGAGTTGGNTTTGGATTTGGCGATTGGGTTTGTCAAGAAGTCGCGTGTACTTCGTACTTCCAACAAAATTGGTAGAAGAGTGTCAACTACACTTTCTGCTGGTTTTGATTCCGCTCCATATGTTATGGCGGTTGGAATTGGTGGTAGGTTCGCACCCGATGGGTGCTCAGGAACAACTTTCAACCAGAATCCATATCCGTTTTGCTCTTGAGTTGCAGAGTCGATGAATGTTATTTGGTCAATATTTCTATCCAGTTTAAAGACCGGGTCNAAATCATCAAATGTCCCTGTTATGAAGATATTATTTTCACTACCCTCTCCTGTTTGTAGAAGTATTAGTTCTGCAGATGTGCCGGGATTAAAGCTACCGAGCATCAATGATATATCGCCATTTGTAACGGCTAATTGTAATGAATTGTATAGTGCTTGTAATCTCTTTTCAGGAGTGTCAGCATCGCTCAATCCGATGATACTTGATGTAGAGTTAGCAATTGTTACTGAAGTATCTGTTAGTAAGGTGTGCGATTCCCCATTGAAGTTCGTTATTTCTAGAGTGCGGTTATCTTCAGAAAGTTCTCCGCCTGTAAATGTGTATTTTATGCTGTGATTTGTTGCTGCTTCAATTGTTGATTGATCGTCACTCCAATTGACCCTTAGTGCAGGATTAACCTTCACTTCTGATGCGTCTACAATAGGTGCACTAGTATGTGCTTCAAAGAACATCGATGGGTGCGCTGAAATTGTTCCTGCAGATTCCAATCTAATGCTGAACAAACCATCGAGGATGAGATTTATATCATCGGTCAACGGAATGTCTGGCAAGCATAACTTAAGCCAAAATCCTACATCTGACGACCCTGTTTCCCATTCGTTTTCACCAACGTCTAATGTCAGATAAGGAGGTATTTTGGGGTCGGGATTTGGATGCCACAATATGCGTGTTAGTGCCTTGCCTTGACTGCCTGTTGTTTCTACAATAGTAAACACATCTGAAGCATCTGGGATTGTGAATCGGGTCATTCTCTTGAATACCGAACTGAATAAATCTGGTAGTTTCCCTTGAATTGCTTGATTATTGGAATCTCCTTCAAAGCCTAACAGCCATTGATTTGGATTATCGATTAATCTTCCGAATTCTGTTGGGTCAACTATACCGGATAATGAAGATGAATTAGAATTGGTATTCCATAATCCAACTTCGTCTAATACGCCAATTAATTCGTCCCCCAAGGTAGTTGATTGAGAATCAAGGGATATTGCTT
>PAZU01000007.1 GCA_002715725.1 Methanobacteriota archaeon | reverse complement strand
GACAATGCTTCCTGGCCAGATGGCGAATGGCTTGAGATTTGGAACTCAGGTCAAAGTGACATCGACCTAACCGGTTGGACGGTGGTTGATAATGCGGGTAACATCATTCCTTTCAATGAAAGTCACCTAATCGGTTCTTCCACAATTATTGGACCGGATGAATATCGTGTAGTTGCAGTCAATTCCTCGACCTCTTGGGGAGTATTCAACAACGGCGGAGAAACACTTCGTCTGCAATGGCCGAACGGAACTCTATCTGAATCAATATCTTGGACAGACTCTGTTTCTGGCTTCTCTTTGATGGAACAAATCGACCTGTCTTGGTCTAATTCAGCATATCCAACTCCTGGTGCACCTAATGCTGCATATTGGGATGTAATTGTTAATGGAACTTCGATGATCAAAATCACTGAGGTCTTGGTCAATTCAACAACAGACGGAGCGCCTCTGCCTGATGGAGAATGGCTAGAATTGCACAATACTGCCAATAGCGATTACGACCTAAACGGTTGGATATTAATGGATGGTATGGGTAATGTCACGCACATAGACGCTATGAGCTTAGAGAACAACATGACTCAGCCCGGCACAATGATCGCTGCAGATGGAAGAAGATTGGTTCAATTTTTCATGGGGACTGAACTTTGGGACAATTACAACCATGTCATGCTAATTGACCAAGCAGGCTCTATTGTTCACAAATCATGGTGGAATAGTGACCCCGGGCTAAACGTTTCACTAATTGAATCACCAGACCCGATGGGCGCGTGGGTTCCAGCAAGTTGGCCTACACCAGGACAACCTGAGCCAAGCACTGTATCAGTGGTTGGTGAAATCGCATTCAATGAAATACTACCTGATGCTGTAGGAAACGATACTTCTTCTTGGCCAAATGGAGAGTGGATAGAACTGATCAACATCGGAAACCAGACTATTGACATTGCAAACTGGCATTTCACATCCGGTTCTAGAAACTTCAACATCAATCCTCACCAAATGCCACTCAAGAGTGACACAATGGTTAATCCTGGTGAGATTGTCTTAGTAGCTATCAATGGAAGTCAAGGATTCTATCTAAGGAATACCAATCCTGACACTATCGAGTTAAGAGATTCTACAAACCAAATCATTTCTACAATCACCTACAATTCTACCACAGAAGGTGAATCAAACTGGTTCTGGAACGGTGATTGGTCACAATCCCCATGGCCTACACCAGGTGCTGCAAACCCACAAACTTCACCTTACACCGGGGATGATTCCATTGAAATCACCGAGATACTTGCACACTGTTCAGATGGAAGTATCACCCCAGCCGATGACTGGATAGAAGTAATGAACAATGGCACACAGATGATTGATTTGTCTGCTTGGAGAATGATTTCTAGCGATGGTGATTTGATGCATCTGCGCCCAGATAGGGTGTGGAATTCTACCAGCATGATTATCCCTCCTGGAGAAAGATTTGTTCTCACAACTCCAAACTGGTTTATCAGCGGCTTGGGAGATTCCATTTCCCTTCAAAACCCAGATGGGGTGGAAGTTGATTTCGTTGGCTGGAGCATTACTACTGACTGTAAAACAATGAATGGTGATGGAGAGGTTCTACCGTGGCCAACACCGGGAGAAGAGGAGCCTGATACCTCGGATTTCGCTGGACCTGAAGACTTGATTTTCAGCCGTTTCATGTTTGAAGAAAAGAGCCAAGACACAAATGATGAATTCTTCGAAATTAGTAACACTGGTGACTTGATGGCTGTCCTAAATGGTTGGTCTATTAGGAAGATAACCACTGGTGGAACCACCTTCAATGGGACATTTACTGCAGGTGAAATCAATGCGGGTTCATCGGTAATTATCAGCCCAGATGCAAATTCCGTAAAGGCGATGGGCGCCACGATGATACTTGATGCAGATGAAGTGATGAATTTCCCAGTATGGATGCCAAATAGTGGGGCTACAATCCAATTGGTTGCCCCTAATGGAGTCGTTGCTGATACATTCGTTTATGGCAATGGCCCCACTTCTGAGGAAGGTTGGTCTGGTCCTTCAATAGGTGTTCCAGTTACAACTGTCGACCGAATTCTGTACCTAAGAGGAGACGGATGCGGAAGCATGCCAGATACCGATTCATCTAGCGATTGGGAGATGCGTTGGTCGGTTGCGGGCGCAAGTCATTTCTGTGGAATCAATACATTCACCGATGACACTAGCGTAACTCCACTTATCGGTCCAACAGCAGGTCTAGATGATGTTGTTACAATGATGAACAACGCAAATGATTCAATCCATTTGCATGTATACCAATTGCATGACACATACCTTGCAATGTCACTGATTGAGGCTGCTTCTAGAGGAGTTGACATTACCGTAGTAATTCACGAGCCTGAAACCTGGTGGGGTGACTACAATGTTGGACAGAGTCTGGGAATAGCATGGGAGTTAGAGAATGTAGGAATTGAAGTAATGCAATTCTCATCATCATCTTCATCCCCTTACCAGTATGTACACTCCAAGGTTGCTGTAGTCGATTCATCTCAAGTTTGGATCAGTTCAGGCAACTGGAAATCATCATCTCTACCAAGTGATGGAATTGGAAACCGTGACTGGGGAGTAATTGTAGACAGCGAAGACCTTGCTACAATTATTCTGGAAAGAATGGCTTTCGATGAAGACCCAAGTGAACTACATGTTGAAGATTCAACATACTCACAGCCTGAATCTGGTTCCTATTCACCTCCGGTTTCATACCCTGTAGGACAAACAACTGCAGCGATTTCCGGACCAATTAGCGGTGAATTACTGACCTGCCCTGATGATTGTATGCAGGGGTTGGCGGATTTCATTGACTCCGCTGATTCAGAAATTCTTCTATCCTTGCAGTACTTTGAGATGGATTGGTATTGGGGATGGGGAGAGAACCCACTGCTTGACTCACTCGAAGACGCTGCCGCTAGAGGTGTAGCAATCCGTCTTGTAATCAATCAACACTACGTAAATGAAAACTCAGGAATTAGAGAAGCTGTGAATTCATTGAATGAATGGGAAGGAGATGTTGAAGCCATCTTAATGAGCGAAAACGAAACTGTCACTAAGTTGCACAACAAGGGTGTAATTATCGACGGCGAGAGTGTTCTAATCTCCAGTATTAATTGGGGAGACAACTCGATTCTTCGCAACAGAGAGATGGGTCTCATCATTCACTCTCAGCAAGTTACTCAACCTTACATGGATTCTTTCTGGGAAGATTGGAACAGATTGGATTCTACAACAGATACCGATATTGATGGAATCCCCGACTTCTGGGAAGTCGCTAATAATTTGTCTAGAACAAATCAAGATTCAACACTCGACCCTGATGGAGATGGGCTTACCAACTTAGGAGAATATTCCTATGGTTCTGACCCAAATTCCAATGATACAGACGGAGATTGTATCACCGATGGTGATGAAATTCTATGGGCGGCCACTATGGCAAATGTAACTGCAGGAAGCGCATTAACACTAACAGATGCTGATGGAGATGGTGTAGACGATTATACAATCATAGGATGCATCCCTGAACTAGATGAACAACCAAATCAGGATAATGATTCAGATAACAACGGTGATAATAACACCGTAGTCGATGATCTTGATTCTGATAACGATGGAGTTCTCGATGAATTTGATGATTGTCCAGATACAGAAGCAGGTTCAGCCACAGATACCCAAGGGTGTTCGAATGAACAGAACAAAAATCAAGCCTTCAAAGACACTGAAGATGAAGGACTTTCTAGTGGAATGACATTCATGTGGGTTCTAATTATCGGCGGAATATTCGTTCTATTCGGAGCAGGTACTCTCCTTCTGAAGCAAAAGAAGGAGGAAGATTCTGAAGATGAAATATCTCATATCCCTGAATTAGCTGAAACAAAATCTTGGGATATGCCAGTGCTAGATGGTACATCAACAGCAGAATCCGAAGGCCCAGACCTAAGCAGATTCCCCGGTTGGACTACTGAACAAGTGCAAAAATACCTCGATTCAGGATGGACTGAAGACCAACTAGCAGAGTGGTATAAGCAGCAACTTGACAATAATAACGCGTAAGATTGACAAGGGAGTGCTATAATCGCAGCCTGAGTCACATGGTGTATCGTAGTAGTAACCCCGCGCTGAATCCTCAATATTTCCAAGGCGGAATGGCAGCAGAAAGAATGACCTTAGATGGTACAATCAACAAGACACTAACACTGTTGGGTCTAGTATCAATCGCTGCAATGTTATCCTACTCAATTTGTATACAAAACCCTGGATTCGGTTTAATGATGAGTTTCGGGGCAGCGATTGTTGGAGCAGTTCTAGCAGTTGTGATATTGTTTGTACGCCCAAATAATCCGCAAATATTGATGGGCCTTTACGCTCTAATTCAAGGATTATTCATAGGCGGTTTCTCTTACATGGTCGAGAATTATTACCTAGGTGGATCTGAAGGAGTTGTTCTCCAAGCCTTAGTAGGAACTATTGCAGTATTTTTGACAATGCTTACTGTTTACAAATTTGGAATAATTAAGCCAACAGAGAAATTTGTCTTGGTAGTATGCTCAATGGCTGGTGCAATAATGATCATCTATGTGTTCAATTTCGTCCTAATGTTGTTTGGAACAGGAGTACCATTCATGCATAGCAGTGGCCCAATTGGAATTGGAATCAGTGTTGTTTTCATCACAGTTGCTGCATTAATGTTGATAGTTGAATTCGGGATGATTGAGAACGGAGTCAAGTTTGGTGCCCCGAAAAACATGGAATGGTATGGAGCATTTGGATTAGTCATAACTCTAGTTTGGTTGTATCTCGAGATGCTGAAATTAATCGCAAAGTTACGTGATAACTGATTTGAAGAAAGTGATTAAAATGGCTAGAACACTTGCGGTTTGTAATCTCGCTGACTGGCGAGCAGGAGGCGAAAGGAAAGACGCGTTCGTCCAAGAAATGGGTGCTGCGCTTCAAGACATTGGTTTCTTCGCACTGACAGGGCATGGAATTGATGTTGAAGCCATAAAAAAATCATATTCTGTTGCAGAGGGTTTCTTTCAATTGCCACAAGAAGAAAAAGGTAAATATGAACAAGCTGAATTGTTCCGCCAAAGAGGTTACACTCCCTATGGAGTTGAACATGCAAAGGATAACCCTGCACCAGATTTGAAAGAGTTCTGGCAAACTGGAAGAACCATTGATGACCCTGATTTTCATAAGAATATCTGGCCTGAACATCCAGAAGACTTTGAGAGTTCAATCGATGGTTTGTATATCGCCATGGAATCTATGAGTTCTGAATTACTTGCTGCTGCTTCACTATACTTAGCAAAGCCAGAAACATGGCTACCAAATATGTCCCACAATGGCAATACCATTCTACGAGTTATCCACTACCCTGCCTTGGGAGAAAACTCGCCTCAAGGTGCAGTTCGTAGCGCACAACATGAGGACATCAATCTGATCACTCTTCTTGTAGGCGCAACTGCAGATGGCCTGCAAGTGATGGACCATGATGGAACTTGGATAGAAGTTGAAGGAAATCATGACCACATCATTGTTGACAGTGGTGATATGTTGCAGAACTTAACAAATGGTCTATTCAAATCGACAACTCACCGTGTAATCAATCCACCAGATGCAACATCTGATAGATATTCGATGCCAATGTTCGTCCACCCTAGAGACGATGTTGATTTGACTCCACTACCAGAGTTCGTAGAAATGACTGGAGGAGAGGCCTTGTATGATTCAATAACCGCTGGAGATTACCTCCACCAGAGGTTGGTTGAAATTGGCTTAGCATCATGAGGTGTTCTCATGAGACTCATGCCGGATATTTTGGCTGCAAAACGAGACAATCACGAACTTTTATCAAGTGATTTCCAATACATTTGCAACAATATTACGCACATTCCTAGAGAGCAACTTGGAGCGTTTTTGATGGCCTGCCAAATCAACGGCTTGACATCTGAAGAAACAAATGATCTAACTCGTGCAATGTTAGATGCTGGTGAAAAAATGCCGGTAGCACCAGGACGAGTTGACAAACACTCTACAGGCGGAGTTGGCGATAAGATGAGCATCATTTTAGCTCCAGCACTACGTGCCTCTGGGGCAATCGTTCCCATGCTGGCAGGTAGAGGGCTTGCACATACTGGAGGAACTATCGACAAACTCGAAGCGATTCCTGGATTCAATACTGGACTTTCAATGCAGGAAATGATGGACAATCCTTGTTTCATTTCTCGTCAAACAAATGATATCGCTCCTGCAGACCGAATTCTGTATTCGATTCGTGACATCACTGCTACTGTTCCTCAAATCGGATTGATTACTGCATCGATTATCTCAAAGAAAGCCGCTGAGGGTCTTGAGAAATTAGTTCTTGATGTAAAGTGTGGAAATGCGGCATTCATGCAAACTAAAGAAGACGCTGTTGCACTTGCAAAATCTATGGTTGCTACCGGTAATAGTCTCGGAATGAAGGTTACTGCACAGGTTACTGAAATGGACAATCCAATAGGAGGCATGTTCGGAAATAGCCATGAGATCGTCGAATGTATTCAATGCCTAAAGGGAGATGGGCCTGAAGATACAATGGAACTAGTATATGCTCAGGCCGATTCTTTAGGATATGATATTCGGGCAAACATTGCTGATGGTTCAGCACTTGCAGAATTCCGAAGCATGTGTGTGCGCCAAGGAGTGACAGAGAGCGATATCGATGACCTCATTGCAGACCCATGGAGCAAACTAGAACGTTCGATTCATTCAACTGAGGTACCTGCCACAAATTCTGGCTGGATTTCAGATATACACGCCCTAACCATCGGTGAAATACTGTGCAAGTTGGGTGCAGGTAGAACTGGAGAAAATTCTGAAATTAATCATGGTGTTGGAGCGGAGCTTCTCGTTCGACGAGGTGATTTTATCGAAGAGGGAACCTCTTGGATTCGGTTTGATACCGATGCTAGAATGACCAATGAAACGATGGACCAAATCCAACAAGCCCTCACTCTTTCAGATTCTGAATCCCAGATTCCGAGCAGGATTTTGCAAATCATCGAAGAATAATTTCGATGATTTTGATGGAAGCCGTCATATAGGGATGGCATGTCGGCAGGGGTGCCGTTTTAGCTTAGCTGGTGGAGCGTGGGACTGTTAATCCCAAGGTCGAGGGTTCGAACCCCTCAAACGGCGCCAACTGAATAGCGATAACTGCGAAGCCGAATCTTGTGAGATATTGGTTTCTACAACATTTCTCGAATTTGTTGACCAAATAGTGGTCAGGATTTCTTAAATTTCCCAGACACAGCCGAATTAACTTGAGAAGACATTTCTAATAAATCTGAAGCAATAAGAAGCCAAGCAAATATCTGACAAATTAGAATTATTATGTGAATTTCTTGAGCATCAATTGCTTCTTGATATAGAGCGTTAGCACAATCTTGAACATCGTAATTATTTGATTCCGGGTTGCATTCACTAAGTTCATTAGTAAATTCGTCTGGATCTTTTTCACCTTTCATTATTTGCAAAATTTCGTATTCAACAACAACTTGACTAATCCAAATGATAAGTAATATAATGAAACCGATTAAAATACGTTCTCCAACTTTCCTAATTTTGACAGTTTTCACTTCCTTGTTTGCATTAAAACTATCTTCGATTATTCCATAATTTACTTGCGATATTGACCTCGCTTGTTCAATTTCAATTGACTTTGTAGGTAGCCTTGATTGTTCGAAATTTTTCTTAGAAGTTTCCCAATCGCTCCCAATGGGTACACTGTCATCACCAGTTCGATTCATGTAATTTGATTTGTAAAGTAGTCATTAAACAAATCGCTGAGAATTATGATTATCCAAAACAACTAGGATTTTCTAGTTACAATCAAATTAAATTTGAAACTGTCACTTGAGTTTCATCTTTCCTAGACAACTTCTCAAGCAAGATTCTAATTCGGCGTGAGTGAATTCATAACCGGACTCTAGAAGTCGATTTGGCCTTACATCTTGGCCCTCGAGAACTAATTTCTTACCCATTTGACCGAATAAGATCTTGATTACAAATCCTGGTAGTGGTGCGAATGCAGGTCTTCTGAGAACCTTGCCAAGGGTTTTCGCAAATTGCTTCTGTGAAACTGTATTTGGTGCGGTTAGGTTGTAGGCACCTGTGCTATCTTCCTTCATCATCAAGTGGTGAATTGCGTAGATCTCGTCATCTAAAGAAATCCAAGATTGCATTTGCTTTCCTCCACCGACCGGACCGCCTGCTCCCATTTTCGCAGGGAGCAATAATTTAGCAAGAGCTCCGCCAAAAGGAGACATCACAATTCCAGTTCTCAAGTGAATGACATTGATACCTGCTTCCTTTGCTGCATTCGATGAATTCTCCCAGTCTTTGCACAAGTCTGCCAGCATGTCATTTCCAGCACTCGAATTTTCATCAAGGACCTCAGTTCCTCTGTTTCCATAGAACCCTATCGCTGATGAGCAGAGAAGTTTCTTTGGAGGAGTGTCAAGTCCTGCTATAATTTTAGCAAGGTTTTGAGTAGGAATTATTCTACTGTCTCTAATTAATTTCAGACGCTTCTTGGACCAGCGTTTGTCACCGATTCCTGCACCTGCGAGATGAATAATACTGTCAAAGCCATTCATATCGCCTTCAAGAATCTCTCCGGACAAATCATTCCACCGAACCACCTTAGACGAATCTACATCGGTTGGTAACTTTGTAGTCGGACGTAACAATCGGTGAACATCATGACCTGCTGCTTCTAGAAAAGCACACAATTGCAATCCAATCATTCCAGTAGAGCCTGAAACTAGTATTCTCTGCCTAGGCAGTTCTGCAGTCGCTTGTATCTGTTTCAAATCATTGGCAACTCTAACACTACGGAATTCGAACATCTGCTTCATCCTAGGAAGGACAGTTAATCCTGCAGACCATCCAGTGAATATGTGCAATGGAAGTTTGTATTCGACATTGTCGATAACTGAAGTAATTCCATTAGAATCTGATTCAAACTCATGGTGGTGATTCCAGGCTCCAAATGGACCCTTGATCATTCGGTCTGCAAAGGACTCTCCAGGTACAACACTGTGGTGCCTTGCAATCCATTTTTGTCGAAGCGGCCCCATTTTTACTTTGAATATGGTTTCATCGCCATCGACTAGTCTGCCTGCATTGATTGGTTGAATGCCTTCCCATTCAGGCATAATTCGCCTAAATGCTCCATCGCTGTTGTACCAATCCCAAATCTGCTTTTTACTGGCATCAAATTTAGCTTCATGTACAAAGAGTGGCACCCTAATCCCTCCTTTCATACGAAATGTTGCTGGAGTTGGCCGCCGCATTTGAGAACAAAGTTTGTTGTTTTGATGGAGAAACTGAGTATGTTTCAATATATTTCTTAGTACTGAATTTACGTTTCGTAGATGCGGTTGTCATGCATCTAATCTTACCGTAAACTGGTCGCTCAGTCCAACCTCTGTCGAATTTACCTAGAACCCAGCCAATTCCTGTGTATGTATTAGGGTCTCTACCGTCCAATGCCCATTTATCATTCAGTGCAACCATGTATTCCATTGCAATTTCAGGAGTCGGAGTCCACTCGAGTATCTTCTTACCCCAGAGCATACGGAGATAATTGTGAATCATTCCTTCTGAGCGAAGTTGCCTTTGAGCCGCATTCCACAACTCATCGTGAGTTTGAGCATTCTCGAATTCATCAAATGAATAAATGTAAGGACGCGGGTCGTTTTCATGTTCTTTCAATGTCTTTTGTGCCCACTCTGGAATAGATGCAAATTCGTGATGATTTTGAACTCTTACACAATGGATGAAACCTAAATCTCTCCAGACAATTATCTGGTCTAAGAAGGACTCCACATCATTAGGCAAGCCCCACCATCCTGACCTCCTCCCATTATCCGGAGGCACGATATCGGAAATATCCCAATCAAATTTTGAGAAAATTTCGGATAGGATTTGATGAGGGCTAATGTGACCAAAGTGGAGATAAGGAGATAGGCCACTTGAACCATTAAGTTCAGGCTGGTTTCGATTTTCTGAGTACTCGCTCAGTCTTTCTCTTAGGAATTCATTCCACCTTTGAGTTGCAGCCACAGAGCCTCCCTTAGTTTTCTGGACAGGAGGCACAGAATGATCGATAGCTAAAATGGAAAGGGCATTAAGACCAATATCTTCGATTTCACAGATTCTCCAAATGAATTCATACGGGGTAATCGGCGTATCACTTTCTGAAAAAATACTCTCGACTTTAGATGGACTGAATCTTGGTAGCCCGGCAGCACCTGCAATCGGATTAGCTTCGGGGAATTCTGACATGTGCTGAATAATTGTCTTGTGTAAATGCCTGCGCAATGAATATGCAGTAGTGAAATCACGATCCTGTCGCATTGCAATGAATCCATTTGAATCTACACAATGAACTTCACACTTACCAATCGATACCGCGATTTCTGAGATTCTGCGAGGCATGTAAACAGGGAAATCATCAATCACCATCACATCTGCAAACTCCATCCATTTCTCGAGTAAACCCCTGGCTTCGTTAGGCTTGGTTTCCACATATGGGACGTAGGTGATAGGAGAATCCTCCAATGATCTTTTGTTATCCATCATGCCTTGAATCACAAAAGTGTGAGACCTGTCATTAGCCCACTCGTGTGATATGGCAAGTGCTTCTACAACTACCAACGGAAGATTGCGTTCATTAGCCAAATCAATAGCGTGCTGAAGACCATGATTCCATTTGGTTCTCCTCGCTGAGATCATCCAGTACAGAACGCATTCACCAGAGCCTAGCCCTTGGTTGAATACTCTCAAACGGTTTCCTGGAATCATTTAATCACTAACCTACATTCTTTGATTGGCTATTCACACTGTACACGTTGTATGCATCTGATTTTGTAATTGGCCTAGAGGATTTTAGCGACATTCGCTTTCCACTCAACCCGTCCAATGCAAGATTATGCATGGTTTGGGAAACCCAATCTAAATTTTTCAATTCCTCAAGGTCAACCCATTTTATTTCATCAATTTCGTCAGTGGAAATGCTTGTTTGATTTGACTCGATACTAACGTCGTAGCACAAGAAAACTGCTGGCTTTCTTTTGTACAGTGTCGATCTGACTGCTGATAAACCGATGATTGTTCCATTAACTCCTGTTTCTTCAGAGAGTTCGCGCAATACTGCCGATTCAGGAGACTCTCCTTCATCGACACTTCCCTTAGGAAGACCCCAGAGATTCTGGTAGTTTCCTCGAGCCTCTTTAACAAGCAATATCTTGCCATTGTAGATTGCTCTGGCTGCTACACCTAAATCGCAAACTACGCCAGACATGATGTCCAAGAATGATACATGGTATATATACCACCGTTTTCGACCGTTAGGCTTCAGAACAGGTTATTATAAACCGGAGTTGTGAAAACATATCATGCTCAGCAAGAAGCGAGAGACTAGCATAGTAGAAGCCGATGCGATATTGCCTACAAAGTACGGAACGTTTAGAATTAGGGCGTTTCATGACCATAAAAATAACAAGGAACATGCCTTGCTGTACCTCGAAAATCCGGAAATAACCCCGCTGGTTAGAGTTCATTCTGAATGCCTAACTGGAGATGCATTCGGAAGTCTAAGGTGCGATTGTGGCCCTCAATTGGAAACCTCGATGAAAGAAATTCAAGCACACGGAAGTGGTGCTATTGTTTACCTAAAGCAAGAAGGCAGAGGAATTGGCCTATACGCAAAAATGCAAGCATATGCATTACAAGATCAAGGACTCGATACCTTGGATGCAAACTTACAACTTGGTTTGCCTGCTGATGCTAGAACGTATGAGATAGCAGCTGAGATGCTGAAATCTATTGGATATGATGAACTATATTTGCTCACCAACAATCCTGAAAAGAGATTGCAATTAACTGAAAACGGTATCGACATAAAGAACAGAGTGCCGATTATTGTAGTACCTAGCGAACACAACCTTTCATATCTCAGAACTAAGGCCTCAAGAATGGGTCACATCCTAGAAGTTTGAGTGGTTAAAATGGGAAACAGTATAATTGGTCAGACTGCTCCAGACTTTGTCTTACAAGCAGATGACGGAACCATGTTTGATAGTACATCTTTACACGGTCAATGGAGAGTTTTTTTCTTCTATTCACGCAACAATTCTCCGACCTGTAAAAGAGGATGCCTAACTTTCAAAGAGCAATATGAATTGTTCAAATCTTCAGGTTGTACAATCGTAGGAATCGGCCCTGGAGCATATGAAAAACTGAAGGATTTCAAATCTACGATTGGTGAACTTCCTTTCCCACTGCTTGCAGATGTTGACCGTACTGTAGGAGAATCCTACAACATACCGCTACACTTGGGACAGTTCCCCACAAAATCATCATTCGTGATAGGACCTGATAACAAAGTGCACTATGTTTACGACTGGTTGTTTAGACCTAGAAGGCATGTTGCAAAAATTCTGGCGGACATCTCAAAGGTTTCTGGGGGATATTAGATGTGGGAAGAACTCCTTCTCGACTCCGGGTTAAACGAACGTGAAGTACGCTCGATTCTGGTCCTAGGATCTAATCCAAAGATGAAAGCATCAGAGTTAGCCAAGGAACTTAACACTACAAGATTAGATGCCTACAACAGTTTATCTCGTCTTCAGGAAATGGGAATTGTAACCGTAACTGCAGATAGGCCAATGCGCTTCTCCAGCATGAATGTTCATCAGGCGATTGAACATATTATTGGAATGAGGAAGCAGCAATTAAATCGTTTAGTTGAAGGATATGATGAGATTTCCAAAGATGTCACAAAAGAGGTTAAGTCATCACAGACTACTACTCGAAATGCAGACGACCCCCGTTTCGCTGTCCTGAAAGAAAGAGGAAACATCTACAGCCGACTTAAGAAGATGGCAGAGGAATCGGAAGAAAGGCTGATTCTGTTGCTTGGACAATATGGAATATTACACCTATGTCGTAATCCTGAAGCTCTAGAAGCCGTCAACAACGCTGCCGTGAGTGGTGTAGTTTGTCAAATTATTACTCACTTAGATAAAAGAACGATTCGATTCTTTAATGACTTACATGAATCGATTGAAGTAAGGCATTCTGATGAGTTGGAATCTCTGGGCTTTGTCAAAGATGGTTTCGAAGTGATTCAGTATCTGAACATCGAAGACAACCCTGTTGGAAGAGGCAAAGACGATGCGGCATTGATTATCGAATCACCTGCATTTGCGGAATCTCATGTTAATCTCATCGACACAATTTGGGAAAATGCAGTTCTATTCGATACAGCTGTTGCAAGATATACAGACAATCAAATTAACGATCCGTTGCGCTTAACAATCGGTGAAGGTTCATTCTTGAAGAATATCTCTTCAGTTCTAGGGATTGGAGATCAATTACCAGAAGAGGATACTCCATTCGACCCCGAGGCCTTTTTTGCCGCTGGAAATGAAGTCAACCAAGCCAGGAAAAAACTGACAGAAGGAAAATTATCCAATCTCAAAGTATTGGGAATCGATATTGCATTGATGCTTCGACAAATTGGAAATAGAATTGGAAGGGAGATTGCATTCTCACTTCGAGGCTTTGAACATGACATTGAATTCCTGGATGAGATGATGGATTGGTGGGAACATGCAGGATTGGGTAGGCTACAGTATGATGTAGACCCTCATTTCCATGTAAGAGTTGGATTGCACCATCCTCCAGTAGATGACCCAGATGCCCTACCTATGTGGGAAATGGATGATGGAATTATCGAGGGTGCACTTTCTAGTAGATTCTCTAAGGATTCTCAAATTGCAATCCAGAGAATCGAAGGTTCAGGGNACCCTGAGGATTTGTGGCACTACATAATCCACAAACATGCTGGNAGTTCAATGGAACTAACCGACTAGANTGTATACGGTAATTAATATACTGAACCACTAAACCNNNTCNATGCGCCTTGGGACCTTGTTACGTTTNNCAAGAGAACTTAGGGGCAANAAGCCCGTTGATATAGATAAAATACAATCAATGGGACTACTAGCTGTCAAGTTGGGTCAAATTTGCGCATTGCGGCCTGATTTGCTAGATCCTGATAGATGCATACAATTACAGAAACTATACAGCAGAGCTCCTACGATTCCTTCTGAAAACTTCGATAAGTTGCTAGACATGTATACGGAAGAAAACTTCCGTTCTAATTTCAAACATATCGACTCTACTCCCTTTGCTGCAGCCAGCATAGGGCAGATACATCGTGCTGAATTAAACGATGGTTCTGCAGTCGTCATCAAACTCATCAAAGGTGATTTCAAGAAATCATTCAAGAAGGATGTTCGACGCATGAAGCGATGGATGAAGATGGGGTTGCTGTTTAACCCCAAATTAAAGAAAGTTGGAAACCCGATTGGCCTACTGAATCACATCGAAGACTACACTCTTCGCGAGTTGAATCTACTTAACGAAATTTCAGGTAAAGAGAGACTGGAACAACTGGCCGAGCAATATAGCGAAACATTTCCTATGCCAAAATTGCGATTCCCAAAAATTTGGAAAGACCTCTCAAACGAAAATGTATTGGTAATGGAAGAGATTACAGAACCTACATTGGAATCTCACCTCAATGCAGGTTCAATGGAATGGGACGATTTATTGCAACTATTCAGAATCCATGGCGCCTACATGTTTGGAATGGGAGTTTTTCATGGCGATTTGCATCCTGGAAATGCCATGATGGGGAGCGACAAAAATTTCATCTTCATCGACACAGGTGCCATATGTGAAGCACCGGACCATGTAAGAAAAGCCCTGTTTGGATTTTTCTACTTCCTAGCCAAAGGCGAGTTGCAAAATGCATTCGATGCCATGCTAACTATGGCAGAAGTAGAACCCACGGGTAAAGTTCTACAGACATATTACCAATCAATGTATGAACTCTATGACGGATTCGTTGGGACCTCTGTGAGTGAAGTTTCGCTTACACAGCAAATGATGAAGACTGTCAAAGCTGCGGTTTTGGCCGGTTGTTCATTCGGAGATGAAGCATTTCCAATTATACGTTCTTTGATGTACATGGATGGAATGGTTTTGAAAGGCCATCCCGAGGTAGATCTGATTTCATCTATGGGTCCATATCTTGACGAATTTTCTACCTTAATCGATACATCAACTCTACTTGACAGAGAGCCTGAAAGTGGGTGGAAAACAGTGGGGAAAAACCGTCCTTTAATAACTAAAACAACGGCGTGAAAATTATGTCTAGCGTAAAACAACCATCAGTAGCGATTATTGGAGCAGGACCAGGGGGACTCGCATCTGCATTACTGCTAGCCAAATCAGGAGTGAAAGTAACCGTTTTTGAAAGGTCTGAACGTGTCGGAGGGCGAAACAAAGTTTTCGAAAGAGATGGATTCAAATTTGACCTAGGCCCAACCTTCTTCCATTACCCAGAAGTAATCGAAGATATTTTTCAGGCGATTGGTCTTGATGCTCATGAAGAACTCAAACTCAAGAAACTAGACATCAATTACAGATTGATTTTCGGACAAGGAGGGTTGCTGGATTGCACCAGCGATGTTGACCAAATGTGTGAGCGTATCGCTGAGTTATCTGGCGAAAAGAATGCGCAAGGATTCAGGAAGTACCTTGAAGATAATCGATTGAAACTTGACAAATCAAAACAATGTTTACAAGAGCCTTGGTTTGGAGCATCTGACCTTATTTCGAAAAGAGCAATGCGAGTTGCAACAGTTCTACGCCCTCAGCGTTCAGTAGCTAAAGATTTAATGAAAATCTTTGATGATGACCGCTTGATGCTGGCTATGTCTTTCCAAACCAAGTACCTTGGAATGTCCCCCTTCAATTGTCCAAGTCTATTCACTATGCTTGCATTCCTTGAGTATGAATACGGAATTTTCCATCCGATGGGTGGCCTTGGTAGTGTATCTGAAAGAATGGGTCAAATAGCCAAGGACCTCGGTGTAGAATTCCGTATGGGTGAGGCTGTAACCGAAGTAATCATGGACAAGAAAACTATCAAAGGTGTCGTTACCGAAAATGGTGAATTCTATGCGGACAAAGTTGTAATGAATGCTGATTTCGCTCAAGGTATGACTTCGCTTTTCCCTGACAAGATTAGAAAGAAATGGTCCAATAAGAAGATTGACAAAAAGAAATATTCTTGCTCTACATTCATGCTTTACCTCGGTGTTAAAGGAACCTATGACGAACTCCCCCATCACCAAATCTACGCTTCGAAAGATTATGTTTCAAACCTTGAGGATATCGAAAATCATCACCGCTTAACCTGGGACGATCCATCAGTGTATGTTCAAAACGCGTGTGTAACCGACCCGCAAATGGCCCCAGAAGGGCACTCTACTGTATACGCTCTTGTACCTGTTTCACATATTCATGAAAATATCAATTGGGATGATGAAAAAGACCCATTCCGCAATCGAATCGTTGAGCAAATCGAAACCAAATTAGGATTCAAAAATCTTAGCGAAAACATCGTCTCGGAATTGGTGATTACTCCTGAAGATTGGGGAGAACATTGCTATCGTGGAGCAGTATTCAATTTGGCTCATGGGTTGGACCAAATGCTATGGCGTAGGCCGAAAAATGAATTTGATGAGATCAATAATTTGTACCTTGTAGGTGGAGGGACTCATCCAGGAAGTGGTCTTCCTGTAATTTATGAGTCCGCACGGATAAGTTCAAAATTAATTCTTGACAGCCTCGGTATAAGGCCCGATTGGAATGGTGTCGATACTTGGTTTGCAAGTCGAAAGCGAAGAAGTAAATCTAACGGTAAAAATATTGTTAATAATGCCGAAATTCCTACAAGTAATCCAACTCAAACATGAGGTGAAAGTATGCGTGATGAAATAATCGAGGATGCGTATTTGGCGTGCCAACAAATCTGTCGGAATGCCTCGACCACATTTTACAGTTCTTTCTCGACTCTTGGTTACGAAAAGAGACGCGCTGTACATGCTGTTTATGCCCTCTGCCGCTGGGTAGATGACATCGTTGACGGAGATGAAGAACCAATAGTTGAATTCACTGAGGAACTATTGGAGCAAACCACACAACGTGATTCATTCCTACGTGAATTACACTCCAATAGTAAACCTTCCAACCCAGAAGATGTTCATCTTCAGAGACTGATGGCACTGGTTGCAATTCGAAACAAGTTGCAGAGAGCCAGCCTTGGAGAAATTAACAAAAATGATGAACCGGTATTCATTGCTCTACAAGATGTTTTCAAGCGTTATACCATCCGATTACAAGACTTCGAGACAATCATTGAGGGAATGGAGGATGACCTGTTTCCGGTCATGTGTAATACTTGGGATGAATTGCGATCATACTGCTACAAAGTTGCTTCTGCCGTAGGGTTAATTCTAATCGAAATCTATGGCTATGAAGACAGAGCTGCAAGATTGCATGCAATCGATTTAGGCATCCAGATGCAATTGATTAATGTCCTTAGAGATGTTTCTGAAGATTATGAGAGAGGTAGAATTTACTTGCCGAAGGAAGTATTGGCCTCTCATAACATTTCAATACACGATTTGACCAACCCTAATCTTCCTCAAAATCCTTCATGGAACTCATTCATACGAGAATACCTAGAGGTTATTCGTCGACACCAGTCATCAGCAATCCACCTATTCGAATATCTAGATTCACGTTCGCGCATTCAACCAAGGATTATGTTGGATGCTTATTCCAAGATTTCCAATGAGATTGTCAGACGCTCGGGAGATGTTTTCTCTACTCCGCTAAAATTATCCAAGAGGTCTAAGATCTCCTTGTGGATGAAAATCAATTACATGAAATTACGAGCAAAATTCTCAGTCGATTAAGGTGAAGTTATGGAGTGCAACATTGGAGCTAAGGGTAAAGCGGTACGATTGAGATTAGGGCTTATGGCACTAGCTGGTGCCCTTACTCTGGCCATAATCGTCCTAACTGGTTTTCTTGAAGGAACAATATGGTGGTTAGGCGTTGCTGGTGCAACCTTTGGAGGACTGTTCTCTATCTGGGAAGCAAGAACTGGTTGGTGTATTGTGCGTGCAATGGGATTCAAAACCCCATTATGAGTTCATTCCCACTCAATAGTACCAGGCGGTTTGTGAGTTATATCGTAAACCACACGGTTAACTGCACCCTTCACAGTATTCGTGATTCTGGTACTAATCTTCGCAAGAACATCATGTGGAATTGTCGAATATCTTGCAGACATTCCATCTAAGGATTGTACTGCTCTAACAACTACTGTTTCCCCATATGCCCGAACATCTCCATGAACGCCCACAGATCTTACAGGAAGTAATGCAGCAAAATACTGCCAAGGAATCTCCATCTTACCTTCAGCCGCTGCTGCTTCTAGTTCTTCCTCAACTATTGCACACGCTTCTCTGACAACATGTACTCTTTCCTTAGTCAACGGGCCAAGGCAACGAACTGCTAAACCAGGGCCGGGGAAAGGTTGTCGGTCTGCAACACGAATCTTGAGTTCTCTTGCTAAATCTCTAACTTCGTCTTTGTACAGATCACGAAGTGGTTCAACAACTTCCAAAGTCATATCTTCTGGCAATCCACCAACATTGTGATGGCTCTTGATAGTATCACGCACTCCGCCTCCAGATTCAATCCAGTCTGGTGCAATAGTCCCTTGAACCAGATACTTAGCGCCGACTTTTTCTTGTTCTTCCTCAAAAATCCGGATGAATAGTTCTCCAATGATTTTGCGTTTCCGTTCTGGTTCAGTAACATCACCAAGTGCTTCGAAATAACGATCTTCAGCGAATATAGTTGTCAAATTCAAACCGTGTGCAGCCAACATATCTTGGATTTCTTTGGTCTCATTTTTCCTCATCAAACCAGTGTCGACATATACGCAGTGTAAGCGGTCTCCAATTGCTTGGTTTGCAATAACTGCTGCAACTGTAGAATCAACTCCACCACTACAAGCAATGATTGCAATATCGTCAATTTCATCTTTCATTTTCTGAGCGGACTCTTCAATGAATGATGCTGCATCGAACATCAAGCATCCCTACCGTTGACCTCAGCATCCATCTGCTTGACTCTCTCGACTTGGTCAAGCTTATTTTGCTTCAGAGCAGCAGCATACTTTTCATTTCCAAGCGCAAGAATCTGTGTCGCAAGGTATCCCGCGTTATCACCACGGTCGACACCCACTGTTGCAGCAGGGACTCCTGGTGGTAATTGTGCAATTGAAAGCAGGCTGTCATAAGGTACTCTTCCGCCGCAAGGAACTCCGATTACAGGTTTTGTTGTAAGCGCAGCAACAGCGCCAGGAAGTGCTGCAGCAAGTCCTGCCATAGCGATGAACACAGTGCAACCATCTGCTTCAGCATCGTGAACAATTTGCTCTACGAAGGCAGGTGATCTGTGTGCGCTAGCAACACGTAGTTGGTAGGATACATCGAATTGCTCGAGTATCTTTGTACACTTTTCAGCAACAGGCATATCGGATTTGGAACCAAGTAGTATAGTTACGTCCATGACAGTTGCGCCATCGACGGTGGTTCATCAACGTACCGCGCTAAATCGAATTTCAAAGTCCTCAGAAATTATCCCGAAGATGTAATTTCATGGGCTCTTATCTGTGAAGCAATATGTGATTTACTTTCAAATTCCCATAACCAATTACCTTCGGCCAAAAGATGCCCTCCCGAAATAATGGAGATGGCTCTACTGTTGACCAATGTGCGAAATCTTCTGATGAAAGAAGGGATAATCCAAGCAGGGGTATCTTGTAAATTCCAGACATCTTGGGGCCATTCTCGATTACGATTCAACAGTCTCCTAATCTTTCTCTTTTCATCATTTAACAAACTCAAAGCACGGGCTTCTAATTCGGGTTCTGGCTGACGACCATAGAGATGTGTTGTCATGAATAAGTTGGCAAGAGTGATTCTACCTTGTCTCGCGGCAATTCCTGCAGCTCGTGGAATAATTCTGCCATGGCCCAAACAGTCGACTTCGACTAGAATTTCATATTTCCTCGCAAGGCGATGACATGCTACATGACTTCTAACATCAAGTTGCTCTTGCCAAAGAAAAGGTGCAACCCAACGGCATTCTAAATCGGGATAAATGTGACGAAGTATGAGGCCTCTTATGTCTAAAGGATAATCACGCATGTCTTTGTATATACTGGATTAAGTAAGCAATTATTTTGCTCACTCTTCACTGAATGTGAAAGTAATAGGTGCATCGGCTTCCAACATGATTTCGTTATTCACTCTAACACCCCTTACTATGTTATTTCCAATACGGAAAAGTGGCCTTGCAGCCCATTTCTTGTGCATATAAGTCGCCCCAGATATCTCGGGCAATGGTATTCTTGGGTCCCATAAACAGCGGTAGCTCTTACCTGAAAGTGCTGACAAGAATGATGCAGTACGGTAATTAATTGTCCAAACAGTTAATGCAATTATTGCTTGAACAAATGCAGGAGGCTGAAAGAATAAGGAAAATGCGGCAAATGGTGAAACCAGCAATACCAACATATCGACCCTGCCTGGCATAGAGGTTGCACCTCTCCATACCGCAAACAAAGAAAGCATGATGCCCGCTGCCAAAAGGGAGGTGGCTAGAAGATTATCCGATTTGATGAAAAGGAGTAAGCCTGCTACAAGTGGAAGGAGTGACCACGCCATAGGAAAGAGCATCTTAGGCCCAGGGCCGACGATGTCCACTTCCGTCCACTCCATGTATTTCGCTGATAGCCATCAGCCTTGAAACATTTCATGAAATCAAGTCTTCACTCATCAAAAGGGTATGATAGAGTCAGGTTCCGAGCTGCATACACTTCATCAACACGGCGTACTTTTGTCGTGACTGGTGCATTGTGCAGTACTTCTGGATCTTCTTGTAGAACCTCAACAAATTTTTTCGCAAATTCATCAAGAGTTTCCTTAGATTCAGTCTCAGTCGGTTCAACCATCATACATTCAGGAACAATGAGTGGGAAGTAAACCGTTGGAGCCATATATCCCATGTCAAGTAATCCCTTGGCAATATCCATAGCACCTATTCCACATTCTTCCTTCATCGGAGCCATTGAAATCGTAAATTCGTGCTTTACAACATCAACGGGTGCACCGTCGGCAAACAAGTGTCTAACTCCTATTTTCTCAGCTTCTTCAATGATTTTGTGACGTAGATAGTTTGCATTTAGAACAGCGTGTTCGGACATGGTCTTGAGTTCTCGACCATAACGCCTGTAGTACGCCCAACAACGAACAACAGCACCACTATTTCCGTGCCATTGCTGAACCTTACCTATGCTATTTTCTGGTTGATGCCAATGGTACCACCATTCTTTATTTACAGAAGTAAGTTGATCACCTGCCAATATTGGCCTCCTCTTTACTACAGGACCTGGCAAGAATTTTGCCAAGTGTGATTTTACACCAATCGGACCAGAACCTGGTCCCCCACCTCCATGTGGTTGACTGAATGTTTTGTGAAGATTATAATGCACTGCATCGAAGCCCATCAAACCTGGTGAAGTCCTTCCCAGAATTGCGTTGAAGTTAGCACCGTCGTAATACATCTGTCCTCCAGCCTCATGAACAATGTCTGCAGCCTGTGCAATTTCTGGTTCAAACACACCTAGTGTACTTGGATTAGTTATCATCATTGCAGCCGTATCATCTCCGACTACTGCGCGCAGTGCATCTAGGTCTATACGCCCATCTTCCCGACTAGGAATTTCAATGATTTCGAATCCTGCCATCGCTGCACTAGCTGGATTTGTTCCGTGTGCAGAATCCGGTACGATAACCTTGGTTCTACCCAATTCACCACGGCCTCTGAAATACTCTTGAATACAACGGATCGCAGTAAATTCTCCTTGAGCACCCGCTACAGGTTGCAGTGTAACTGCATCCATTCCAGCACATATTCCTAGCATATCTTGCATCTCATGGAAAATTGCTAATGTCCCTTGAATTTGGTGATCAGGTTGTAGCGGATGTATATCTGCAATTCCAGGTAGTTGCGCAATTACTTCATTGATCCTTGGATTATGCTTCATTGTGCAAGAACCAAGTGGATAAAATCCTGTATCGATACCAAAATTCCTTGTCGATAGCCAAGTGTAATGCCGAACCATTTCCGGCTCCGATAGACGTGGCCATCGTGGCAATTTCGCCCTTACTAGAGAAGAAGGAATTTGAAGATTATCAACTGGCGCTACAGGGTCTGGTTGCGAGTATCCTTTCCCGTCCGCACCCTCGTGTTCAAACAAATGACTCATGCTCTCACCCCCTGAACCAGAGATGTTGACCACACAGCAAGATGTGCAGCTAGTAATTCGATTTCAGTTGCCTTGGTCTGATCGCTGAACGATACCAACAACCAATTCTTTCTCTCAGGGTACCATGCAGATAAATCGAAACCTCCAATCAAACCTTGAGTGTCTAAATATGCAATACATTCTGCCGCACTACCGGGTAGTTCTACTACAAATTCATTGAAGTGTGAATTATTGCGGTGTGGAATCGCAATCGTCGAAATCTCAGACAATTTCTGCTTAGCTAGTTGACAAGCAGCCATATTCCTTTGTGCCAATTTTGCTAGTCCTTCTGGCCCGAGTAATGACATGTGCATCGCCCCCATAAGTGCAATCAATGTTTCATTGGTACAAATGTTTGAAGTCGCTCTATGACGTCTAATGTGCTGTTCTCTTGTAGAGAGTGTCAGACAAAATGCCTCTTTACCGTCAACATCGATTGAGCGACCTACGATTCTTCCCGGCATTTGCCTCAAGTATGTCTTGGTACAGGCGAAGATTCCGTACAAAGGCCCTCCATATGTAATTGGAGAACCGAGTGCTTGACCCTCACCGACCACAATATCTGCATTATAATTACCAGGTGCTTCGATGACACCAAGGCTAACAGGTGCAACACCAACAACAAAAGCGGTATTTTCACCAATTATTTCCTTAACACGAGTTAGACCACCATCCAATATGCCCAATGGATTAGGCTGTTCAACATATATTCCACATGAACCTGCAGCCTGTGAAAGTGAGTTGAGGTCTAGCGTGCCATCAGAATTATGGCGTAGAGTCTTGACCTCAATACCTCCACCTTGAGTATAGTTGTGAATAACAGACCTCCTTGATGGTGGGACCAATTCACTAACATAGACTGTATCCTTTTGCTCAGCCTTTCTGTTGTGTACTCTGACCGCACATGTAAGTGCCTCAGCCGCTGCTGTAGAACCATCATAAACCGATAGATTTGCAACTTCTAGCCCAACTAATTCACTAATCAATGTCTGAAACTCCCACATGGCTTGAAGCATACCTTGGCTTACCTCGGGTTGGTAAGGAGTATACGAAGTTAGGAATTCACCTCTCGTAACCAACTGGAATACACTCGCTGGAACATAGTTCCGGTTAAGCCCAGCTCCGAGGAAATTTACCCGGTCTCCGAGTGCCACATTAGCGCCTAACAATCGACGTGCATCCGAAATTATTTCTTCTTCGGATTGAGGAGGAGGTAATGGTAGTTCTTCTGTCATTCTGACGGCTTCAGGAATATCTGCAAATAAGTCGTCAATCGATGACATGCCCATCGCATCTAGCATCTCTTTTTCGCGGCCCAAATTCGGTAATTGGTCGACCATATGGTAGTCCCCGGGTGAGTCGTAACGCGGAACCAACATGAATGTTGGTTTAGTAGCAAAGCACATTGAGTGAGACCTCCTCGGATAATTATGGCGAAAATTGCAATGGTTGTAACCAATGCATGTGCGCCAGACCCTAGAGTTGAAAGACACGCACATTGGCTATCTGAACTAGGACATGATGTAGAAATTCACGCATGGGATCGGCATTGCAGTAGCCTTGTTTTCGAAGAAAGAAAGGGATACAAAATAGTTCGTTATCGACTCGGAATTGTTCATCGCTCAAATCCGATTCGCACATGGTTTTCCAAAAAGCGTTTCATTTCAAATCTAAATCTCAAACATGATTTGTTGATATTGAATGATACAGATACTGCTAATGTTAAATTCCAAGGACCAAAGTTACTGGATATCCACGATATGGCTCATACTTGGCCCTTAATGCGAGGTCGTTCTCTAGTTCACAAATTTGCATCCGGAAGGATGTTATCTCAGGCAAAAAAAATTATTCGCAGTGTAGACGAAATTATTGTTTCTGCCCCGGAATTTTGTAAATGGGTTACAAGTAACGGTAGAGACTCAACATGTGTGATGAATAGGAGAAACCCAATACCTACGCCCCCCACAAGCGAAAAGGTGGTTGGGTATTTTGGACGCATTAGAGAGGTCGATTCGATTACAAACCTGATCAAAGCATCCGAGAAAATTGGATTCAAGGTTATTCTCGCCGGCGATGGTATGGAGGTGGAGAATGTAATCAAAAATAATCCACAAGTCGATTACAGGGGGCCCTTTACTGAAGATGATTTGCCTGATTTGATGAAGGAGATTAGCGTAATGTATGCAATGTACAATGAAGAGCGCGGGAACATAAAATCGGGAGCGATTCCTACAAAGATGTTAGATGCTGCAGCATTTGGAAGACCAAGCGTTGTAAATCAAAATACACCGATGGGTGATTTGTGCGAAAGTGAAGGACTAGGACGCACCGCACCATACGGAAATATCGAAAAGATTTCTGAAGCAATCATGCAAGCGCATGATATGAAAATAGACAATATCAAGGGAGAGGAAAAATCTGAATTCCTCGCAGTAATCAACAAATTGCTGAACTAATCTTGCCACTTTGTCCATGAACCATCGGCATTTTGGTACCAATTTTCACCGTTGTTAGCCCTGAACCAAACAGTTCCTTCTTCATCAGGATCAAGGTAATCACCACCTGGTAAATCTTCCCAAGAACCAACGGTGATTTCACCATCTGATTCTACTTCATCTTCATCTTGAGGTTCATTGGATTCCTCTGAAGTTTCTTCAGATTCCACCATTGGGGTAGAGTTCGGGGCACCAGGAGGAGGCAAATCTGTGAGAGATTTTGGACCACCTCGCTTTTTGGGCTGAGGTTTCTTTTTGAGCATGACAACAATAACTCCAACCAAAGCTAGAACCACGACACCTCCAATGATTCCGACTAACGTCATAGTCCCCATACCTTCATCTTCACCAGATGCTGGTGAATCCTCATCGGTACTTTGGCCACCATCGCTCGGCTCAGTTAGTAAGCACCCAGGATAATTCACATCGTCATCGAAACGACCATCTGGTGCGACCAAAGGACACATGTCTGCTGAAGTTGCATCCTGCACAAAGATACCTGGCCATTCATCTTCTCGAGATTCGTTCCACTCAGGGTCGCCCCAGTTATCTCCAAATCCATCGTTATCTGTGTCAAACCATTGCGTTGGATCAATTGGGAACAAGTCAGGTCCATAGCCAAGTGATTCCCACTTGTCGTATGCCCAGAATGCATCTGGGTCTGAATATCCATCCCCATCTATGTCAGGGCAACCGAATCGGTCTATTGTCGAAGTGCCTGCATCATTAGTACAGAAGTCAACATTTACTCCTTCGAAATTATCACCGTATCCGTCTCCATCCGCATCAGCCCATTGACTTGGTTCGTCAACGAATGCATCAGCACCTTGAGCAACGCTCCAAGCTAGTTCTGGGTCAGAATAGCCATCGCCATCAGAATCAATACAACCAGTTCTATCAACACTGGAGTTGCCAAAGAAGAATGGGCAATCGTCAGGGTTGTTTCCTGCTGGGTTATCTCCGTAACCATCAGCATCACCATCACTCCACTGTGTTTCATCTTGGAAGAAAGCATCAGCAGCATCCGCCCAACCATCTTCATCGAAATCAGGGCAACCCTTCATTCCACCCTGGGTTGCAGTTCCTTCTTGCAGAGGACAGAAATCGATTATGTCTGAGAAACCATCATTGTCGTCGTCAGTATCTTCGCGCTGGTCGATACAACCATCGCCATCGTTGTCATTGGTTGCGTTCTTTCTCCAATTTGTAATTCCATTCTTACACAAATCCACTTCGTTGATTACGCTATCATTGTCGTTGTCATTGTCTTCATTGTCATTTCGACAACCATCGCCATCACGGTCATTGGATTGCGAAGAGTTCCAACCTACCTCTCCTCTTGGACAATTATCGTATTCGTCGAAAATCCCATCATTGTCGTCGTCTGGATCTTCATTGGAATTTTCATCTTCGCAGCCATCACTATCTTTGTCAGTTTGTACCGCTGATGTCCAATTTTTTGCTCCTTGGTAACAGTCATCGATTATATCATCGATACCGTCACCATCGTCATCACCATCACAAACGTCACCGATTCCATCATCTTCGTAATCTTCTTGCATTGGATTTACAATATACTGACAATTGTCATCCACATCTAATATTGAATCACCATCGTCGTCAGTATCTTCGTCGATATCCCTGCATCCGTCGCCATCGAGGTCACTGGAATTGTCGACAACCCAATCTAGAACTCCGGATGGACAGTTGTCATCACCATCTAGAATACCGTCATTATCGTCATCATTGTCCTCTTCGATATCTTTGCAACCATCTTCATCATGGTCAAGAGAAGTGTTTGATTGGTTCCAATTCATAAATCCATATTGGCAATCATCAAGCACATCGTGGAGTCCGTCATTATCATCGTCGGTATCACAAGCATCTCCTTTGATGTCAGAGTCAAAATTACTTTGATTTGAATTCGCAGTGTTTAGACAGTTGTCTGTATAATCAGTAATGCCGTCATCATCCTTGTCATGTTGGAATACCCAAACGAATATATCTTGGTCTGTAGCACTTCTTGGAGTATCTCCAAACCATACGGTTCCACTGAAATCTCCTCCTGAGACAATCGTTCCATCATCCATTGCAAGTAAAGCACCTACAGTATCATTACCGGCGCCACCAATACTCATCGACCATTGGTAGTCGGAGTTATTGTCAACCTGTGCCATGAATCCATCGAAGTAAATGGTTGAGCTATTCTTCTGAAGAGTGTTAGAACCAAACTTCATCACATCTCCGTGCCAGCCACCAAATTGGACTTGACCCTTAGGGTTTACAGAGAGTGATTGGATTCTGTCATCACCGTTTCCACCAGCATTATAGTCCCATAACTGTGTACCATTAGCATCATAGCGCAACAATAGAACATCCCAACTACCTTGGCCTCCAACTGATGCACCGCTCTGTTTTTTGTAATTCATCAGATAGTTGCCACCGACTACGACTCCACCATCAGGATGCATAACGACATTGTTGAAATAAACACCACAATTAGTTCCAAAGCATTGTGTCCCTCCAGTATTTTGGCCCCAAATGAAACTTCCTGAATCTGAGTACTTAACCAAGAATCCAGCATAAGTCGATTGTGGATTTGAAATGAATGTTCCACCCCATTCTTCATTACCAGTATTATATCCAACGACGTAAGCTGAATTTGTACTTGTTTCTACTACTACTTGATAAGCAACTGAAACTCCATCACCATACGAATTCTTGGCCCAATCCCACTCTTCTGCGCTAATGTTGTAGTATGCAAGGAAGAATCGCGGGTTCTCTGATCCAGCATCATCGTTCAATTGAGTTGCATCAAATTCTGTAAAGTTCTGATAGTATCCGGTAACGTACAAGTTATCATGATTGTCAGCAGCTAAATCCCATCCTACATCCACATCGAATCCACCGAATTTAATAGCCCAGTCCCATTGACCAGTGGCATTTACTCGTGCAATCCATCCATCGAAACCAGTTGTGTAAACTGTAGTATTTCCAAAGTTAACTTCTCCTTGGAAGTAACCCGTTCCATACACATTATCATTAGAATCGATTGTCACTCCTCTGCATTCGTCATAGTAGAGTGCAGTACCTGCTGAAACTGCCCATTCCCAAACACCATCTTTTGATAACTTGGCAATTAGAATATCTCCTTCACCTTCAGTGTAAACCTGAATTGCTCCGAATTGAGATGCTTGGTAGATTGTACCGCAAATAATGATGTTACCCTGTGAATCAAAAATCATTTCATAAATCTCATCGTTACTTTGAGAACCGCCCGCTGTAGACCAATTTGTATTTGTTCCACGAGCCATACCTACTGCATTTAGGGCATTGATTTGTTCTAGTGTCATCTCGGAATCATCGATTAATCTAGAGTCTCCGATTGCCTCCCCATCTCTTTCCACAATTATTGGGGAATCAGAAATTGCTGGAACTATCGAGAGTAGAAAACAGGCAAGGATACCGACGGCTAAGGTGCGGCGCATATCAGACCCTAGCGGTAATCCCTCATCAAAGCAACGCCCCTTAGGGGCGTTATCAGACAAAGGGTGGGCGAACTACTACTGCCCGCACTTTCTTCCGCGGTGAGGCGACAATCATGACCTCGTCACCAGGTGAAACGCCAGCAATGTAACCCATTCCAATTCCGGTTCTATCAAGCGAAGGAGCCGGCGCCCCGCTAGTCAGTGTACCAATTGAATTCCCATTCAAATCTTCAACTATCTTGCCGCCACGAGGCAGAGGTCCTCTTTCGAGTTGCTTTATCCCCCACCACTTTGCATTATCTGGTGAATGAGAAATGACTCGATGACGTCCGATAAATTCGTGTTCAATATCCAGCCCAAATGGAACATTGGTTTCCCAAGAATCCCTGTGCAACATCGTGTTGTCATCCAGGTCGGGAGATGCAAAATCGACACCTGACAAAAGATATCCCTTCTCTAAGCGAAGAGTGTCTCTTGCACCTAGTCCAACAGGAGTTGCCCCCGCCTCAACTAAACTACGCCAAAGTGTTGGAGCATCACTATTTGAGATGAATATCTCATAACCTGGCTCGCCAGTATATCCTGTGCCTTGGATCCATCCATTCACTCCAAGAGAATTTTCTTGGAGTTTTGCCCATCTAAATCTACCGACATGATTCTCATTACCGAGAACTGCCTCGCAATATTTCCTTGCATTTGGACCCTGTAGAGCAATAATACTAGTTCGTGGAGATAAATCTTCAATTGTTACTGAGCCATCTTCAGGTAATAATGAGTTGAACCATTTCCACATTACTGGAACCATGCTTGCATTGGGAACTCCCAAAATCTCTTCTTCTGAAACAACTGCAAAAATCATGTCATCGATCAAAAATCCATCATGGTCTAGAAAATGGGTATAAGCACATCTTCCAGGTTCAATTGAAGAGCATTTTTGAGTTGCTATTGATTCAAGCCAATTCCTGACTCCGCTACCGGAAAATCTGAATGAACCCATGTGTGATACATCGAACAAACCAGCATTTGAACGGCAAGCTAGGTGCTCTTCGGAGATGTTTGAATACCAAATGGGTAATTCAAAACCATGGAAGTCAACAATGTTTGCATCTAAAGCAAGATGCTCTTCGTAAAGTGCGGTACGAACAGGAGGCTGTGCTGCCATGAATCGGTGTCAGCCAATAAGGCATTAAATTGTCACGCAAGAAACACTGCTATTCATTTACGAAGAATTGACCAATTTTTACGACCTAATCCTTCTAGTGCAACACCTGTTAGTATGCCCCATGCAATCTCGGATTCAACCTTCATGGCAAGCATAACGACCATTACAATTGCAGCAATAATCCAATGATGTAGCCATATCGATTTGTTGCGTACATGAAATTTGAAATTCTCAGTGAACCACCTTGTGAATGCGAAGGCTGCGATAATTGCCAATGAATAGTATGCAAACTCCATGGTAAGTAATACAGGGACAGGGGTATTCAAGTTTCGCATTAGTATGCTACTGGAACTGGGTCAAGCATGCGCCACAAATACCAACAGGCTGCAGTTCGGTATGGCTTCCATCTATCCGCAACTTCGAGAACCTGTTCTTTTGTTTCAGCCTCGGGAACCAATATTTTGACAGCCTTTACCAATCCGATATCGCCCAGACTAAACACATCAGGCCTCATTAAACTGAACATCATCAGCATTTCCGCAGTCCATGGGCCAATCCCCTTGAAACTCACAAAATGTTTGTGAATTTCAGAGTCAGTCAATTCATCCCAGTTTGGAGAGAGAAACGCTTCGGGGTTTTGTGCAACACCAAGTATGTATGTCGCTTTAGATTTTGTAAGTCCACATGCCGCAATTTCGGCATGTGTGAAACTGCTTACCTGCTTTGGAGTAATTTCCCCTACCATCTCTTTCAGACGATTCCATATCGAATCCGCTGCGATGACAGAAATTTGCTGGCCAACAATTGAGTTCACAAACGTTGCAAATAAGTCTCCTTTACCTACCAAAGATTCACCTTGATGCTGCTTCACAATAGGCCCCAAGAGGTCGTCTTGAAGAAGAAATTTATTGGCTTCATCCCACCAATGAGGTTTACCTTTCTGCATATCGCAACCTCAAGTGATTAACTAGAAAAGGGAATGTTTCGGATAATGTCGTTACCAATGTTGGTTATTTCATCAACTAGGTTTTCGATTGTTTCCCGTGTTACAGCAGGGTTTGCAATAACAGGACGTAAAATGATATCATCACCAATATTTGATTGTGAAATCATGAAATTACCTGATTTAACCAATCGCTCTCTCAATTGCTTGTTTACCGAATTATGGTCTATTCCTTGTGCTGTATATCTGATGCAAACATTGGACCAAACTCTCGATGACATCATCTCCAAATTCGGATTTGTTTCCACTAGCGACTGTAGGTAATCAGCCAGAACGACATAATTTTCCACGATTCGTGCCCAACCTGCATCTCCTTTCTCTCTCCAAGCAAGGAATAGTTTCAACGCATCATTACGTCGTCCGCATTGAAGACTAATTCGCCCAAGATCTACGTCTTCTGCATCTCCCAAGAAAAGATAGTGAGCGACATTTCCGTGTGAACATATTTTTCGTAAAATTTCTGGACGCTTTATCAGGAAAGCCGAACAAACGAGTGGAATACCCATCATTTTGTGAGAATCCCAACAAACCGAATCCGCAAGTTCGATGCCATCAATCAATTCCCGGTGTTTGGCACTGAAAAGGCACGAGCCACCCCATGCAGCATCTACATGGAGCCACAATTCTTGGTCTGCGCAAATCTGTGCAATTTCTTTCACAGGATCAAATGCGCCTCTGACTGTAGTACCTGAAGTGGCGACCACACAGAATGGAATCTGATTGTTCAACCTTGAACGTTCAATCTCTTCCACCAACTTGTCACATCGCATTCTACCATCTGAATCACATGGAACTTTAATCACATTATCGAATCCAAGTCCTAGGACATTTGCTGCCATCAATACGGAGTAATGAGATTCCTCTGATACGAAACAGACTAGGCTATCTCCTCTGAAACCTCTTTGCTGTCCCAGCGGGTCAACTTGGTGCCTTGCACACATCATTCCAATCATATTTCCATTAGAACCCCCTGTAGTCAAAGTCCCATTACCATCAGTGAATCCTACAATATCACACATTCTTCGTATCAAAGCTTGCTCAATCAATGTAGCAAGTGGCGACAACTCGTAAGTGTACATTGAATTGTTTGTTAAAGTTGCAATCACTTCTCCTGCGAAAGCAGATAGATTGAAACCCCCCCAAAGGGGATTCATGAATCCAGGTGAATCTGTTCTCACGCTATACTTTAGGAACTGATCAATATCTCGGAGTGCATTTTCCAAACCCATGCCCTCCAAAGGAATGTTCAAGTCTGCTATTTTACGAAGACTCGATTGTGGTATGTGTTCAATTACCTTTTGAGAGCCATCCAAGTGACTACGTATCCTTCTTAGAACTTCATCTAAGAATTCACTTGTCTCTGAATTCATGGTTATCTCATTTAGCCCCACTAGAAGGCGGGTTTAGAACCCTGCGCTATAAAGTTCTGAGTGAATGAGTAAATCCAATTCATTTTTCACCACAAGATGACTCTTAATTGCCTTTTATTACGATATGCATAATATCACATGCGTATTGAATAATCTTGCATCGAGATAACAAAATAAAGTATAATCAAGGCCAAGATGTCGGTTTAATCTAAATTGCTAATGAGAACTAAACTAGGGTAAATTAGCTAATTGAGATCGCCGCACTTTATCTTTCAATGCAGTGCATTGTTTAGAGAAAACATCCAGATTTGTCCGCATGCTGCATTAAATTAAATGATAGTAAAATTATATGCACTATGCATTTTAACCTAGTAACATTGAATAGCGAGGTGTTAAACGACAACTCATGTTAGGCAACGATGGCTCTGCATGGCTCGAAAGAATACACATGCAACTCGCTAGAAATTTGAAGGCATCAGGATGGTCTCAGGCGGAAATTGCTGATATCTTGGGGTCAACACAGTCAACAATATCTCGAATGGCACATCGTGAATTACCAGAGATGGCTGGCACTTCTGACGAATCAACTATCGATGGATGGGCTCATGAAATCTCACTAGCATTAAGACAATTAGGTCCGGAGTCTAAACCTAGCAGGACTAGATTCGTAATGGAAATCGCTTTTGCCCCCGGACAAGTCCTGAGATTCGACAAATCCCTAACTGGTACGGATCTAGACTCGGACCAAGAACAAACCTCTCTACTGAAACGACTTGAGTGGGCTATTTCAAGAGTCGATGTAAATCGCTTGAAATCTAGGATGCCAGCAGTCGGCATGAATATTGCATGTTGTCTAGAATCTGCTCGTTCAGTAGCAGAGGTAGCAGCATTCCCAGGAAAGATTACTATTGTTGAGGACGAAATCCGTCACCATGAAACTCCAAGATTCGGCGCATCGAAACATCTGGCAAGTATGCTTATGGACGCAAGGGCCTATGATGATGCAAAAACTGCGATCATGAATATTCACCCCGGAGCAGATCTCGAGCAAGTCGAAGCTGTCTGTGAGGAAATGGACTTGAACCTAACTTTTGCGCCCGAAGGTAAGCTAGTTCCTCATCAGGGAATTGACGTAATTCTTGATGAAGGCGGGTTTGGATGGGAACCTGCATTGTACATACTTGCACACAACCCTCTGGAACTGGTAGACAGGATGCACAGAATAGTCGGACACTTGTGAGGTTTAATTATGAAAAATCGAATTGTTTTATTGAGTATATTTGTATCGACAATGATGGTGGCAGGCTGTATTAGCGAAGCTATCGAAGATAATGTAAATGATGATACTACGAATCCTAGTGAATATGTTTGGGAAGATGACGGAGAACTAGTAATCGTGACCTATGACGTGTATGGTTTGACAGACGAAATGCTATCTGAATTCGAAAATCAAACTGGATATGAAATAAGTTTGATGAAATTAGACGATGCAGGTTCTGTGCTGAGCCATCTTATGCAACATAAGGGAGTTCAGATTGCGGACCTAGCAATCGGATTAGATAACACCTACCTGCAGATTGCTATTGATAATCAGTTGCTATGGGAACATTTCGCCAATATTTCCAATATCAAATCGGAAGTTTTGACTCCTTACAATGGCCCTCTAGCCGCCCCGTTCGACCATGGCTACATGTGCCTAAATTATGATACAGAAATGGTGGATGGAGAAAATTTGACGGTGCCGACTAGTCTTTGGGACCTTACTAACGAGGAATGGAATGGGAAAGTAGCAATTCCTTCTCCAGAAACAAGTAGCCCTGGTCGTGCATTTATGACTGCTACAGTTGATTATTTCGCTAACGATGAAGATAACCAAACTGAATGGACCGATTGGTGGACTGCGATGTCAGCAAATGATGCAATTATCACAACCGGGTGGTCAGAGGCATACGAAACTCATTACACGGGAGGTTATGGTGAGTACACCGAAGGTTATGTTGGTGATGCCCACATGGTAGTATCTTACTGCCATTCGCCGGGCGTTGAATCATGGTACAATGGCAACTGGACTAAATCTGCTGCATTGGATTTACCAAGAGCGGCTTTCCATCAAGTTGAATATGCTAGTGCTGTTGAAGGAGGAAACCTGGACGCAGCATCAGCATTCATTGAGTATTTACTATCAGAGGAAGTGAATGTGAAAATGCCAACGGAGAATTTCATGTACTCTGTAATAGACAACTCCGACCTTCCAGAAGACGGAGGTTACCGATACCATTCGACGGTTCCGACCTTAGCCGCCAATGTCAGTGCGAGTGAGATTGCATTGAACATGGAATCATGGTTACAGGATTGGAATGATGCGATGGTTGCTGCTTGATATGAATAGCAAGCACTTAGGAATTCTAGCTGTTTGCGCATATACTATACTCGTGGTTGTCCCGTTATGGCTAGCAATAGATCGATTAATCTGGGTTGCCGGATTTGATATTATCAATTGGATCCAATCATTAGAAAGAAATTTTGTTTCGCAGGGAGCATTTGAGTTTACATTAATGCAGGCTACGATTTCGACTATTGCTACATTAGCAATCGGCATACCGATTGCTTGGCAACTCGGGAGATACAAATGGCCCCATGATTATCTAATTCGCTCTATACTAACAATGCCTTTCGTAATGCCATCAATAGTTGCTGCGATGGGATTTTTACATTTAATTGGTGAAAGCGGCCTCGACATACGCTCTAACAAAGATACATGGTTTGCAACTCTAATAATCGCACATGCTTGGTTCAATCTATCTCTAGTGATCAGGTTTTGCGAACCGGTGCTTTCAACATTAGACCCAAAAATGGAAGAACAAATGCTGCTATTGCCAGCAGGAAGAACAAAAATCGGCAGACTAAGGAATCTTTGGATTCCATTATTGACACCTTCAATCGCAGCTGCTGCATGTATGACATTCGTATTTTCATTCACATCTTTTGCCTTAGTAAAATGGATAACATTGGGAGAGAATACATTGGAAAGTATGATGGCAAGTATAGGTTCATCCGCAGGAATAAATGGATATATGATCTCTAGAAATGAGATGATTTTAGGCTCATCCTTAATCCAATTCATAATTTTGCTTCTATCATTATGGATAATGTCCACTCTACAACATAAGCGACAAAGTAGGTTACCAAAGGCTTCTGAATCTATTGTGAAGATTAAAAATAAAAATGGTTGGTTCATCGTTCTTCCTGCAATTATTTTCGCAATAACACCTCTAATTACTCTGATTATCTCATCATTTAGAGTTCGTGAATCAGGGCCCAACAGTACAACTTACAGTTGGAGCACTGCAGGTTGGGAATATGCATTCACTTCTACGAACTCATTACCTTCAGCATGGGATGCTTTGTTCAACTCTGTTGGATATGCATTAATCGCCCTTGCAATCGCATTACCTCTAGGATGGATGCTTGCGCAATATATTTGCGACTTAGAAAAAGTTCGTCCGCGTTTAGCAAGATTTTTGGATTTATTTACGATGCTTCCATTTGCGGTATCTAGTGTAATGATTGGCCTCGGAGTGATGCTAGGTATGATTCGAATAGATGCTGAGTTTTTTTACTCACTATGGCTAACTCCAGCCATTGCTCATGTAATGATTACAACTCCATTTGTCGTTAGGATTATTCTTCCAGCGCTCAGGTCGATTGACCCTATTTACGATGAATGTGCTAGAACCTTAGGGATTTCAAAATTTAAACGCTTTTTCTCAATCAAAGTTCCAATGCTCAGAGGTTCAATTTTGATTGCTACAATATTCACTTTGGCAATGTCAATGGGCGAATTTGGAGCATCGTGGGTAGTAACTAGGAACTCTGACTGGACTACACTGCCAATAATGATTGATTCACTACGTTCAATACCTTACAATAACTCACTAACTGCTCCTGCTGCGAATGCTGTGGCTTCTGTTTTGATGCTCATAGCATTAATACTATTCATATCCACGGAGAAATTTAGACCACGAAGAGACGGAGGTATGTTCTAATGTTAACATGTAAGGGGCTTGTAAAATCATTCGACAAGGTGTTGTTCAATGATTTCAACTTGGATTTGCAATCTGGAGAAATTGTAGCAATCACTGGGCCTAGTGGTTGTGGAAAAACGACACTTTTGCGATGCATCTGCGGACTTGAAGAGTTAGATGAAGGTCAGATTATTTTAGATGGAATAGACATTACCAATGCTATTGCAGAAGAACGAGGAATTGGTATGATCTTTCAAAAGCCCGTATTATATCCTCACTTGGATGTAGAAGGAAACCTGAGATTGGGCTCGAGGGATTGCGACACTGCAGCAATATTAGCAGAGGTTGAGTTAACAGGATTTGAGAGGCGTAGAATAGAGACGCTATCTGGAGGAGAAGGGCAAAGAATTGCTCTAGCAAGAGCCTTATTGGCTAACCCCTCTGTACTACTTCTAGATGAGCCATTCAGTTCATTGGATGAAGAATTATCTGACAAACTTCTATCTGATGTTAGAGAATTGTTGAAGCGAAGAAATTGTCCTGCTGTTCTTGTAACACACAATCTTGATGTTGCAAAGAAATTTGCAGACTCTGTGATTTCGATAAAGTAACCGTTAGTATCATATGCTACCCGGTAGTAATTTAATTTGATAGGATGGTAGCTGGACCTCTTGATGTCGTACCCTATATTCGCGGCGTCCAATTAGTTCTCATAGGATACAATGGTTACACAAAGGGTTCTCGATTCGAAAACGACAAAATGGTGCGAGATGAAATTGTTCGTGCCGTTGGTAGAGTTCGAAGTCATATGCAGAATATTTTCGATAGTCAATTTAAGAATGAGAACCTGGAAATTGCACGTGCTGCGAAGCAGTGTATGGAAGAATGCGATTACTTGATTGAAGATGTTCAAAAATCCACATCTGGGATGGAACATGCATTCCTTTCAGGACAGAGGTCGCCTTCGAACCGTGATTTGAAAAAACTAATCAAACACGACCACGATGTCATTGACATGGTTACTAAAGCCGTCAATATTGCAAACAGTGCAGAATTATCTACATCCACATCAGATGGCAATGCCAAGCAACTAACTATGCAAACAACACAAGTGCTTACCAGTTGCAAAGGATTTTTTGGTGCGAGAAAAAATGTTCTCGCAGGATTGAAACAAAAGAAAGTGAAGAAGTGATTAAATGACGAACTACAAATGGAGAGATAGCCCTGATATTGTCGCTAGATTGGTTAATGCAGACAAGATACAAAGTTTTGCCACCCAGGAAGTTTTGCTCAAGCCAAACGAAGCCTGCGCCCTTATTGTCGACGGCAGAATTGGAGATGTGATTACTGAAACTCTGCTGAAAAGCATGGCAGGCGGATTTACAAGATGGATAGGAGACAAACTTGGGGTAACCGCTAATGATAGACGTTTACTCTTTGCAATGACTGGACCGATGGATTATTGGATCCCATTCGAAGGTCAAATCTCTGATGGAGAAAAGGTCACTGGTTTTGCTAACCTAAGGATGCGTTTGGATTTGGAAGATGTACCAAAACTGCTGAACTATTTTGCAAATAATGACCCGGTTTTAACCAGAGATGGCGTAATCAAAATCATTGCTGATGAAGTAAAAGCGAGAGTAGTCACCCCATCACTAGCATCGTGTGAAAGTGCCGCAGGGCTAAGAAGTGCCTCATTCCTTGAGATGTTCGATATGTCTGCTGAAAGCGGAATGAGAAATCTATTGTCTAATCTTGGTTTCACCCTATTGAAGGCTTTTCCAATTACCAACCCTACGGATATGGAGTTGGTTCAAAGACATCGAGCTGCTGTTAAGGCCAAACTTTCTGGTGACGAAGCAAATGTTGAAGCACAACTTGCACAATATGCTCACACTGAAGCATTGACCTTGGCAAGAATCGAACTCGAGAATAAAGTTGCAAGAGCAAATGCTCGAGGTAAAGTAACTGTAGAACTAGAAAGTGAATTGAAAGAACTACGTGCTCAAGAGGCAAAATGGTCTGCTGAACTAGATTTTGAACGCGGGAAAATGCAAATCCGGGTCGATGAATCCGATGCCAAAAACAAGCGAGCAATGGATATGTTTGCCGAGGTTCAAGCAAGAAAGGCGGAAAGGATTGCAAACCAGCAAGAATTCCAAAAACAGAGAATGGATTCGCAAAACCAATTGCAAAAAGAGATCATGGAATTGGCAGCAGAACACGGAGCACTAACACCTGAAGTCATTCAAGAAATGCTTCGCCAGCAAACTGCACAGAAAGCAATCGACGGAAAAGAAGAAGATTCTGCATAATTTGTTTGAAAATTAATTCGGCTCTAGGCCGTTATTGTTACCGATTGCATGAAAAGATACAACTTGTCGCCGGTGCATGTTCAAACGTCCGTGGAAGCTTTGGCAACCACACTGGCGTCAAAAGGAAAATCCTAGATTATTTTGGTACACAATCCTAACTCTAATTTTAGCGATGGCTCTGCCATATTCTGTAATCAATCAGATTATGGGATATTTTGACAGATCTGTGTTAGACCCAATAATGCCAATCGATTCAATGGTGCCATACATTGGATGGTCGTTCGTGATTTATTTGAGCCTGTACTTGTATTACCCTGCAGCAGCATGGTTCGGCAGAGATAGCGATGAGAGAATTCGAGAAATGTTTGCTTTCTATCAAGCATTATTTGTAATGACCTGGGCGGTTAACCTAATTTTCATTTTATTTCCAACAGAGGTATACATCCGTGACCAGATTCCTGCGGATGTTAGAGCAGGAGAAGGGTTCTGGGGATTCTGGTTTGGAGATTTGATGCATAAGACCGACATGCCATACAACGCATGGCCGAGTTTGCATGTCGTTCAATCTCTAATGATTGTAATGTTGCTAAGATATTGGAAAATCGTCACCGGTTGGAAGGAGGTCTTTTTGTGGATTGCATGGGTTGCACTCTGTATTTCTGTAATGACTACTAAGCAGCATTTTTTCTTCGATTTAGCAACTGGAATAGTCACTGGAATAGCATGTTGGTACTGGATGTGCATACCGGCAATGAAAGAATCCTCGAACCAAGAATGGATTGAAGCGTTCTCATCTAATGACTCTCATTCCGATTCGTAAATTATCGATACTGTATGAGATACTGAAATGTAATCCTGACCTTCATCATATTCAATACTCAAATCATGAAGAAGATATGTGTTGAAATGAATTGTGTTCCAAGTGACTGACTCTCCATCGTCTACCTGTTCGCTGTAACTTTGACATGTGTCACCAAGTTCATCGGTTATTTTCCAAGTAAAATCAACCGACTGGCCTCCACCAAAATCTTCTATGATGCTTGGATTCTCTACTGTCGATACGATTTCTATGTAAATTGGATGCTCACCACTATTGCTTGGAATAGGATTGAAGGGCATTTTTTCTGGCTCATTAGTATCGTCTTCAATCCAATTAATGCGTAAATCTACACGAATATTCTCGGTAGTTGATGCTCGATTTTTTTGCTCATCGATTACGTAAGCTGTTAAATTGTACATCCCATGTTTACTAAAAGACACAGTTATTGATGGCTCATCTTGAAATTCGACTTCGATTGATTCTCTATCATCATCAAATTCTATTCCAATCTTTTTCAGTTTAGTTTCAGATTTGGTTTCTGAGAAATCAACTATGACTTCAAAGGACTCAAGAGAAGTCAATTCACCATCCAAGTAAGATTCAATCACTGTTCCGTTAAGGGTGTTATAATTGACTTGTAATTCGATTGTATTGGAATCTTCACCAAAAGAAAGGCATCCAGGTAAGCATAAACCTGAACAAAAAATCAGAACCACTACGGCCCTAATGCCTCTCATAATCTAGACGTGTACTTCAAGATATAAAATTACAATTCCCAATTGTACAACAACATACATACTCGAAAAAAAGTAGTCATTCTCTCGATAGATTAAATTGCGTCGGATTTCTAGTAAGTATGAGGAAGATGCGTAGGTCAATGAATTCGGATGATGCCAGCCAAGGCATCAGCGCGATGATCGTATTCATTTCAATCATCCTAGTGAGTTCAATAATCTCGGGAGTCGTTATTGGATTCGCTGAAAAAGTATTCACCGAAACCAAGACTGATGCAAAAGAAAATGTCCCTAGCGTGAAAGGTATTGTCAACATTGTTGTCTTGGAAATCTTCTCACTAGGAGCAGATGATGAAATCCATATTGTCTTTGAATTACCCTACATCGAAAGTGCTGTTGCCGACGATGATTTAGCATGGGTCGTAATGTGTAATCCATCTGGTTCCAACAATGTGAATTTCGATGAAGGAGACTTCGTACTTGCTACCGACCTTGACGGTGATGGTAGAACTGACCTACCATTAGAACAATTTGAACCAGCCGTCACTTACAGAATGATTATTCCTCTTGAAGACTGTGATTTGAATGATATCGATGAAGCAACATTAATCTTAATGGTCGACAGAGGTAGAACTCAAGAGTGGGAAATGGATATCGGAAGCGCTCCATATCAAGGACAAGATTTGAATTAGGTGATATTTTGCGAAGAAATCGAATTATTTCCGAAGAAGAGTGCGCTATGGGAATAGGTGCAATGATTATTTTCGTCGGGATTATTTTATTCACTTCAATAGTCTCATTCACTATTATCCATATTACTGAAGAACTTACCCAAAACAGTCAGAACACTGCAGAAGATGTCAGAAGAGATGTTGCCAATTCGGTAATAATTACCGGCGCTTGGGTCTATGACAACTATGATGATATGCTATTCATGATGGAATTCGGTGCAACCGGTGACCCATTAACTCGTCAAGACGTACATTATGTTCTAACCTGTACTGAAGATGATGGAGATTTCTTTTACCGTTCGGCAATGTTAGGATTCTCCAACGGTGGTTCTGCAATTTTCGTTTGGGAAGTAGGAACTGAAAGACCTACAACTGAGGCAGATAATGTAGACAATTTCGAGCCAGGTGGAAGATATTTCTTCACCTTAGATGGGGGTACACAAGCTGCACCGGGAGGGGATCAATGTGGACCTGTACATCTTGACAGGGAGGGAATTTCTGCAAACCTTTGGCTGCACATTCCGAATGGACCTTCAACACATCAAATATTGACATTATCAAATGGCCGAGAAATAGGTTCTCAGATTATTTGAGAACTTACATCCAACTTGCAATTAGTTCCGGCTGAGTCAAGTAAAATGTCAGGGCTATTCCTGCCATCATCATCATCCAAGCACCTATCGCCTTGATTAGTCCTGTAGACCTTCTCAGAATGTTGATGAAACGTTGTTGCCCTAGGCCGACAACTGTCGTCACCGTAATCATCAGCAAACTTACAGACAGCATTAGGCCTGCTAATCCTGTCCAAGTCGCAGCCCCACCAATCAATGCAAGATATGCAATGAAAGGTATTACCGCTGCTGCTGTACAGTCAATGGATGCTGCAGAGTATCCAATCCCCCACAGATACATATTGCGTCTTGGAGTGAATTTGTCATCCATTTCAGTTGTAGAATATTTGTCAACTAATTTTTGGACGAAGCCAAGTAAATGTGCAGTACCTCCAGTTAGCATGAATGCTCCAAGAACGATTAGAAGAATTGCTACTGCAAGAGCGAAATAATGCAACACTCCTGACAGGTTGATTATACTACCAAGTCCAAGTATAACAACTCCAATTATCGCGAAGAAAGTAAGTTGCCCAAGAGCCGCTAATCCTCCCAATATCCAATGCGCAGGCATTTTACTCTCAAGTTTCCCAGCTTCCATTAGTTCATCTTCACGCTGACCAAGGCCCACATAATATGAGATATAACCTGGTAAAATTGGGAATGCACAAGGTGAGAAGTAGACCAGCACACCAAGTAGTAACCCCATAGTGAAAATTGCACCTGCTGAGCGATCGACTTCTGCTAAAGAGAATCTCATGTTTTCTGCATCGCCATCTGCAGCCGCAAATACCGCTGAATCGAATTCATCCCAACCACCGGTGGGTGTCCCCGAACTCTCTTTAGCAACAATATATCCTTCATGGTCAATTACCAAAGCAACTGGAATTGCCTGTGCTTGATATTCTTCTACCATATCTCCACGAGTGAATTCGATAATTTCCCAAGTGATGTTTCCTTCTAGAGTGGTCTCAATTGTGAAATTGATCGATGTATTTTCATGGATAGTCACCTCTATTCCTTCAACATCAACATCCAAATCGTCGTTATCGGTTAGGCCTTGTCCAACGTCAAAGCATGAGACTTCCTTTTGTGATTCATTCACTTGTGCTTCAAGGCAATAAGTGCCGTCATCCAAGTCTACTTCTGATGAGTTAAAACCTGAATGTACAATTTCTGATTTCAGTACTGAATCTGTGTCTCCAGACGCTACAATCCAAGGCATGTGCGAGTCTGAATCAGGGTCGCCAAATGTGTTGTTCAACATGTCCAATGATTCGATTGAGTACCACATTCCTACTGAAACAATGATTATCTCATAATCGCCATCATATTCACGCCAATCATCAAATTTTTTCTCCAAATGTGCTTGTACTAAATGACAATTCGCGCAATCGATTGCCATGAAATCTACGATGACAACCTTTCCTCTATGTTCGGATAATTGGAACCATCCAGTTTCATTAACATAGCCACTTTCTTCAATTGAACGATTTACGGATTCCACCTCAAAATCAGGTGCGAGACGAATGTTATCTCTATCGACTCCATAACCAGATGATGCTAGATCAAACATCGACAGACCAGCATATCCGATTATTGAAAATAAAACAATACCGATTCCCAATGCTTTCCAAGTAGTTGAATCTTTGAAAACTCCGAGGTCAATTCCGAACTTTTCCTTTAGACCCATACAAAGTGCTAGAGAATGCGAGTTAAGAAACTCTCGCAAAGTTTGTGTTCAAGATTATCGCAAAACCTTGTTGCCTTTTCCTGCCCAAAGAACAATTCTGAAGCAAATTCCGCCAACAATAACACCAATTGCGCCGGACAAATACATCCAAACCACTTCATCTGCTCCAGCTACAGCTGCATCTATCAAGACATAAAGAAGGAGAACGGCAGAAATAGCGCCAATTGCACCACTTATGCCTAGACCGGCAGCGATGACCCCCATTTTCTTGAGCAAGTTCACAACCCTTCGTGTACTAAGTCAGTGATAAGTCTTGAGGGGAAATTTCAACCTACGTGTTCTAAGTCTCTAGACATAGAATACAGCCGATATAATGCATCATTTTCAATTAACCAATCTACTACACCAGATGGTATTGAGGCCAACATCACTGTTTTCTGTGCATCAGTTTCGTACACGGTCGAGAGCATTTTCAAAGTAGCACGGACCCTCCATCCTTCAAATGATTCTCGATTTGAGAGATCTACCCAGTCCACTGTAAATCCACTTTCCTCGTATAATTCCTTAGTAGATTCATCACTAGTTACCAAGACTCCTTCTCCATGAAACTTGGTAGCGTGCTCGACCCAGTTTGGAGGGTCATTAATGTCAGGAATTTGAACGATTTTTGCTTCACGTCCATCTAACCAAGCTCGAATCATCCCCTCACGTTCATCAGCATCCCAAGGGTTGTTCATACTCAGTTCGGCTTCACTTGAGCCAATTGCGATTATTGTTGGACCTTTACCCAGTGCAACTTCGACCAAGTGTTCATGACCTCTATGAAATGGTTGAAATCTACCTAAAACAATGTTCATGCATATCACTCAAAATACGATTCAACATCAAGTTCCGGTAATCCTAAACCAAAATCGTTGAAACAAGCAATCATTCGCTTGCATCCCTCTACCATTTCAGAAACCGGTGTTTCTCCCATACTGCCAATTCTAAACATCTTACCTTTGAGATGGTCCTGCGCACCGATAACTTGAGTCTCGTATTCATTCTTTAGTCTAGTGCGCCATTCGTCATTTATTCCTTCAGGATACATTATTGCAGTAACTGTAGCAGAACGGAAAAATTCGTCCGCTAATAACTCAAAGCCTAAATCGGTGAATAAGGCTCTGACACCTTTGGCCATCAAAGCACATCTTGACCATCTCTCTTCCAACCCTTCCGACTTGAGAGTCTCCAGAGCCGCTGCCCAACCCATTGCAGGATTTATTGCAGGAGTCCAAGGAGTTTGATCATCACCTCCTTTTTTCATTGCTGACAAAATATCTAGGTAATATGTAGGATTGGAATCATCTTGATTTCTTATTGCATTGCACCTATCGATGAAATGTTGGTTGACTGCGATTGCAGCGATGCCACTTGGGCCCGCAGTGCACTTTTGTGCACCAACTACTACTGCTTCTGCACCCCATTCTTCGGGATGGACGGGCAGGCCTCCAACACTGGTTATGCCATCGATGATGAAAGCAACTCCGTGCCTTTGGCACATCTCAGCCAACTCTAAAGCGTCCTGAGTAATTCCGGATGAGGTTTCGTTGTGACAGACCGCTAAAGCTTCCCAGTTTCCTCTAGCCAATTGTTCTTCTATTTCACCTAAGTCAAAAGCACGGCCCCAGTCATATTTCAAATGCTTAACATTACAAAATCTTGAACCCATTTCAGCTACGCGTTCTCCGAACTTTCCATTTGTTGGAACTAAAACACGGTCATTCGGTCTGAAACGATTAGCTATCACCATCTCCATAGCAGCAGTACCCGAACCTGAAACAACAATTACCCTGTATCCATCTTCGCCAATCCAAGACTGGTTTTTCCTTTCATCAGATGAAGGTGATAGATTGAAAGCATAGCGTAATCCGCTGTTTAATCGTGCCATTACATCTCGGAATTCAGTACCTCTGGCCGTAATTGTTGGGCTGGCTAAAGCGTCTAAACATGCTTGACTCATTCGAACTGGCCCCGGGACCAAAAAACAGTCACCATCATGAGCCATGATACTGCGAGGCGCGCTCGGTTCAATAAGTGAACTACAAACCGTCGCTGTGAAGAACCCTATGCCTTTAGGACAACACATGCTGACAGTGGGCGTTGCAATGTTGCAAGGTGCTCGCCATGAACATATGCATTCAATATTGAAAGCCGCTGAAAATATTGGCACAGATATTGAGATTCGTGAGTTACGTAAAGCAAGTGATGTTGAAGGAGTCGATGCAATCATACTCCCAGGAGGAGAATCTACGGCTATGAAAATCGCTAGCCGATCTGAAAATCTCTATTCTAAAATTTGGGAAACAATCAAAGTAAACGGCACACCTGTTTTGGGGACATGTGCGGGGGCTATCCTCTTGTCCCAACAAGGATTAATTGAAACATCAATTGAAAGAAATGCCTTTGGAAGACAGAAAGAAAGTTTTCAGGCCGAAATAAAAATTGAGATTGATGGTGAAAGTAATTTCCCAGGTGTTTTCATCAGAGCACCACGGTTTTTGCAGGGTAGCAATCATCCCGTTGCTTGGCTTGATGAAGAGGTCGTTGGAGTTCTTGAAGGAAACATAATGGCATTGACATTTCATCCAGAGCTTACTGAGGATTACAGATTCCACATTTGGTTACTAAGCCGTGTAAAGCAACTTAATTGAATGATTCGCACCGTTGAATTCAAACCATAGATGTAAGACCGAATGCACGTGCAACTGCAAATGGCTAGCGAGATAGCCCCACCCGAAGAGGGTGAGGCCGAAGGTTGCATACAATGCCAACGAGGTAGCAAATTAGTGCTATTCGTCACAGGAAAATGTCATTGGGGTTGCGACTATTGCCCGCTTTCAGATAATCGCAGGGAATCTCCCGACATGTTTGCAAATGAAAGACGTTGTACAAATTTCGATGAAGTGATAGAGGAAGGTAAGGCGATGAGAGCAACTGGCACTGGTATCACTGGCGGCGATCCAATGCTAGATTTCAAAAAAACTGTTGAGGCGGTAAAAGCACTCAAAGCAGCATTTGGCAGTGAACACCACATACACTGCTACACATCAATTCCGATAAAACCAGAACAAGCCCGCGCCCTTGGAAATGCTGGACTTGATGAACTCAGATTCCATTTACTAGACCTTACTTTGAGTAGATATCAAGAATCTGTTACGGCTGCACACCAAGCAGGAATATGTGTTGGAGTTGAATTGCCTGCTGAACCAGACAAAGAAGAAAAATTACTTGCATTATTGGATGAATTAAACGACTCTCCTGTGCAATTTTTGAATCTTAATGAGTTAGAAATAACAGTCGGAAATCAAGAAAATATGGACGTTAGAGGGTTCAATCTTGCAGGGGGAATAACCGCTGCTGCTGCAGGTTCTGCAGAATTAGGGATTAGATTGAAGCAAGTTGCGAAAAACATGAATTTGCATGTTAAATTCTGCACAGCCACATTCAAGGATGCCGGGCAATTAAGAAATAGATTTAGACGCAGAGCAAAAGCAACTTTGCGGCCATATGAAATTTTGTCTAATGATGATACCATTCTGTTCGGAGCAATTCCTTGCTCTCTCGAAGATGCTACAGATGATGTAAAGGAATTATCTGAAAACTTGGGGTTGATTGATGCATGGATAAGGTATGATGCCACAACACAGAGAATCGAAATTCCTCTCTCTGCCGCCGAAGAGATTGCGGAACAACTCAATGTCCCAGTACTGATGATTGAAGTCCACCCGACACATGAAAGACTAGAAGTGGGTTCGGTTTATTTGAACGATGTTCGGTGATTAGTACGCAATTACTGGTCTGACGCCACAACAACTCTTGCAGGAGTTAATACTCTATCTTTGTACATATAACCAGCCTCTAACTCGTCGATTACTGTGTTTGCAGGATAATCATCTGAAGGCGGAAGTGTGGTAATCGCTTCCATTTTTGTAGGGTCGAATTTACCNCCTTTAGTCTCGATTTTTGACACTCCATCACTGGTTAATTCAGACCACATCTTTGTNCGAATAAGTGTCAATCCTTCATCCTCATTTACCGATAATGCACGNTCAATATCTCCCANAACTGTGAGCATCTTTCTGGCAATTCCCATTCCTCCATACTGGATTGCTACAGCCTTTTCACTCATCAACCTCTTTCGTACATTTTGGATTTCAGCATCACGATATGAAATTTCTTTTTCTGCGGCTTCTGCGCGTTGAAGTGCTTCGGCCAAGGGGTCTACTTCCTCGACAACTTCCGGTGATGCTGCCTCTTCGGCTGGAACATCAGTATTTGTTTCCTCTACAACTACCTCTTCTTCGTCCATGTTATCTCCAACCACCAGTCATTTTTCAATTTCACGAATCTAGGAGCCGTCCTAGATTCCAATCTCCGTGTCCCCATAGTTTTGCATCTAAGTGTTCTCGGCCCAAAATTTGGACATACCCATTTTGATTAACTGCATGATGAAGTGTTCTTGAATTCCTATCATGTGCTTCAAATGTTGGAATAATCCTTGGATCTTTAGATTCATCTAAGGTTTCACCTAGATTCTTTCTACGTTCCATCCAATCAGCACATACTTTCTCAGAATATTCAGATTCACCCATTTGGGACAAAGAGTCCCTTACCTCTTCCCACACATCATATGAATACATGTCATCCACATGTTCTAGCTCTCTTCCAATTGCATTTTCAATGTATATGAAGCATCGTCCTTCCCACGCTTCCCAATGACCGATGCTAGCCCATTCAACAATCTTCAACAAGGCTTCATGTGCATCATTTGTAGATAGCACATGACGAACTGTGCCCTGTCCCGAAATTTCATCTGCAAGGTCTAGAAATTCCGCTTCACAATCAATATCGAAATCTCTTCCTAACTTTGAATCTGGAGAAGGACGTAAAGAGCGAAGAGAACTATTCTCCATTTGCGAAATGAAATGCTCCCAATCCATTTCGAGGATTTCATTCAGGCATTCTCCATCGACCAGATGGAGGCGCATCTCAATCCCCATGGATGTAGCGTGCAAGGCAATGCACATCATTCCATCGGGACTAAGTTTGCATAGATTTGAACTAAGGAATAGATAGCATTCAAGAATGCACATCCGTCCGTTGTGACTAGGAGGGTGTGATATGGCTACAATCAAAGAGCAAATCCAAGCCCTCTATGATGAGATCAACAAGACTCAAAAGAATAAAGCTACAAATGCGCATATTGGCAAATTGAAAGCAAAAATTGCGCAACTGAAACTCAAGGAAGAAAAAGCAGCTGCATCTGCCAAAGCGGCAGGACCTGCAAAGGGTTTCGAAGTCAAGAAATCCGGTGATGCATCAGTTGCATTGGTCGGCTTTCCGTCTGTAGGAAAGTCCACTCTTATCACTCAGGTAACTGATGCAAAGTCTGAAGCAGGAAATTTCGCATTCACAACTCTAACATGTATCCCTGGTCTGATGGAACATCGTGGTGCTAAAATCCAAATTTTAGATTTACCCGGTCTCATCAAAGGTGCTGCTGAAGGAAAGGGACGTGGTAAAGAAATCCTCGGTGTTATTCGCTCATGCGACATGGTTCTTTACATCGTGGACCCCTTCCAAGATTCTCACTTCAGAGTACTCAATAGAGAGTTGGAAAATGCAGGAATTAGACTTAATCAAACTAAACCTCCTGTTTTCGTCAAAAGGGTTGACAAGGGCGGAATAGATGTTCGTACAACTGTAGAACAGACGCACTTAACGTCTGACGAAATGGGAGATATTATCCGCTCATTCGGATACACTTCAGCCATCGTTACACTTAGAGTTGATACTACGGCTGAAATGTTGGTAGATACAATGGTGGGGAGTCGAATCTACTCTAAGTCTGTAATTGCAGTTAACAAGATAGATATCGCAACAGAAAAAGAAATAGTTGCTGCTGAAAAGGCGCTACCTCAAGATTGGCCTATCATGAGAATCTCTGCATTCAAGGGAACTGGGCTGGATGAACTGAAAGATTTCATTTACGACAACCTTGGTTTCATGCGTGTATTCTTGAAGCCCCAAGGGCAGGAAGCAGATCTTGAAGAACCGTTGATTGTAAAGGACGATTCAACTGTGGAAAATGTGTGCAACAACCTTCACCGAGATTTCGTTAGGAAATTTAGATTTGCACGTGTTAAAGGACCATCAGCGAAATTCGATTGGCAGCGTGTCGGCCTAGATCACCAACTGAAAGATGGTGATTTGCTATCAATAATTATCAAGAGATAAATTCTAGAAATCAATCCCAGATTCCCATGTCCATCCTAGCATCCTCGGATGCGTGGACTTTTGGATCCCACCTTGGGGACCATACTAGATTGATGTGTACACTCTCAACTGCTTTTAATGCAGCACGGTGAGCTGCAGCCATTATTTCAGCAGCAGCAGGGCAGCCCGGGCTGGTCAAAGTCATGTCCACTTCAGCATGTTGAACCCCGTCCTTATCTTCAAAACGAACATCATAAACTAAACCTAACTCAACTATTGACAGACTTAACTCTGGGTCTTCAACCTCGTCCAGTGCTGTCATTACCTCTTCTTTAGTACTCACAATATTGCCTCCTTTACTTTATTTTGAACCATATCAAACATAGTTCTGAATCCATTCGAACGCGAGGGGGTTAAACTTACCAAAATACCTGCTTCTTCAGCGAAATCCGGAGTTAGTTGCAGCACGATTTCAGGCGATGAACCGTTGACAGCAATCGAAAGAATCCCTTGTAGCCCTTGGACCATTTTTGCATCTGCTGCAGCACGCATCCATACCAATTCTTCACGAACACTTACTTCGATATGAGCTACAGATTGACAACCTCTTACCAAATTAGAATCATTCCAATCTTCAACGGGTAGTTCATCCACTTCTTCGGCGAAATCCATCAGCACTTCCAATCTTTCAAATTGGTCTTCAATTTCTTTGAACTCTTCGATTATCTCTTGTATCGAATCCGGCCAATTCATGCCATAGCCTCCAAGACTCGATCTATTCCAGTTAAGAAAATCTCTGCATCTGAATCATCATTGTAGATGTAGAAAGATGCCCTAATAGTGCCATTGACTCCCAGTTTTTCCATCAAAGGTTGAGCGCAATGATGTCCTGTTCTAACCGCTATACCTTGAGCGTCGAGAAGTCTAGCAAAATCTTCTGGGTGAATTGTAGGGTGAGTGAATGATACTACTGCTGCATCACCGGGATTGAGCGTAGAATAAACCTTCATTCCTTTTTCCTCGAGTTGGTCTGCAACATTCTTCGCTATCTTGAGAAGGCGTTTGTGGTGGCTTTCTAAATCGATTTGTGACATCCATTCTAAAGCAGCAGCCCAACCAACTCCTTCAGCAATTCTAGGAGTTCCAGCCTCAAATTTGTGTTCATTTGTCTGATATGTTGAACCTTCAAGAGTTACTGTTTGAATCATGTCACCGCCGCCCATGAAAGGATGCATTTCATTGAATGCAGAATCGCTAATCAACAAAGCACCAATACCTGTTGGCCCACACATCTTGTGAGCACTAAACGCCATGAAATCGGCTCCAATCTCTTTGAAGTCAATCAATTCATGTGGCACTGCTTGGGCCGAATCGATCAGTACTCTAGCACCGGCTGATTTCGACATTGCGATTATCTGTTCTACAGGGTTCCTTACCCCAAGAACGTTCGAGGTATGAACTACGCAAACTAATTTTGCACCATCTAAAGCAACTTCTAGAGCCTCTAAATCAAGTTCTCCATCTTCAACAGGTACGAATCTCAATTCGATTGCGATTCTTTCTGCTAGCATTTGCCATGGTACAATATCGCTGTGATGCTCCATTTCAGTTAATACAACAACATCTCCTGGTTGTAAATTGTGTTCTCCCCAAGCATGGGCAGCGAGATTAATTGCCTCAGTAGTACCACTAGTAATAACAACATAATCTGAGTTAAATCTCTGTTTTAGCAACTTCCTGCATGCTTCATATCCCTCAGTTGCTTCTCCTGCGAGAGTATGGACTGCACGATGGACATTTGCATTTGATGAGGAATAGTACTGAGACATTGCATCGATAACACATGCTGGCTTTTGTGTTGTAGCTGCGTTGTCAAGATAGACCAACGGACGGCCATTCACTTGTCTAGAAAATATTGGGAACTCCTTCTTCATAGAATCACCCATTCATCAAACATTCCAGATGTACTAGCAGCCTAGTTCTAATTGCAGATACAACTTCTTCATTCTTTATATCTCTAAAAGCATCCATCAAAAATCCTTCAACGATTAATGCAGATGACTCGTCAGGAGAAAGTCCTCTAGATGACAAATAGTGAATTTGGTTAGCATCGATTGGTGCGCTAGCAGCGCCGTGTGCTGCTTTTACATCATCTGCTAAAACCTCTAATTCTGGAATTGCTTCGGCACGAGACTTCTCGGATAGCAATAAATTGCGGAAAACTTGTCCTGCATCGCTTCCATCCGCACCCTCGCAAATAGTCAGCAATCCTGTACCAACAGAATGTGATGAATCACCGCAAGATGCATGCATCATTAATGAGGAATCTGTATGCCCTATGCTATGCTTAATTTCGACATGGTGGTCATCATGTCTAGAAGCATAACCATTCGATGCAATACCTGCGCGAATTTGCGCTCCTTTGTTGGTAAGATCTACTCGAAGATCGGATTTGTTGAGGAATCCTCCTGCGGATAATGTAGCAAATTCAAGTTCTGAATCTCTACCAACATCCCAATCCTCGCAACGCAAAAAATGTCCATCTTTCGACAAATCATTTATTGTAGCCATGGAAAGTTTCCCTTCTACAGTTCCATGTATGCGCAATCCTGTCCAACCGGCATCTCCTGAAAGTCTAATGATTATCGTAGACTTGCCTGATGATTCAATGTTCAATTCTCCTGAACAAATGTGGCCTGAGCAGCGTAGGTCTAGTTCCAATGTTTCGTCTTTGAGTATAACTTTCTTGCAACTTGTAGAAATTGAGTGAATGAATGAACGGGCAATCTCATCACTGTCATCCATCTTAGAATCTTGACCAGATGAAAATTCAATCGAATCTGAGGATGGCATTTCAGTGACCTTGGTAGGATGTATTCTCTTCCAAGGGGTGTAACGCCAGAGATGTTGTGAACGATGAGGGATACTGATTTGCGGATACTGCATCATCCAATTGCACCCTCCATCTCCAATTCAAGAAGACGATTGAGTTCAACTGCATATTCCATAGGCAATTCTCGTGTAAACGGCTCAAAGAAACCATTCACAATCATACCCATCGCTTCTTCTTCACTGTGTCCTCTAGACATCAGGTAGAATAGCTGGTCATTACTAACTTTCGAGACACTTGCTTCGTGTTCTAAATCAGCGCTCGAATTTCCTACTTCCATTGTAGGATATGTGTCTGATTGACTATCTGCATCGAGCATTAAAGCATCACAAATAACCTTTGAACGGCATCCCTTTGCCTTCGGTGTTACCTGTAACATACCGCGGTAAGATGAACGTCCTCCATTTTTGGCAATAGACTTGGACAAAATATTGGATGTAGTATTCGGAGCAAGATGATGTACTTTTGCACCTGCATCTTGGTGTTGACCTTTACCTGCGTAAGCAACTGAGATTACCTCTGCATGGGCACCTTCGCCTTTGAGAATTACCGATGGATATTTCATTGTCAACTTGGAACCAATGTTACCGTCTACCCATTCGATGGTAGCATTAGAATGTGCGATTCCCCTCTTAGTTACCAAGTTATACACATTGGCTGACCAGTTTTGAACTGTAGAGTAGCGGATTTTTGCTCCCTCCATGGCAATCAATTCTACTACTGCAGAATGCAGAGATTCGGTTGAATAAGTAGGTGCTGTGCAACCTTCAACATAGTGAATTGATGAACCTTCATCTGCAATGATCAGTGTTCGTTCAAACTGACCCATGTTTTTTGCATTGATTCTAAAATATGCTTGAACAGGTAATTCTACATGAACACCTTTTGGAACATAGATAAATGAACCACCCGACCAAACCGCTGTATTTAGTGCAGAGAACTTATTGTCGCTTGCTGGAACTACTGAACAGAAATATTTCTTCACAAGATCCGGATGCTCCTTCAATCCGGAATCCATGTCAAAGAATAGAACTCCTTGTTCCTCTAAATCTTCTCTAATGGAATGGTAAACAGCCTCGGATTCATACTGAGCAGTTACTCCGCCAAGCCATTTTTGCTCTGCTTCGGGGATTCCAAGTCTGTCAAATGTATTCTTGATATCATCAGGAACATCGTCCCAATCTTTCTCAGTCCCTTCGGAAGAACGTAAAAAGTATGTCACTGCATCGAAGTCGATTTGATTGAGCATGTCACAGTTACCCCATGATGGCATTGGCATTTCCATGAAACGGTGGTAGGCTTTAACTCGAATCTCAGTCATCCAATCAGGTTCATTCTTCAATTCCGAAATATCTCTGACTACTTGTTCGGAAAGACCCTTATCGAAACGAATTGTTGCATTCTCAGGATCGTGGAATCCATAGCGATAATCACCTACCGCATCCCTAGCTATATCTCCGGACATGTAATCACCTCTATGCTTCTATCCAATCGTAACCTTGTGCTTCAAGTTTTACTGCCAAATCCGCTCCACCTGTTTTGACGATTTTTCCATCTATCATAACATGCACATAATCTGGTTTCACATGGTCCAGTAATCTCTGGTAATGAGTAATCAAAAGACAACCCGCTCTTGGAGTGATACTATTGATACCTTCTGCAACCACTCGCAAAGCATCGATATCAAGTCCCGAATCAGTTTCATCTAACAGGGCAAGAGTAGGGTTAAGCAACAGCATCTGAAGTATTTCTAGACGCTTTTTTTCTCCTCCGCTAAATCCGTCATTGACATATCGTGCTAGGAATGATTTGTCCATCTCTAACGCATCCATGTGCGATTTCAATTCTTTTCTGAATTCTCTAGCAGAAGGGGCTTCATCGCCTCTAACCGCTGAAACGGACTTTCTCAAAAAGGTTCCAACTTGAACGCCTGGAATCGATGAAGGGTATTGGAATGAGAGGAACATTCCAGCTCTGGCTCTTTCGAAAACTTCCATTTCTTCCAAAGATGTACCTTTAAATTTGATATCTCCAGATGTGATTTCATAGGCGGGGTGCCCCATTATGACATTAGCTAATGTTGATTTCCCTGAACCATTTCGTCCCATGACAGCATGTACTTCACCAAGATTAATTCTCAAGGAAACGCCCTTGAGAATCTCGGTGTCATCCACGCTAACATGGAGGTTCTCGATGCACAACATCTCGTCTCCCATGTCTAACCCTAGAGTCACACCTTTATCAATGACTGTACAGACTTCAGGGTATTCAAAGCGAGGGTTCTTGAACGGAAAACTGAACGCGTTACCATGGATGACGACATTCTAGAACAGTATCGCCTTGAAGCGGCGGCTGCGATGGAAGTCGAAGCCCAACGAAGAATTGCTGAGTCAACAGACGTTGAAAACGATGAAATTCTACGAAACACATCCCTATCAGATGTTGACGATTTGGTGCCTGCATTACTGGCACGACTTGGCCAAGTAAGGGCTGCTCTAGACGGACATGGAGGTGGGATTAAGGTTACATCATCCGAACTCGAAGATGATGGATTCAATCTAGTTCTTGATTTGACCGGTGCGTGCCTATCTTGTGGTGCTGCCCCAGGAACATTGCAAGGAGTCAAGACCGATTTGGAGAGCGATGAAGAAATCGCAAAAGTCAGTTTCTGTTCCAGTTTGTTAGACACTTTTGATGACTTGGGCCGAGAATTTATACTAGCTCACGGGCAAGTAGATTTTGTATGAATTAGGGTGAGAATATGAAATGGCAGAATGGTACCCGAGATGACCCTGTATCCTGTCGGGAAAAAGATAGGGGTAAATTCGAGATTACTGCCCGTGATGGCCAAGCTAGACTTGGCCGATTACATACAAAACACGGAATCGTAGATACGCCTTGCTTACTACCTGTAATCAATCCCAATATTCGAACAATCGAACCTCGAGAAATGTGGGATAAATATGGCATTCAAGCTCTAATTACCAACTCATATGTAATTTGGAAACATGACAAATTGAAAGATGAAGCCATCAAAAATGGTGTGCACTCATTATTGGATTACCCTGGCATGGTTATGACGGACTCGGGAACATTCCAATCGTATGTATATGGTGATGTAGAAGTCGGTGTTGAAGAAATTGTACAATTTCAAAAAGACATAGGTGTTGATGTTGCCACCATGCTCGATGTATTCACAAGACCTGATATGAAATTCTCTGAAGTAGAAAGTGCAGTTATGGAGACACTCGATAGAGGGCAGATTTCAATTGAAACATCTGGGGACGTAATGCTCAACGGTCCGATTCAAGGTGGATTGTTTTCTGATTTGCGAGCAATAAGTGCTAAAGAAATGAGCAAACTTGAGTTCAATGTTCACCCTATTGGAGGAATTGTTCCAATTATGGAGAAACAAAAATACAAAGATTTGGCAAAAATCATGCTGGCATGCAAATCTAATCTAGCACCTAATCGACCAGTACACATGTTTGGATGCGGCCATCCGATGCTATTTCCAATGCTAATCGCCATGGGCGCCGACTTGTTTGACTCAGCAGCATATGTTCTATTTGCTAGAGATGGAAGATTATTGACGCCATGGGGGACAGAAAAGATAGCGGATATTGAAGAATGGCCAATTCTTATGCCTTCAATTACCCATTTTTCTCCGTCAGATGTTCGCAAAATGAACAAAGAAGAAAAAACGATTTTATTGTCAAAATACAATTTAGAAGTAACACTCCAAGAAATGTCGAGGTGCCGACAAGCAGTTCGGGATGGAACGATCTGGAGATTAGCGGAAAGGAGAAGTCACGAACATCCCGCACTCCGTGAAGCGTTTCTTTGGCTGACAACTAATCCCTCGAAGATGAAAATGCAGCCACTAATTCTAGACGAAATTTCAGCATCCAAAGAAACCGGAAAAGAGAAAGGTCGCTGGGAAGAAAATTGGGACTGGCTAGTTAATTCGCAACTTACCCCAAGGGGAGGAGGAGAATCATGGGGAGGAAACGATACTCTAAGCAGACCTCATATCGATATGGCAAAGAGAAAAATACTCTCAAGATGGTTATCAAGAAAATCAGGTGATGTAGTTCTATTTCACGGAACCAGTGCCCCTTGGCGAGACAAAATTGGAGATTTAGTTGAGCGAATATGTTGGCTGGATTACGAGTTATTTATCCAGACACCGATTGGAATAGTTCCTTGGGGTCTTGAAGACCTTAATCCATGGGCACATATCGAAGGCCCAAGCTGGTTGTGGGATAGTAAGCCAGATTTCAACAAGGTACAAAATGAACTGGAACAATATGGCATACATAATAGGAAAGTCATCCCTGTGGATATATCAGACACAGAAGATTTACACAAACGAGTTTTCGAGTTGTTAGGGATAGAACCTACTGAGCGTAACCCAGATGATAAGAAGCGCTCTCAAATTGTTGACAAGTTATGCGTATTGTGTAATGTCAAACAAAGTGAAGCAATTTCGATGTGTGAAGATGCTACATTCGTAATGAGCAGAACTGGAAGAATTAGAAATGTGTTTGATTCAAAAGGTGAGCATTTGTTTTCACCGAGGTTAGCAGAAGGTGGAATTTCACTTACAGTAAATGGCGCTCGAAAATTACACCAACTGCGAAATGAGAAAATACCTCAAGGATTCTCATCTAGTAAATTGATCAATCATGTGGGCAAGGGGCCTGCGTGGATTGTTGTCGATGATGATGCAGCGCCTTTCGTCAAAGATGGTAGGAATGTAATGCATGGTTTCGTCATTGCATGTGACGAATGGACAAGACCGGGTGAAACTGTACTAGTGGTAAATTCATCTGGAGAACTTCTAGCAATTGGACGCTCCCAATCTACTCCGCAAGAATTTGCGACCTTTACAAAAGGAATTGCAGTAAAGGTCAGAGAAGGTTGCCCCTGAAAGGGGCATGTTCAAAGGCCCACCTTCATCTGTCTAATTCATGGTAGAAGAGTTGATTATCGAATCAACTGCTCTTACCAAATCTTACGGACCACATGTCGCACTTGATTCTCTCGACATCAGAATCGAAAGAGGCTCAACCGGTTTGCTTGGCCCAAATGGTGCTGGCAAATCCACATTCCTGAAAACAATGCTAGGATTGATTCAACTTACTTCAGGAGAAGGAAAGGTACTCGGGTTCGACATCCGAACCCAAGGCGATCAAATCAGACAGCGCATTGGTTACATGCCAGAATATGATGCATTGAACCCAAATATGGATGCGATTCATCAAGTGAGATATAGCGGAGAATTGATTGGAATGAACCCCAATATCGCGCTTCAAAGAGCACATCAAGCACTGGAGTATGTTGGATTGGGCGAACAGAGATATCGCGAAGTTTCTTCATTTTCGACCGGTATGAAGCAAGCCACGAAATTGGCCTGTGCATTAATCCATGACCCTGCTCTAATTATTGCCGATGAGCCAAGTAACGGATTAGATGCAAAAGCAAGAGAATTCATGCTGAATACTCTTGAGACCACCGTTAACCAGGGACAGAGATCGGTTTTGATGGCATCTCACTTGATGGATGATGTAGAGAGAGTTTGTGAAAATATTGTATTGCTACACAAGGGCAAACTTGCTGCTCAAGGAAAAATTGACGACCTCAAAGCGATTGATAAAGAAATCGAAATTCACGTTTGGGGCTCTCCCGGAAAAATGGAAGAAACACTTACTGACAGAGGAATGAAGGTCAGGCGTGAAGGCCGAGTAATGAGAGTAGGGCATAGTGGAGAAGGCTGCTATAATGAGATTCTTCAAGCAGCTGCAGACATAGGAACTCAAGTTCGCAGAATGCACGACCACGAGGCTAGTCTAGAAGATTTATTCTTAGTGATAATGGAACGACTTGGACACGATGTCAAGACCAGTGATGACTTGTTAGGAGGTGCGTAAATGTCTGACTCAGATGTCGATGAAAATACGCCTTTCGAGCCTGTTAAATCCAAGGAAGAAACATTCGGTGCAGAAACACCAGTAACTGGACAAACCAAGATGCAGGCAGCGTGGTCTGCAAGTGATGACGACGCTAACTCTGCTCAAGTTGCTTCTGTACCACAAGGACAAATTTTTGAGCAGATTTACAAGCCATGGGAAGGCACTTTGAACCCGCGCTGGATGCGGAATTGGGCGATTTTGCGCCATCACATTTTAGGAATATTCACCAAAGGCCACAGGCCATGGAATTTGCCAACTAAACTTTTCATTTTCTTCGTAATTATTGCATCTATGACCGATGTAGCACTTGCCTTATTGTTTGGCATGATAGGAGAGCCTACCCTGTATGATATTTGGGGAGTTAATCGAGATAACTTGTATGGACACGTCATGGGATTTTTCCCACGAAACATTCTGTATTATCCAATCGTAGCTGCGTTATTAGTTGGAGGAATGATTTCTGAAGATAGATCGCATGGCACAAGCGCACTATACTTTTCTAGGCCAATAAATAGGTTCGACTATGCTGCCATGAAATTCCTCTCTGTAGCATTGATTCTACTTTTCATTATCAATGGAACTTTGATGATATACTATTTCGTTGATATCTTGGTAATGGGCAAAGGTTGGGCATGGATTATCGACACATTCCCAATGTTCATGGCTACATTTGTTTGTGGGATGATTCTGGCTTTTACCTACACATCAATTGGGCTTGCACTATCCAGTATTTCTCGAGGTAGATTCTTCCCAGCAATAGGCCTAATCGCTATTCTAATGGGCACACGTTCCATGGCAGCAATTATCGATGCCCTATTCGATAAATCATTGTTGTACATCATTTCACCTTACGATGCAGTTGCGCATGTTTGCCAAGCACTAATCGGGACAGAAATGACATATGACCACCCATGGGTTTGGAGTTTAATTTCAGTTGTAATCATGAATGGTTTGGCACTATACTTGCTTGCAAATCGAGTTTCTTCGCTGGAGGTGACTAGGGAATGATGCCCGATGTAACACAGCATGGAACTGCAGAAACTACAGAATGGAAGCCTGTGGAGAACACTCCCGTAGTCATGTTCGACCGTGTTTCTAAATCATATGGAAGAATCAATGCGATGAATAGTGTTTCACTTGGGATTTCAGGTGGAGTAACTGGGATTTTGGGGATGAATGGTGCAGGTAAATCTACTCTTTTCAAATTAATGATGGGTAAAATCAAACCAAGTTCAGGAGCAATTAGGTTATTCGGCACGGACCCGTGGAAAAACCCTGCACCTTACTCTCGGGTAGGGTTTGTTCCTGAGCACGAAAAGATGTATGATTGGATGACTGCATTCGACTTCATTGTAACTTTCGCCAGACTTCACGGAATGACAAGAGAAGAGGCGAGCAAAGAAGCAACAAGGGTACTATCATTCGTTTCATTAGCAGATGTTATGCACAAAAGAATCGGTCAATTTTCCAAAGGTATGAGGCAGCGAGTGAAAATTGCGCATGCATTGGTAAATGATCCTGAATTGATTATTCTTGATGAACCATTACAAGGTTGTGACCCACTTGCAAGAACAACTATCATGAATGTGATTAAGGAACTCGGAGCGATGGGTAGAACGGTTTTGGTTTCTAGCCATATTCTTCATGAGATTGAGAGAATCACAGAACAAATTGTAATTCTACATCGGGGACGAATTCTTGCTCTAGGTAACTCTCATGCAATTAGAGAAATGCTGGACCAGCATCCACACAAGATTGAATTGGAATGTGACAATCCTCGAGAACTAGCCAAGAGCATGATCAATATTGATGAAGTGACAGGAATGTCATTCTCAAGCCCTAACAAATTGCTAATCGAGACTCAACACTTGGGTGAAGTTCACAAAAAACTGCCACGCACAATCATCGATAGCGGCAGTAATGTCACAGCAATAGACAACCCTGATGATGACCTTCAATCGATCTTGATGTACCTCACAGGAGGTTCATTATGAGTGATCGAATGGATACTATCTGGTCAAAACTTGACCGTAAATCTACTGCAATAGCTGAATTCACTATGCGGCAATACCGCACTCGAATTTCCACATGGGTTGTGATGATTGCATCCACTCTCGCATTATTCTTGATGCTATTATTCTACATCGAAGCCATGAACACCGAAATCGAAGCGATTGATAACGACGGTGATTCATTCGATTCTGATGGTGACGGTTACCCAGATGGCCAAGAGAGATTAGAAGGTACTAATCCGGATTCAGACGCTTCATTCCCTGATTGGGTCGAACCTGATCCTCCTGAAAAATGGATAAATGAAGATGACATTAATTGGGATGTATTAGGCGAAGGGGAGAATTATGTTGGAGAGGATGATGACGGTGATTGCACAAATCTCGATACGTCTAGTCAAAGGGACAGTAATGACAACGACATGGAATGCGACATAATAGTGACTGTAGATTCACTCAATTCATCAATCACAGTAGATGCTGATTCGAATGTTGATGAGGACCCAGATGAAGAAAAATACGGCAAAGAAGCAGGACACAGGTCGTTCATTTTAGGTATCGGTAAATTTGGAATTGTATACCTCCTTGGTATTTTCCTCCCTCTTTTCTTGGCTACCGGATTGATTAGAGAAGAGATGTCTGAAGGTACAATTCACTATATGCTTGCTAAACCAATAGCAAGAGGTGAACTGTTGCTCTACAGAATGCTAGGATACATCGGAATTACTTGGCCATTCATAATTTCAATCTGCATCATTTTATGTTTAATCACAGGTTTCACTGGCCCAGGCGATGGATTCTTCCGTTGGTCTGACATTGGAGTTTGGATGTCGATAGCATGGGCTACGATGTTGGTTTCGTTAGTTTACGGCACCATATTTTGCGGATTTGGAATAATTTGGAAAAATGGCGTTATACTTGCGATAATTTTTGCTGCATGGGAGTTGGGTATGGCATTCGTTGCAATCTTTTCTGGAGGAGATTCGTCAATTCGCTACATGTCTGTAATTGGGTGGGGAATGATCATTGTAGACGCAGGTGTAGCGATTAGTTGGCCCGATAATTGGCAATTAATCGAGATCGGTTTATGGGGCGGAGGACACGGAGAAGAAAACTGGCTAGGAGAAATTGCATATGTCGCACTTCCTGCAGCAGAGCCATTGGCTGGATTCAGTGGAAGTCCGAATCTCGGAGTTAGCAATTGGCTATCCTTCCTTATCTCAACATTAGTATTGGTGTTCCAAGGAGCCATGTCGTGGTTCATTGGACAGTCCATTTTCAAAGGCAAGGAAGTGGATTAATGTCAGAATCGCAGAAATTCACAGGCGATTTGTCAAGCCTGTGGAAATTGCAAAACCTACCACCTATCCATCATTTGACTTGGGATTGGTGGTGGTGGCTCGTTATGTTGGACGATGAGGGAGGAAATCCTGCGGGGAAACAATTGATGGTGTTATGGTCTACCAAGGACAACCCATTGGTTGAAGTCAGTGGTCATCCATGGAAACCGGTTGGTAGACCAGGTTTTGATGAGGATGGGGGCATAGCAATGGATGGTATGGTTGCCGCATGGTGGTATGATGGAAACAAGTTAATTGAGCCATTAATTTTGGAAGAGAGTAGGATTATTGTCATCTCTGAAGAGCATTCTGATTGGCCGTATCAAAAAGGTGGAATTGTAGCTTCGCACACTGAAAAAGAATATTCGATGGGGCTTAATCATGAAGAAAATGAATTTTGGCTCAAACTGGAAACTGAACACGGCGACTTTAATTTGAAAATGCAACCTTGGAATGATGCAATGTCTAGCATGAAGGTTGCACAAGCTGAATATGGACTTGGAATGGGATATGGAATCTCAAGATTACATGGAGCATTATGTACCGGAGAAATCGATGGGAAAGAGGTAGAAGGTTCAGCATATTTTCAGAAAGTGTGCGTTCAAGCACCATCACCTCCATGGTTTTGGGGCATGTTACATTTGGATGATGGCTCATATATCGACTGGTTTTTGCCACATATTTCTCCAACTCTTACAGCCAAAGATTCGCGCCATTGGAAGAAAAGAGACATTACGCATTATCCATTATCAATGGGCGGATTGTTCCATGATGTAAATCGTCAAAGAAGTGAAAGATTTAGTGAAGTAAGAGTTGAAAGAACTTGCAATGAACATGGGCTTCCAACTTTTCATGTTCACATGTGGAATGGCGTAACTGAAATCCGTATTGAAGCCAAAGCAGTAACTAGAGCTCATTGGACATTTGACCAACCAACAAGGGGTGGAATGAAATCACACCTAACTTACAATGAATATCCATTGGAGGTCACTAAATTAGAAATTGATGACGAACAAGGGATACGTACTCGGAAGGATTGGGGTACTATCCGGGGTAATGCAGAACACTCTTGGGGCCTCCTACATTGAGAAAATCGCCGTAAGGTTCATCATCGTCTAGGTTCCGTTACTAATTAGGAGAGGTATTGATGTCCGACGAGGAACTATCATCTGAGACCGCTGAAGAAAGTAATTCACCACTAGAAACCGAAGAACCTAAAGAACCTGTTTCAAACAGTAATTCGCTGATTGAGAAGTTCCGACTGACTGGTGATGAAGAGATATTGAAAGATGTTAAGCCATCAATTTTCGCCTTTGTACCAATGTATATTGTTTCACTAATTATTCTCGGAGCACATATGTTGTTTGCAATAGATTGGGATGCCAGCAGTGATGACAATTTCCTTGTCAAAACTATGGTTTTCTTGATTGAGTTATCTGATATTGGCGAGATCGGTTTCGTTCTAGTAATGCTTGGTGTTGCTTGGTTTAACAGAATGTTGAATGGAACTACTAGCGGCAAGTGGACCACTATTTTCTTGTTGATTGTTGCATTAACTCCACCTGTATTGAGGCTGGATGATTTCATTGCATGGATTATGAATAAAGATTCTGGATTCATTCCACTAGATGAATTCAGTTACACACTATTTGGAATATTCTGGGCTGTACTCTTCACTTTGTTCACAGTATTCTATCAAAGAAGTTTCCACTATGCAATCACAAACCATAGAGTGATTTTTACTCAGCACTTGATTATTCCAGGAGATGGAAGAAGGATTCTTTTCGACAATATCAACGAGATTAGAACTCAAAGAACAATGCTAGGTGCGATTTTTGGATACAACACAATCATTTGCGATACTGGAAGCCAATTGGGAATCGGCGAAGACGCAATGTCTGTCTCAGTAGGTACAACCGGAGGAAATTCCGGAGAGAGTACTAATGCTGAAGGTCAAGTCACCAGGAGTTTGTTCAAGAAAATGTTCGCATTCATCACTTATCAGAGGTCCAGAAAGATTGATCTTCCTGACCCAAGATTCTCTTTCTTTTGCATCACAAACTGGAAGTCTATCGAGCAACTTCTGAATGATATGCATCAAAGACATAGCCAATCTGGTATTCTAAACGAATTGAAAGACCAAATCGCAGAATCTCAAGATTGACACATAGGTTTCAAAAACCTGTTCTCTAAGGCGCTGTCATGAGCGACCTAATCCAGCAGGCTGGCATGGCCCTTTCAAGTGGACAATTTACTGATGCTATGGAATTATTTGACAAAGCTAGAGAAGCAGAACCTGACAATGCAGTAGCGCATTACGGTTGGGCTGAATCAGCATTCATGCGCCTTTCAATGGACATGGAAGAAGATGTTCCAGCGGGTAAAATCATGCAGGTTTACAAGAAGGCCATGCAACTTGATGAAGAGAATCTAGAATATGTTGCTTCTTTCGCTAATTTTTGTCTAGACTGCGGCAGAATTCCAATGGCTATCAAAGAATATCAACGCCTTGAAAAAATGGCAGACCTAAACGAGATTCCTGTTGAGGATACTCTTTTTGATGCTAGTAGACTGATTGTAGATGCTATCGAGCGAGTTGGGCAACCAATGGATAATCCAATGATTCAGCCTTGGCTAAGACAGGCATTGGTCTGGGCAGTTGGCGGCCTAGGATATTCTGCTGAAGATGCAGTAAAGATGCTTTCTTCAGATGAGTGAGGTGCATCAAATGCGGAAGGCGCGTATCGCCTTCCGTTTCGGACATTATGGCGATTGCTTTCACGGTAGTCAGGTCCAACCAGATGTTCCTACAGTGCAGGGAACATTCATGCACATTTTTAAGAAAAAATTGAAGTGGACTCAAGAAAGGATGCCTGTAGCATTCTCAAGCCGCACAGACTCAGGAGTCCATGTAAGGCTGAATGGAGGATTCATTGATCTCGACCAGGACCGCTGGGATGCAATGGGTGAAGCAGGATTCATCAAGGCAGTAGGCCATCAAATTCCGGAAAGTATCTCATTGATTGATGCTAGACAGGTCGCTGATGATTGGAGCCCACGAAGAGCATTATATCGAACTTACAGATACAGAATGGAATGTATGGAAGGATGGACTGAACCTAATTTGGATGATTTCACTGACTTGTGTTCATTGTTCGAGGGCGAACACAACTGGGCAAATTTTTGCAGGAGAGAACCCGATCGCTCAACTACTCGAGTGGTAGAGGACTGCAAACCATGGGTAAACGATGGCCGCATCATTGGATTCGAAATTGTAGGTGAAGCATTTGTCTGGAATCAGGTGAGGAGAATTGCAAATGCCATGCTTGCCGTGATTACTGGTTCTCGAACCATAGAGAGAGTTGTTGAAGCCCGAGATAATCCTCAAACTGAAATTGATCTAGGTTTGGCTGACCCTGATTGGCTAATACTTTGGTCGGTAACATGGGAAGGAATTCCTGATATTGAATCTACAGAGCCGCAAATTCCGAAGCCCGACCATTCTAGTTCAAGATGGCAAGATCTATGCCGACAGCAACAAAAAGAAATCATAATTCGTCAATTCGACTTCATTCAAGGACGATACTGACCGTCTCTCCATCGACTAGAGAACATGATTCTCGCAGGAAAACTTCTGCGATAACCTCAACCACGTCTTCGTGTCTGGTTAGATCTGGGATTAGGACTGCACAATCATGACTAGCTCCTTTGGATTCAATTGTAGCAAGAAATGCTGTCGCTCCTCCGAATGAAACTCCATCCCTGTCGAATCCTTTGACAGGGTGCAACTCGATGTCGCTCCCTTCGCCTTCTTCCAATCCTGCACTTACTCTCAACTTCTTGTACTGAATCAAAGATTCGCCTTCGACCTTAACATTCAGAGTACCTGGCCATGCGCCTCCACCAATGATGGTTTTGAATTGGCTTTGGTAATGTTCCTGAGACATGAAAATATGAGCTCGTCCGAGACCAGATGATACAATTCCATGGATTCGCATTGACCGGCCGAGAAGCCTCTCACTCATGACTGTTTGCAACGGAGCAAAACAACATGTAGAACAACCCCTTAGGATTGTCATGGCAGGGGATTTATCATGGATGGAAGAAAGATACGCGCATCTAGAAGAGCAATCGCTTCTATGGCAACCTCCAACACTAGAAAGTGCAAACATACCTCGCTGTACGATGGACGGTAAACCAACAATTATGCTATCTGCTAATAATTATCTGAACCTAACAACCCATCCTAAAGTAGTCGAGGCTTCTATCGCCGCAACTAGAAAGTACGGGGCTGGAAGCGGTTCTGTAAGAGCGATTGCTGGAACTATGGACATTCACCTTGAAGCGGAAGATAAAGTTGCAGAATTCAAGAAAGTTGAATCTTCACTAATCTATTCTGCAGGATATACCGCTAATGTTGGATTAATTCCTTCACTGGTACAGGGCAAGCAGGACATTATTATCTCAGACGAATTAAATCACGGCTCAATTATTGACGGAGTAAGGTTGACAAAAGCCCAGAGAGCAGTATTTCCTCACAACGATATGGGAGCATTCGAACAAGTTCTCAAAGACAATCAAGATGCTGAGAGGAAGCTAGTGATCGTTGACGGAGTGTTTTCTATGGATGGGGA